>JBKJKM010000043.1:0-20063 GCA_046597375.1 Acidimicrobiales bacterium | reverse complement strand
CCTCGGCGCCGAGGGCGAAGGCGGCGGCCATCGACCTCCCGTCGACGATGCCGCCGGCGGCGATGATGGGCAGGTCGGTCTTCGAGCGGACGAGGGGGAGGAGCACCATGGTCGCGGCGTCCTGCGGGCTCTTGAACCCGCCGCCTTCGGCGCCCTCGACGACGAGCCCGTCGCCCCCGGCGTCGATGGCCTTCATGGCACCTTTGAGCGTCGGCACGACGTGGAACACCGTGAGGCCGGCGTCTTTGAGCTGCTTGGTGTACCGGTTCGGATCGCCGGCCGAGGTGGTCACGAACTTCACGCCCTGGTCGATCACGAAGTCGACGATCTTCGGGTCGCGGACGAAGGCCTGGGCCACGTTCACCCCGAAGGGCTTTGAAGTGAGTTCGCGCATCTTGGCGATCTCGCCCCGCACGGCGTCGAGCTCGCCGGACGACGTCTCGATGATCCCGAGGCCTCCGGCTTCCGACACGGCGGAGGCGAGCTGGGAGCGGGCGATCCATCCCATTGGCGCCTGCACGATGGGGAGGTCCACGCCCAACATCTCGGTGACCCGGTTCACGATCTTCATCACGCGGGCACCCTAGAACCGATGCCTGTCTTCCTCCACGCCGCTGCTTCCTTCGAGCCTCGAGCGTCCAGCGTCCTGATCTGGACCCGCCTCACCGGTGCCAGCTCCACGAACTGGACCGTCGCTTGCGACCCTGCGCTGAAGGAGGTCGTCGCCGAGGGAACAGCCACCACGTCAACCGAACTCGACCACACGGTCACGGTCGACGTCGAGGGCCTCGAGCCCGGGACCTCCTACTGGTACCGATTCGAGTGTGGATCCGAGCGCTCACCCATCGGCCGCACCCGCACCCTCCCGGCCGCTCCCACCGAACGGTTCCGGATCGGGTTGGCATCGTGTGCTCGGTTCTCGGTCGCGCCCCTCGGCGTGTATCGGGCCCTGGCCGATCGCGAGGTCGACCTGGTTCTCCACCTGGGCGACTACATCTACGAGGACGACGGCCACAAGGGCGCGCGGGACCACCGTCCGCCGCATGCGTGCGTCACCCTCGACGACTACCGCCAGCGACTGGCCCAGTACCGGGAGGACCCGGACTGCCAGGCGCTGCACCTCCGTCACCCGATGAGCCTCCTGGTCGACGACCACGACGTCGCCGACAACTGCTGGACCGGCGGCGCCAAGGCCCACGACCCCGACACCCAGGGGGACTGGGACGCGCGTGCGCTCGCCGCCCTCCGGGCCCGCCAGGAATGGGTACCGTCACGCCTGCGCAATCCCGACGAGCCGCGTCACACGTGGCGCTCGTTCCTGGTCGGCGACCTGGCCGAGATCCTCCTCCTCGACACCCGGCTCAGCGGGCGCGACCGCCAAGCCGGCGACGAGGCCAATGGCGTGCCCGATCGCGACGATCCGGCGCGCTCACTTCTCGGCGACGAGCAGCGGGTTTGGTTGGGCGAGCGCCTGCACGACGTCTCGCGACCGTGGGCGATCGTGGCCACAGGCGTGGTGGTGAACGAGGTCGTGCTTCCCCTTCCCGCAGCCACCGGTCTGGTGGAGGCTGCGCTCCCGAACGGCTACGCCGCCATCGACGGGAGAATCCTCCATGACGACCAGTGGGATGGCTACCCGGCCGAGCGAGAACGTCTTGTCGAATGGATGGCCGATCGGGCGGACGCAGGCGGGCGCACGGTCGTCCTGAGCGGTGACATCCACTCGTCGTGGGCCTTCGAGGGGCCACGCGATGGCGACGGGCGACCCGTCGGCGTCGAGTTCACCATTCCCGCCGTTTCATCGAAGCCGATGGGGCAGAGCCGGGCCCCAGGAGCCTGGCGGTTATTGGATGCGACCGTCCGCCGTCTCGAACACGCGCCGTGGGTCGACGTCACGTCCCGTGGCTACGGAATCGTGGATGTGACACCGAGCGAGGTGTCGATGTCGTGGTGGTTCGTCGAGGCGACGGACGAACGCCCGGCCGAGACAACGACGCTGGCGGCGGCGTACGCCTCCCGATTCGAGACCTGGCCACCATCGCTCGAGAACGTGAAGACGCCACCCGGCGACCCCATCCGTCCCGGCCTCCCCGAGCCCCTCCCTGGTCGGCCCGCCGACCTGTCGAAGCTGCGTCGCCAGCACCAATTGCGTCAGCTGATCGCCCGCGGCATCGGGCTGGCCGTCCCCGCCCTGGCGATCTACGCGCGATTGAGGGCATCCAAGGCCCCGAAGCGCGCGTAGATCTGAGGCGGCCAACTTGACCGAGCGGTCAAGTGGTTGCGAGTCTGCGACCGTGAGCACCAACGCCCCGCCGATGGCCAAGGCCATCCCCCGGTCGACCCCGGAAACCGAGCCGTACTGGGAGGGCTGCGCCGCCGGCGAGCTCCGCCTGCAGCGCTGCACGGCCTGCGACGCCGGCCACTACTTCCCGCCCCGGCCTTTCTGCCCGAGCTGCCTGTCGGATGCCGTGGTATGGGAAGCGGTGAGCGGACGGGGCACGCTGCACACCTACGTGATCAACCATCGCGCCGCCCCTGGCTTCGAGCCGCCGTACGCCATCGCCGTGATCGAGCTCGAGGAGGGCCCACGAATGATGGGCAACCTGACCGGCATCGACCAGACGCCCGAGGCGCTCGTGCTCGACCTTCCCCTGCAGGTGACCTTCGAAGTGCGGGGCGACATGCATGTCGCGATCTGGGAGCCGATCGCATGAGCGTCAAGGGCCAGATCGCCATCGTGGGCGCCGCCGAGACCACCGAACTCGGTCGCATCCCCCACCTCTCCACCCTCGGACTCCACGCCGACGCCGCCCGCAACGCCATCGCCGACTGCGGCATCAACCCCTCCGAGATCGACGGCGTCGCCTGCGCGGGCCAGAGCCCGGTCGCCGTCGCCCACTACCTGGGCATCACGCCGACCTACATCGACGGCACCGGCGTGGGCGGCTGCTCCTTCATGCTCCATGTGCGTCATGCGGCCGCCGCCATCGCCGCCGGCATGTGCGAGGTCGTCCTCGTCACCCATGGCGAGTCGGGGAAGAGCCGAGTTGGCGCCGGCGGCTGGGGCGGCGATGCCGCTTCACTCCAGGGTCAGTTCGAAATGCCCTACGGCCCGACCGGTCCGCCCACCATGTTCCCGATCGGCGTTCTCCGCTACATGAAGGAAACCGGTCTCACCCATGAGCAACTGGCCATGGTCGCCGTCATCCAGCGACAGTGGTCGAGCCAGAACCCGCGGGCGATGATGCGCGACCTGGTCACCGTCGACGACGTGTTGAACAGCCGCATGGTCGCCTACCCGATGCACCTCCTCGAGTGCTGCCTGGTGACGGACGGTGGCGGCGCGCTCATCGTCACGTCCGCCGAGCGCGCTCGGACGATGGACCTCCCCCATGCGCCGGTGTACCTGGCCGGCACCGGCGAGTCGTGCGAGACCCCGATGGTCTCGCAGATGGAGGACTTCACGTCGTCGAAGGCCTTTCGCGTCGCGTCGAAGAAGGCGTTCGACGAGGCGGGCATCTCCCATGCCGATGTCGACCACCTGATGATCTACGACGCCTTCGCCCACCTCCCGATCTATGGGCTGGAGGACCTCGGTTTCGTAGGCCGCGGCGAGGCCGGTGCCTTCATCGCCGAGGGCAACACGGCACCGGGCGGCAAGCTGCCCCTCAACACCAACGGCGGTGGCCTCTCCTACACCCACACCGGGATGTACGGGATGTTCGCCATCCAGGAATCGGTCCGCCAGCTCCGGGGCACGGCGCCGGCGCAGGTGCCCGATGCCAAGATCTCGATCGCCCACGGCGTGGGCGGCATGTTCTCCGCCTCCGGCACCCTCGTGCTCACCAACCAGGAGCTGTAGCGGACCGTCTCAGGTCGCAGGCGTGCGGGCGAAGACGTCGAACGTGAACGGCACGACCGTCGCTTTGACACTCAGCGCCAGCGTGCGGAACAGGTCGGCCGTCTTCTCGGAGAGCAGCAGTCGCGTGAAAGCGATCAACGCGAAGAGGTCGCCCGACGGGAGCATCCCTCCACAACCCACGACCGACCGAATCCCGTAGGGCACGACGAAGCCGTCCTGCGCCGGAACCATCGGGCTACCCACGGCGTCAC
The DNA here is from genome assembly GCA_046597375.1 of Acidimicrobiales bacterium. Taxonomy (GTDB): domain Bacteria; phylum Actinomycetota; class Acidimicrobiia; order Acidimicrobiales; family CADCTF01; genus DATLED01. Next base: position 15,950 of record JBKJKM010000043.1, on the reverse strand, counting down.
GGACGAAGAACAAGTCGTAGTCGCGGTGGTGCAGGTCGATCGTGCCGTGATCGTCCGGGGCGATCACGGCGGCAACGTCGACACCGAGCTGTTGGATCAGGCTCGCGATCATGGGTGACTGGGCCACGACCTCGGCACTGATCAGAGGGATGGCCCGATGCCCGACCGACCGGCGGCGGTCGCCCCACTCCGGTCGCTCGCCGGACGAGCCGAGCAGGGTGAGACACCTCGTCTCGGCGTCGATGGCACCGGTGAGCCCTTGCGCGGCGGCCGCCTGGAGGTCGGGTTCGAGGCGTCCGAAGGAGTGGGTCTTGTAGAGCCGAACCAAGGGGCACGCCTTCTCGTCGGCGCCGTCGACGAGGGTGTTCCTGAGGTAATCGGTGATCCGTTGCGCCGCCTCCTCCATGGACGAGGCGTCCTTGGCCACCCCGCGAAAGACGCCACTACAGGCGATGAGATCGTCGACCGAGAGCTGCTCGAGGCGGTGCACTGATCCCGCAATCTAGGGCAGGCGGTAGCCCGTCACGTCGACCTCGAGCTCGCCGTCGGACGGGTCGTCGTCGAAGAGGAGCTCGAGGTCGACCCGCTCGCCGCCGGAGAGAAAATCGACGACCTGGTCAGCCGTCTGCTCTTCACCGTCGATGGTGAGGGTCGCCGACACCTGCACCTCCTGCGCCGCCCGCTCGCCACGATTCTCGACCTCGATGGCGACGACGAACCGATCGCCCCGGGGCGCAGACTCGACGACGACGGCCACCGGCAACGGCGGCCGCTTGCTGTCCGGAATCTCCCGAACGACCAGCCCGATGATCACGGCGAGGATGGCTGAGGCCACGGCGAAGGTGACCCACTCGGCGGCCGAGCGCGGTTGGCGGTCTTGATCGCTCATACGGCCAACCGTCCAGCGGCGCCGCCGATGGCGGCGGGAAGGCCGAGCACCAGGGTCTGTTGGAGCACGAGGTCGAACGGGTCGCCCGGGCGCCACCGTTGAAAGAACCACAACATGGCGAGTGCCGCCAGGAGCGCGAGCAGGTAGCAGACCAATGTCTCGGTGACGGGATGCTGGATGTACCCGTCCTGCGCCTTTCGCTGCTCCTGATCAGAGAAGCCGGCCTCGAACACGATGGCGTAGGACACCAGCAGTGAGAAACCGATGATGGCCAAGATCCATGGTGCCCTCATGGTCGACGTGATCAGTGGGATCTCGTCCGTCGGGGCGATAGCGGAGGCCACGAAGATGGCTCCCAGGAGTGTCGCTCCCACGTCGGCGATCGTGGCGTCGAAAGCAGATGTCCGGCCGCCTTCTTCACCGTCGTCGGGAGTGCGACCTCGGCGGAGGAACTGACTGGCCAGTCCGACACCGATGGTGAACGGTGCGGCCTCGTACACGATCTTCCCCAGCGCCTCTCGCAACGGCGAGTCGAGGGTGATCTGCCGGATGAGGACGAGGACAATGGTCACCATGACCAGGCCGATGGCCATGGCTTCCACCGAATCCTTGGCCGCGTCAGCGATGGACGCGTCCTTCATCGTTCGGAAGCCGCTGGTGCGGTTGAGGAGAAGCACGAGAAGGAAGATCACGGCGAGGACGAAGAGGAGTCGGGAGGAATTGGTGACGCTGCCGATCCACCACACTTCGACGGTATAGAGCAGCGGAATGCCAAACAGCATCCCGCCACAGGCCCCACGGACGAGATCGTTCACCTCCGTCCGGGCGGCCGAAGGTGAAGTCACAACCAGTCCCGGCGACGGAACACGACGAAGAGAGCGGTACACCCGAAGGCCATCAGCCCGAGGGCGAAGGGATAGCCGAGCAGCCAACCCAGCTCGGGCATGTGTTCGAAGTTCATGCCGTAGACGCCGGCGATGAGCGTCGGCAAGGCGATGATGGCGACCCAAGCCGAGATCTTGCGCATGTCCTCGTTCTGGCGCACCCCGACCTGGGCCAGGTTCGCACTGAGGACGCCGGAAAGGAGGGCGTCAAGGGCATCGATGCGATCGGAGGCCCGCATCACGTGGTCATGCACATCACGGAAGTACTCGCGTGGCACCCTGCTCGTGTGCGGCACGCCGCCGGCGGCGAGCAACTCGAGCGGTTCGGCCAGTGGGAGTACCGCTTGACGGAACTCGACGACCTCGCGCTTCAACTTGTAGATGCGCTCCGCCACGTTTGTCCGGGTCACGGCGAACACCTGCTGCTCCACCTCTTCGATGTCGATGTCGAGGTGACGAAGGACGGCGCCGTAGTCGTCGACGACGCGATCGACGAGGGCGTGCAAGACGCCGATCGGCCCGCACTTGAGCTCGTCGGGCGCATCCATGATCCCGCGGCGGACATCACCGACGACGGTGGACTCCCCGTGGCGGACCGTGATGAGGAAGCGATCTCCGAGGAACACCATCACCTGGCTGAGGTCGACGACTTCCTCGTGGTCGACGTAGCGGGCCGGCTTCAAGACGAAGAACATCGTGTTCCCATAGACCTCGAGCTTCGGTCTTTGCCGAGCGTGCACGGCGTCCTCGACCGCCAACGGGTGCAGCCCGAACTCCCGCGCCACCTCCTCGAGCTCGGCGAGATCCGGCGAGACCAGACCGAGCCACACGAAGCCGTTCTCCGTACGGTTGGCGGCGTCGAGGGCGTCGTCGAGCGCAATCTCGCCCTCGATGCGTTCACCAGACTCATAGATGGCGCAGTCGACGATCACCGCTGAAGTCTGCCCGCATCAGCCGGATCGCAGGTGTACGTCGCTGCGGTGTGGTTTCCTAGGGCGTGCCCTTGCCTCCGGCCGCGAGCGAGCTCCACGGCGAGGTGTTGCGCCGGCTCGACGCCGTCGACCAGCGCTTCACCGCCGGGCGCCGAGCATTGATCGATGTCCTCGAGCGATCTGATCGTCCCCTCACGGTTCCGGACATCCTCACCGCCGCCTCCTCGAACCTGCCGCAGAGCTCGGTTTACCGCAACCTCACGGTGTTGCTCGACGCGGGCGTCGTCCGGCGTCTCCTCGGCACCGACGACTTGGCCCGTTTCGAGCTGGCCGAAGACCTGGCGGGTCACCATCACCACCTGCTCTGCAACGCCTGCGGCGCCGTGAGCGATGTCTCCGCCGCCCCCAAGCTCGAACGAGCACTGAGCGAAGCCGCCCGGCTGGCGGCCGAGGAGGCGGGCTTCGAGGTCACGGAGCATCGAATCGACCTCGTCGGTCTCTGCGCTTCCTGTCGCTGAGCTAGGGACGGTCGCCCACGAGGGAGCCTCGCCCGCGTCCACGGCCACGACCGGTGAAGAGCGCGGCGACGACGAAGGCGGTGGCGGACACCAACACGATCGTCCCTCCGGGTGCAAGGCCCCAGACGCGTGCCAGACCCAACCCCACAACGGCGGAGCCGGCACCGACGGCGGCGGCGATGAAGAGGGTCGAGCGAAACGACGAGGACAGCCGTTGGGCCGCTCCGACGGGCAACACCATCAGCGCGGCCACCAACAAGATTCCGACAACACGCATGGCGGCGACCACGGTGACGGCCGCCAGCCCGGCCAGCAACAGGTTGAGCCGGTCGACCGGAAGCCCTGCGACCCGTGCCGCTTCCTCGTCGAGCACGATCGAGAACAGGGCCCGCCACGTGCGACCGATGACCACGACGATCACGATGCCGAGGGCGACGATCGTCCAGGTGTCGGAGGCGTTCACGGTGAGGATCGACCCGAAGAGGTACGTGAGGATCCCGCCGTCGAGGCTCCCCGCCAGACCGGAGAGCACCACGCCCCCGGCGATGCCCGAGTAGAAGAACAGGGCCAAGGCGAGGTCGCCCGACTCCCTCCCCCGGGTGCGCAGCCACTCGATGGCCACGGCGCCGATCAGCGCCGCCAGAAGCGCCGACCAGATCGGCCACACGCCGAGGAAGAGGCCCGCGGCCACGCCGGCGAAGGCGACGTGGCCGAGACCGTCGCCCAGGAGCGAGAGGCGCTTCTGCACGAGAAACGTGCCGATCAGTGGTGCAGCCGCGCCGACGACAAGCCCGGCCACGAGGGCCAGTTGGAGGTACTCGCGATCGAACGGATAGGGCAGCGGGAGCGCCATCCCTACCCTTCGAGCCACAGGGGAAGGTCGTCTCGGTGCACGCCGAGGCTGACGCCTCTCGCCATGAGCTCGGCCGGCGGTCCGTCGAACGTGATGGTTCCTCGGCGCAGGACGAGCACGCGGTCGAGGTCGTCGGCGACAGCGCCCAGTTCGTGGGACACGAGCAGGACGCCCGACCCGTGCTCATTCACCAGGTGCACGAGGGCATCGCGGAAGCGGGCCTGCGACTCGGTGTCGACGCCGGCCACTGGTTCGTCGAGGATGAGCAACTCGGGACCCGAAACCAGCGCCTTGGCGATCAGCACCCGTTGCTGCTGGCCGCCGGACAATTCCTGTAGCCGGTCGCCGGCGCGTTCGCTGAGCGCCACCGATTCGAGGGCGTGCGCGACATCGACCCGGTCGCCCGGCGTCAGGCCCCGTCGCCAACCTCGACGCGAGAGACATCCGGCCGCCACGACCTCCTCGACGGTCGCCGGCAGGTGCTCCGACACCGTGGCCCGCTGCGGCACGTAGCCGAGGCGCCAGCGATTGACGAGCTTCGCCGGCGGGGCGCCGAAGAGCCGCACCTCGCCCGCGCTGGGCGGGGCGAGGCCGAGCAGGAGCCGGAGCAGTGTCGACTTCCCCGACCCGTTCGATCCGACCAGTGCCACGAACTCGCCGGGACCGACGGAGAGGTCGACGCCCGCGAGTACCGGGTCGCGTCCATAGGAGAAATGCAAACCTTCGCCGACGAGGACCGGACTGGCGACGGGCGCATTCATCGGCAACCCAAGGCCATCCGCAAGGCGACAAGGTTGGCGCGCATGACCGAGAGATAGTCCTCACCGGCTCGTCGGCGAGCCTCGCTCAAACCCTCGATGGGGTCGAGAACCGCCGCCCGAACGCCGGCCTCGCGTGCCAAGGTCTCGGCGACCTCGGGAGAGACGAGGGCCTCGCTGAACACCGTCGTGACGTCCCGGTCGCGGATCTCGTCGGTCAATTCGGCCAGTCGCCGTGGGTCGGGCTCGGCCTCGGGCGCCAGCCCGGCGATGGCGATCTGTTCGAGGTCGTAGCGCGCCGCCAGCCGGCCGAAGGCGTCGTGGCTCGTGACGATCACCCGCCGTTCACAGTCAGCCAGACCGCTCACCATCTCGGCGTCGAGTCCCTCGAGTTCTCGCAGGTACCGGCTCGCATTGGTACGCATGGTGGCCGCCCGATCGTCATCGACGTCGAGGCCATCGACCAGCGCATCGCGGGTGCGCTCCACGATGCGACCCATCCCTCGGGGATCGAGCCACACGTGAGGATCGGCGCCCGACTCGCCGACGAGGGCATCGAGGCGGGCGCCGCCGGCCCGCTCGGCGGCCGACGCCACGGCCGGCTGGAACCCGCCACCGAGGTAGAGCACCAGGTCGGCATCCTCGACCAGATCGACCTGGTCGGTCGTCAACTCGAGGTCGTGGGGCTCGGCTCCGGCCGGCGTGAGGTCGCGCACGTCGACGAGGTCGCCACCGACCTGTCGGGCCACCTCGGCCAGCGGGTAGAAACCGCCCACGACGAGGAGCCGGCCGTCGGCGTCATTCTCCGGCGTCGAGCCTGCACAGGCCGCAGACCCCAACAGCCCAACGGCGACCAAGGCGGGGAGCAGACGCCGGCGGCCGTTCTTGGTGGTCTCCATAATGAGAACCAGTCTTACTTCGGGGTGGCACCAACCGCAAGTGACCGAAGCCGGGCACGCAGGCCACCGAACCGGCCGGTCGCCATCGACTCTCGCCGCGCTCGCGAGTCGAACACGATGGCCGCAATGTCGTCGAAGTGGCGATCGACCTCGGTCTGGAGCCGGCGCACGTGCTCGTTGGCGGGCGAGCGAGCGCCCACATCCGCCATGGCACCCGCAAGGTCGCCGACGTCGTGCAGGACGCGTTCACCGAACCCACACCGGTGTCCGAACCCGTCGAGCTTCGACTCGGCGCCGAGGTTGAGCACCACGAACGGCCGCCGAAAGGCGACGGCGGTGATCGCGGCATGGAGCGAGCTGGCCACCACCGAACTGGCACTGGCCAGGACGGCAACGATGTCCTCCATCGAGGCGGATGCCGGCACCCGGTGCACACGCCCGCCGAGGGCAAGGGACAGGGCGTCGGCGAACGCGCTGTCGTTCCGACAGCGCCCGGTCTCGAGTAGCACGGGCGAAACGTCGCCTTCGGCCAGCCGGGGCGCGAGGGCGGTGGCGATGGCCGGAGCCCATGGCACGAGCAGGTCGCAGCCCTGGAGCACCACAGCCGGGCCCGAAGGCATTGCACCACAGGCCCGCAGCGCAGCCAGACGTTGTTCACGCTCGGGCGCTTCGACCAGCCGGTCGACGAGCATCGCGGAGTCGGGAACCACGTGCGGTGCGACGGCAACTCCGGCATCGCGCAGGCGCTCGGCCGACTGGTGGTCGCGCACGGACGACCACGATCGGTGCGCCAGCGCCGCTCGTACCCGTCCGGCTCGTTCGGCGTCGAAGTCATAGGGCACTCCCAGGCCGTGCCACAGGACCGGGCACCTCGCCTCTCGTTGCGCTCCCAGACCCTCGACGAACCAGCCGCTCGGGCGGACGGCGTCGAGAGCTAGAGGTTCGACGGCGTAGAAGTGGCGCAACAGGATGTCGTCGAGGTGGAGGAGCTCGCCTCCTCCGACGAGAACGGCGTCGTAAGCGTCGGCGAACTCGTCCATCCGAACCTCGGTCTGCACCCCGAGCGAGCGCGTGGGAACCGCGCCATCGAGGCGGGTCGGGTGCTCGCTCCCAAAGGGGGAGTAGGCGTCGACCACGACATCGGGGATGCGGGCGACCAGCTCGCGTCGGGCCACCAAAGGAAAGAGGTGATCGCCGTAGTTGTCGACATCGAACGTGCCCCAGATGGCGACCGCCGGGCGGCGGAGTGCCCGCCCGGGGCCGCTCAGGCCCACACCGCTCGCGACGTGCCGAACAACGAAACGATGACCGCGAGGAGCAGCAGGACGATGGCCGAGCCGGCGAACCACTCCGCCACGTCCTTGCGCCCATCGAAGACGGTCACCTCGGCATCGATCTCGTCGTAGATGTCCGACAGCTGCGCACCCGTAGCGGCCGTGAAGAACGTGCCGCCCGTCCCCTCGGCGATGAGCCGGAGGGCCGACGTGTCAACGGGTACCTCGACGGTCTGTCCCGCACTGAAGACGCGGGCGTCGTCGGTGCCGAAGGCGATCGTGGAAATGGGGACCCCGGCCTCGGTGGCGGCGGCGATGGCCTCGGCATCAGACCGGCCCGTGGTGGTGACTCCGTCGGACAGCAATACGATCCTGGCGGCCCGCTCGGCGTCCTCGGCCTTCCCCTCGACATCGACCACCGGGAGCGTGGCCAGCGCGGTGAAGATGGCATCGCCCAATGCCGTTCCCGGTGCCGTCGGCAGTTGCTCGAGGGCGACCAAGACGGCGCCGTGGTCGAGCGTCGGGGCCACCAGCACCGTCGGCGAGGCGCCGGCGGTGACGAGCCCCACGTCGAAGCCCGATGGGAGGTCGGCGACGAACGACTTGGCGGCAGCAGCGGCGGCGGCCAGCCGGGTCGGCGCAACATCATTGGCCTTCATGGAGTCCGAGGTGTCGATGGCCACGACGATGGTGGCTTGTTTGCGCACCTGTTGGCCCGGCACCGTGGGTTGGGCGGCGCCCAGGCTCGCCAGCACCACGACGCCGATGAACAGCACGGCCAAGCCGTGGCGCCAGGCGCCGGCGCCACCGGCGGTCAGACGAGGGAGCATCGAAGACGACGCGAATCTTTGCGCTCGACGCCGGTGCACGACCTGCGAGCCGAGGTAGGCCGCGAGGAGCGCAATGGCGGCTAGGAGCAGCCACAGACGATGCGGCTCCGTGAATGACAGGCCGTCGATCACACCAAACGGCCGTTCCACAGGAGGCCCAACCCGAGCGCTGCGATCAAGAGCACCGTGGCGCCGGCCAGCACGCCGCCGCTGACCTCGCGTGCCTCCGTCTCGAAGCCGACTCGGGTGCCGATGTCCCGATACACCGCCTCCAACTCGTCACCGGTGACCGCTTCGAAGAACTTGCCGGACGCGATGTCGGCCACTTCGGCCATGGTGGACGGGTCGGCGGGAACGGCGATCACCCGTCCCTGCACCTCCACCAGACCCTCATCGGTGCCGAAGGCGATGGTGGAGACGGGGACACCCGCATCGGCCGCCGCCTGGGCCGCCTCGGTGACGGACCGGCCGACGGTCGTCACTCCGTCGGACAGCAACACGATGGCCGACCCGCCTTCGGCAGCCGCCGCGCCGGTCGACGCCTCGGCGGCGGCAATGGCGTCGAGGGCGACAATCAACGCATCACCTGCGGCCGTTCCCGGGCCGAGGCGGAGATCGCCGATCGCCGCGCCCAACGCCTTGTGGTCGACGGTGGGCGGCGACTCGATGCGAGCTTGGCGATCGAAGGACACCAGTCCCACCTCGATCTGCGGCGGCAGTTGTTCGACGAAGCTCTGGGCGGCGTCGACCGCCGCCTCGAGGCGCGACGGTTCGACGTCGGTCGCCTGCATCGACGCCGACGTGTCGATGACGAGCACGATCGTCGCCGCCTCCTTCGGAACTCGAACCGTGCCGCTCGGCCGAGCGAAGCCGGTCAGGAGGCCCGCCAGCGCCAGGGCCGTAGCGACGGCAGGCGCATGGCGCCGCCATCCGGACCGAGCCGACGCCACCGACGCCAGCAGCGCGAGGTTGGAGAACCGGACGCCTTGTTGGCGTCGCCGGCGCTGTTGCAGGACGTACAGGCCGGCCAACATCGGGACGAGAAGGAGCAGCCACAGGCGCCCGGGAGCCAGGAAGCTCATCGCCGTCGCTTCGTCGTGACGACGTGGCGAACGACATCACGCAACCAGTCGCGATCGGTGGAGAGGACGAGGTGGCGGGCCCCGGCACGCCGGACGCTGCTGGCCTGACGCGCCGACTGCTCGGCCGCCGCAGCCGCAAACCGTGCCCGCAAGCGGCGGTCGGAGGTCTGCACCTCGAGGCGACGACCGGTCTCGGGGTCGACCAACGTGAGCAGGCCGACCGACGGGAGCTCCCGCTCGCGAGGGTCGCCGATGCTCACGACCACCACCTGGTGACGAACGCATAGCGCCCGGAGCTCGCGCTCCCATGGCCCGTCGTCGATGAGATCGGAGATGACCACGACGAACCCGCGCCGCTTCGCCACCAGACGGGTGCGCCGGAGGGCATCGGCGAGGCCATACGAGCCCTGCTTGGCCCGGGGCCGACTCTCGATCGAGTGCAGGAGCGCCAGGGCCGCCTCCCGACCGCCGCGCGGACCGACGGTGGTCGCGCCCTCGGGACCGAAGAGCACGGCGCCGAGGCGGTTGCCGTGCTTGGCCGTGAGAAAGGCGAAGGCGCCGGCGGCGGAGACGGCGAGATCTCGCTTCTCCTGGTCGGTGGTACCGAAGTCGAGACTGGCCGAGCCGTCGAAGACGAGCCACGTCTCGAGCTCGCGGTCGGCGACGGTGTTGCGAACGTGAGCGGCGTTGGATCGGGCGGTGAGGTTCCAGTCCATCCGACGAACGTCGTCGCCGGGGGCGTAGAGGCGGCCTTCGCCGGGTTCGCTCCCTCCCGCCGGCACGAGACCCTGGTAGTCGCCCTGGAGCAGACCGTCGAGCTTGTGGGTGACGAGGAGCTCGAGTTGTCGGAGGCGGCCCTCCCGGCGGACCACCTCCCGCGTCTGGATCACGCCGTGGCCGCCTCGGGGCCGAGTTCTGTGCCCTGACCCGGTGCCACGCGAGGCGCGATGACCGTGCGCAGCACGCGGTTGACGACCTCTTCGGCCTCGACGCCTTCGGCGAGGGCCTCGTAGGAGAGCAGCACGCGGTGACGCAGGATGTCGCCGGCGACGTCGTACACCTCTTGGGGCAGGACGTAGTCGCGCCCACGCATGAGGGCGAGGGCGCGCGATGCCGCCACGAGCCCGAGGGTGGCGCGAGGGCTGGCGCCATGGGCGATCAGCGGCGCCAGCTCCTCCAGGCCGTGCTCGGCGGGGGCGCGAGTGGCCAGAACCAACCGCACGGCGTAGTCGACGACCGCCTCGTGCACGAACACGCCGTCGGCGACGGCCTGCAATGACAGGAGCGCCTCGGGCGTGAGCACGGCATGAGGGTCGGGTCGGTCGACGCTCATTCGGTGCACGATCTCCACCTCCTCACGGGCCGAGGGGTAGTCGATGAGCACCTTCATCAGGAAGCGATCGCGCTGAGCTTCGGGCAGCGGATAGACGCCCTCGCTCTCGATCGGGTTCTGGGTGGCCAGAACGAGGAACGGCAGGGGTACCTCGTAGGTGATGCCGCCGATCGATACGTGACCCTCAGCCATGACCTCGAGCAGAGCGGACTGGACCTTTGCCGGCGCCCGGTTGATCTCGTCGGCCAGCACGACATTGGCGAACACCGGCCCGAGCTCGACGTCGAAGGCTTCCTGGCTCGGCCGGTAGATGCGGGTGCCGACGAGGTCGGCCGGCACGAGGTCAGGAGTGAACTGGATGCGGGCGAACTCCCCGCCGCTGACGATGGCGATGGTCTCCGCCGCCAACGTCTTCGCCAGCCCAGGGGCGCCCTCGAGAAGGCAATGCCCTCGGGCCAGGAGACACACGAACAGGCGCTCGATCATCCGGTCCTGACCGACGACGATCCGCTTGACCTCGAACAGGGCGTGCTCGATGACGGCCTGTGCCTCGTGTACGGGCAGGTCGCGGGTCTGGCGGCGACTCATGTGTCGACTCCGATCGTGACGAGACCGAGGTAGCCCTCGGGTTCGGGGGTGATGGTGGGGGCGGCGGCGCACGCGCCGAGGGCGGCGGCGCCCACCCCGGCACCCTGGAGGGTGAGGGGCTGGCGACGGTTGATCGATCGTGGAGTCATGGCCACACCATGTTCGACGCTGCTGGGAGGCTGCTGTGCGCGACCTGCGGATGCCCTTCGGACCTTCACAGCAACTTCACAGACAATTGGACCAGGCTTGAGGGTGATGGACAACCCGGCATCGACGGCCCCGATGGTTGGCGATCGCGTTGCGCGGGTCCTCGTCGTCGATGACGAGGAGAACATCACGTTTCTCTTGGACTCGGCCCTGCGCCATTTCGGCTTCGAAGTTCGCGTCGCCACGAACGGACGCGATGGCTTGGCCGGGGTGGCCGAGTTCGAGCCCGACGTGATGCTGCTCGACGTCATGCTCCCTGATCTCGACGGCTTCGACGTGGTCAAGCGGATGCGCACCGACGGCTCCAAGGTACCGGTGCTCTTCCTGACCGCTCGCGACGCCGTCGATGACAAAGTGCGGGGCCTCACGATCGGCGGCGACGACTACGTCACCAAACCCTTCAGCCTCGAGGAAGTGGTGGCCCGCCTGCAGGTGATACTCCGCCGCCAGGGGGCCGTCTCCGGGTCGTCCCGTCTGGCGCTCGCCGATCTCGAGATGGACGACGATTCCCACATCGTCCGTCGGGCCGGGCAGGTCGTCGACCTCTCCCCGACCGAGTACAACCTGTTGCGTTTCCTGTTGTTGAACGCCGGCAAGGTGCTCTCTCGCAACCAGATCCTCGACCACGTCTGGCAGTACGACTTCGGCGGTCACGCGACGGTGGTCGAGACGTACGTGAGCTACCTCCGCAAGAAGATCGACTCCCTCGGGCCACCGCTCATCCAGACCGTGCGCGGCGTCGGGTACAGCCTGCGAGTCATCTGATGTCCCTTCGTCGCCGGTTGTTGTTCGGGCTGGTGATGGTCGGCGCCGTGCTGGTGGTGACCAACCTCACCCTCTCCAATCGCTTCGAGCGTTTCCTGCTCGACCGTATCGATCGCCAGCTGACCGACGTCGCCTCCAGCCAGGTCTTCCGGGAGGACCGGCCGCAGCGAGCGGGTCGGCGCGGACCCCAACCGCAGGACGAGACGCTCTCCGAGTACTTCATCGCCGTCGGCGTGCCAGGACGCGCCCTCGTGCGTGTCGGATCAAGCCTGGGGCGCGATGACCGGCCCCCACCCGTCCTCGATGCCACCGTGCTGGCCGCCAACTTGCGCGACCCGGATGCCGCGGCGCCGTTCTCGGTCGGTGCGGAGAGCGGAGACGGCGAGTGGCGCCTGGTCGTCCTCGAAAGCAGCCGCGGTGTCGTCACCGTGCTGGCTCTGAGCCTTGACGAGTTGGCATCCACCGTTGCCCGCATCCGTCTCGTGCAGATCCTCGGCACCCTTGCCGTTCTGGCGAGCCTTGCCGTCGTCTCGTGGTGGGTGGTGCGTCTCGGCGTGCACCCCATCGAGGACATGGCCGTGACCGCCGATGCGATCGCCGCCGGCGACCTGTCCCGGCGTGTCGATCACCCCAGCGCGGCGACGGAGGCCGGCCGCCTCGGTGTGGCTTTCAACGCCATGCTCGAACGCATCCAGGAGGCGTTTCGCGAACGGGAAGCATCGGAGGAACGCGTTCGCCGCTTCGCCGCCGACGCGTCCCACGAGTTGCGTACCCCGCTCACCTCGATCGTCGGCTATGCCGAGCTCTGGCGCGCCGGCGGCCTCCGGGGCAAGGACCAACTGGCCGACGCCATGGGTCGCATGGAGCAGGAGGGCCGGCGCATGGCCGCCCTCGTCGAGGATCTCCTCCTCCTCGCCCGACTCGACCAACGCCGGGCCCCTGAACGGGCCGCCGTCCGGCTCGACGTGCTGGTGGCCGACGCCGTCCGCGATGCACGTGTCGTCGAGCCCGACCGGCCTATCGACGTGGCATCCTCCGCCGTCGTCGTCGAGGGTGACGAGCTGCAACTGCGTCAGGTGATCGGCAACCTGTTGAGCAACGCCCGCACCCATACGCCGTCCGGGACGGCGTTGCACGTGAACGTGGGAATGGTCGACGATCGGGCCGTGCTCGAGGTGCGGGATGAGGGCCCGGGTATGGCCCCGGAGGTCGTCGCCAAGGTGTTCGATCGGTTCTATCGCGCCGATGCGTCCCGGGCCCGGGTTGCCGGCGGAACGGGCCTCGGACTGGCCATCGTGCACGGGGTGGTGACGGGCCACGGCGGCACGGCGACCGTCACGTCGACACCGGGGAACGGCTCGAACTTCGTGATCGATCTCCCCGCGACGAACGACCCGCCCGACGTCGCCGATTCGTAGGAACCCCGCAGAACGTTCCCAGTGATCCCACAGCGGCGGAGCCCATCGTTGGTGGTGCCGCACAAACCCCCACCAACTTCACAGGATCCTCCAAGGTTCGGAGCCGAGAATGGCTGCAGGAACCCGGGGATCCGTCCCTGTCGACCCCTCTCCCAAGGAGCTCTTCCCATGGAACCCCTCGAAGCCCCGTCGCCCGCCCCCCACTCGCCGTTCCGAGCCAACCGCGTCACCTCCGGCATCGTCGCCGGCGGGGCCGCCCTCGCCATGGTTCTCGCCGGCCTCGGCATCGCCTCCGCCCAGACCGACGACGCCCCGGCCACACCTCCACCGGTCGCCTCGGCCGACTCCCCCGAAGCGGGTCGACATGGCGGCCACCATCCGGGCGTCAAGGCCAAGCTCTCGACCGTCGCCACCATTCTCGGCATCAGCGAGGCCGACCTCCGCGCCCAGCTCCGAGACGGCAAGACCATCGCCGCCATCGCCGGCGACAAGACCGACGACGTCATCGCCGCTCTCGTCACCGAAGCCGAGGCTCGCCTCGCTCAGGCCGTCACCGACGGCAAGCTCACCCAGGCCCAGGCCGACGAGCGCAAGGCCGGCCTGACCGAGCGCATCACCAACATGGTCAACCGCACCCCGCCTCCCGGCGGAAAGGGCCCAGGCCGGCACCACCGAGGTCCGCATGACGCCGACCGGGCCAAGGCCTCCACCGAGGGACAGCCGGCGTCGCTCGACGCGTAGCCACCAAGATCTCCACCGTCCGGTTCTGGGCGGGTCCACCCACCTCTGCGGTGCGTGGACCCGCCCAGAAGCGCGTTGACGGGCCAGACTGCGGGCATGGAACGTGTGGCCTACGACGAGTTCTCCTTCTTCTCCGAGAACGCCCAGGAGTTCGGACTTCCGTACGACCACCCGCCGGTCGTGCGACGCGAGGCCGTCGACCTCGGTGATGGCCGAGGTCTCAGCGCGCTCGTCTGGGGGAACGCACCGGCCGAGCTCGTGTTGCTCCACGGGGGCGGGCAAAACGCGCATACCTGGGACACCGTGGCGCTGGCGCTCGACCGCCCACTCGTGGCCATCGACCTCCCTGGGCACGGCCACTCGGATGGTCCCCGTGAGGGCGCCGGCGGGTTCGGCGCCAACGCCGAGGACGTCGCCAGTGCCATCCGCCAGTTGGCGCCCGACGCCGTCGCCGTCGTCGGCATGTCAGCCGGGGGGCTCACGGCGTTGGCTCTGAGCGCCACGAACCCGGAACTGGTTCGACGGCTCGCGCTCGTCGACATCTTGCCGAGTCCCGACCCGACGATGACCAAACTCATCACCGACTTCGTCAACGGGCCGGAATCATTCGCCAGCTTCGACGAGATCCTCACCAGGACTGTCGCGTTCAACCCGACGCGTAGCGAGGCATCTCTGCGGCGCGGCATCCTCCACAACGCCGTCCAACTCGACGACGGAAGCTGGCAGTGGCGTCATCGCCGTCATCGGGCCACGCCCGATGCCACACCCGCGACCGCTCCACCCGTCGCCGAGCGCATCGGTGCGCTCTGGGACGTCATCTCGGCGTTGGCGATGCCCGTGCTGCTCGTCCGCGGGATGGCGAAAGGGTCGGTCATCACCGACGAGCAGGAGGACGAGCTCCGCCGTCGACTTCCGGCAGCTCGGATCGAGCGCGTCGAGGGAGCGGGCCACAGCGTGCAGGGCGACAAGCCAATCGAGCTTGCCGCGCTACTTCGCGAATTCGTGGAGTAGCCGGGTCAGCGACCGCGGTCGCGGCGGATGGGCGGTCGCTTGCCCTTGATGGTGGCGCCTCGGAGAATGTCGACGACCTCGTCGGCCGCGCTTTCGGGCACCTCGACGAGGGAGAAGCGTTCGGAGATCTCGATGGCGCCGATCTCCCGGCCACTCAAACGGGTTTCGCCGGCGATGGCGCCGACGAGATCCTGCGGCCGTATGCCGGCGCTGCGGCCGGCGCCGATGAACAGCTTGGCCATGCGGGCCCCACCGGCGGCCGGCGCCCGCTTGAACGGTCCGGCGCCGCTGGGTGCGCCCGCCCGAGGACCGCGATCGCGATCCCGGCCGGCGGACACGTTGACCTCGGGGATCTCCTCTTCGTCGGCCGACGCCGCGCCGCTCGCCTCGTGGGCCAATTTGATGGCCGCCAGCGCCACCTCCATGAGGTCGAAATCGTCGGTGAGGGTCTCCACCACGACACGGAACGACTCGAGGTCGTCCTCGAGGAGGCTCTCGTGCAGCGCCGCCCGAGTGAGCTCGAGACGGCGGGCCCGGAGGTCGGCCACGGTCGGCACCTTCTGGACCTCGATGCGCTGGCCCGTGACCCGCTCGATGGTCTTGAGCATGCGGTGCTCCCGCGGCTCGGCCAACGTGATGGCCACGCCCTCCCTCCCGGCCCGGCCGACGCGACCGATCCGGTGGACGTAGGCCTCGGGAGCCGACGGCACGTCGTAGTTGACGACGTGGGTGAGCTGGTCGACATCGAGCCCGCGGGCGGCGACGTCGGTTGCGATCAGCAACTCGGCAGTGCCGCTGCGCAGCCTCCCCATCACCCGATCGCGCTGCTCCTGCGTCATGCCGCCATGCAGTCCCTCGGCTCGGTAGCCGCGCCCGTTGAGGGTTTCGGTGAGCTGGTCGACCTCGGTACGGGTGCGACAGAACACGATCGCCGCGGTCGGCGCCTCGAGGTCGAGCACGCGCCCCAG
>JBKJKM010000196.1:0-24079 GCA_046597375.1 Acidimicrobiales bacterium | reverse complement strand
CGTACCCGCGGGTGATGTCGAACTCGAGACCCTCGGTCGCGCCTTCAACCAGATGACCGACAACCTGCGCGAGTACGTCGAGCAGCTCGAGCAGAGTCGCCATGAGTTCCAGGCGGCCATGGCCAGGCTCGGCGACGTGCTCGTCTCCACCCACGACATCGGCGGCATCATCGACGTCGTCCTCGAGGCGTGCACCCTCACGCTGCGGGCCGACGAGGCCATCTTCTACGAGCGTGTGGCGATGCCGGCTCGCATCCGCGCCACGGCCGCCCAGAGCTGGGCCGTGCCCGACATCGAGCTCAACGGCACCGGGATCGCCGGCACCGCCGCGAAGGAGCTCACCCCCGTGCTGTTTCCCGGGCCCGACGCGCTGGCGGAGAGCGAGCCTGATGTGGCGGTGGCGATGGCCGTGCCAGTCGTGTCCGACGGTCGGCTGTTCGGCGTCATCGCCGTGTACGGACGCAGCGTCGGTGGCTCGTTCCGCCCCGAGGACGTGCACACCCTCCAGACGTTGGCCCGCCAGACCGAAGTCGCCATCGGCAACGTGTTCCTGCACGACGAGACCCGCCGGCAGGCCCGCACCGATGGCACGACCGGACTGTGGAACCGGCGCGAGTTCGAGCTCCGCTGCCTCGACTCGGTGAAGGAGGCGACGCGTTTCGAGGAGCCATTCGGCGTGATCCTCGTGGACATCGACGACTTCAAACTCGTCAACGACCGCTACGACCACTCGACCGGTGATGCGGCGTTGATCTGGATGGCGAGCCGGCTGTCGGAGGCCACCCGCGAGATCGACGTCGTCGCCCGTTGGGGCGGCGAGGAGTTCATCGTGTTGCTCCCTCGTGCCGGTGTCGACGAGACGGCGACGGTCGCTGAACGCATACGGGCCACGGTTGCGGCCGAACCGATGGTCGACGGGAAGAAGGTGATCTCGCTGACCGTGTCGATCGGGATGGCGGTGCACCCGCAAGACGGCACGACGTCCGATGCGCTGTTCAAAGCCGCCGATGCGGCGCTGCTCCGGGCCAAGAAGTTGGGCAAGAATCGGGTCGAGCAGGCCCGACCGGAGGGAGTGCCCCGATGACCAGGACACGATGACCAGTACCAGGGTGACCAAGGCCGTCCTTCCGGCGGCCGGCCTCAGTACCCGGCACCTGCCGGCAGCCAAGGCCCAACCGAAGGCCATGTTCCCGGTCGTCGACAAGCCGGCCATCCAGTACGTCGTCGAGGAAGCGGTCGACGCCGGGCTGAACGACATTCTCATCATCACCGGACGTGGCACCCGCGCCATCGAGGACCACTTCGACCGTGCCGTAGAACTCGAGGTGGCACTCGAGGCGAAGGGCAAGCTCGAAGAGCTGAAGCTCGTGCGCGAGATCACCGACATGGCGACCATCCACTACGTGCGCCAGCGGGAGGCCAAGGGCCTGGGCCACGCCGTGTCGGTCGCCCGGCAACACGTTGGCGACGAGCCTTTTGCTGTGCTGTTGCCCGACGACCTCATGACGATGCCGGTCCTGGCCGGGATGCTCGAGGTGCACGAACGCACGGGCCGTCCGGTGCTGGCACTGATGGAGGTGGGGCCCGACGAGATCTCGGCCTACGGGTGCGCAGCGATCGAACAGGACGCCGAGGGGCTCGTGCGCGTCACGGGACTCATCGAGAAGCCCGAACCTGGCGAGGCCCCGTCGAACCTGGCCGTCATGGGCCGCTACCTCCTCACGTCCGACATCTTCGGGGCCATCGAGCGGGTCGTGCCCGGCAAGGGCGGCGAGATCCAGGTGACCGACGCCATCGCGCTGCTTCTCGAGGATGGGGTGTACGGCTACACGTTCACCGAGGGCCGGTACGACACCGGGAACAAGCTCGACTACCTCAAGACCATCGTCGAGTACGCCCTCGTGCGCGACGACCTCGGACCGGACTTCCTCGCTTTTCTGCGAGAGGTTGCCGCCCGCACCGCCACGTGATCCCGCTGTCGTCGGCGACGGCCCGCATCCTTGCCTCGGTCGGTCGACTCCACCCCAGGGCGATCCCGCTCGACGACGCTCTCGGGTGCTTCACGTCGGTGCCGCTTTCGGCGCACGAAGCGGTGCCGCCGTTCGCCAACACCGCCATGGATGGGTTCGCCGTGCGGTCGGCCGACACCGCCGGCGCGGGAGCTACGCCGGCGCGGCTGCGGATCGTCGACACCCTGCCCGCCGGTGCCGACCCGGCGGGAATGCACGTCGGGAAGGGCGAGGCCATCCGGATCATGACGGGCGCGCCGATCCCGGAGGGTGCCGACGCCATCGTCATGGTCGAGCTGACGGCGGTCGAGGGCGACGACGTGTTCGTGCAGGCCACGGTGCCCGTCGGCAACCACATCCGGGCCGCCGGCGAAGACCTCACGCCGGGCCAGGAGGTCTTCGCCGCCTTCACCCGCCTCACGGCCGGGCACCTCGGCGTGCTCGCCAGCATGGGCTTGCGCAAGGTGCCCGTGTTCCCCCGACCTCGCGTCGGCGTCGTGTCCACGGGCGACGAACTGGTCGACGGACCGGACGAGCTGCGGCCCGGCCAGATACGCGACAGCAACCGTCACACCCTGCTGGCGTTGGTGCGCGATGCCGGCTGCGAGCCGGTCGACCTCGGATTGGTCCGCGACGACAACGACGCCGTGCGGGCGGCGATCACGGACGGACTGGCGGCCACCGACGCGCTCATCACCAGTGGCGGCGTGAGCATGGGCGACTTCGACGAGGTGAAGAAGGTGCTGACCGATCTGGGCGCCGGCGGGGAGGGGGCGGGGGCAGGTGGAGCGGGAGGGATATGGATGCAGGTGGCCATCAAGCCGGCCAAGCCGCTGGCCTTCGCCATGGTGCACGACAAGCCCGTCTTCGGCCTCCCCGGCAACCCGGCGTCATCGATGGTGAGCTTCGAGCTCTTCGCCCGTCCCGCCCTTCGCCAGATGATGGGCGACCCCCAGCCCAAGCGGGCCCGCATCGTGGCCGTGGCCGACGACGGCTTCCGCCGATCGACCGACGGCAAGCTCCACCTCGTTCGCGTGATCGCCGACTTCGGCGACGATGGGCGTCTCCACGTGCGCTCCTCCGGCGGGCAGGGTTCCAACCTTCTCCACTCGATGGCCCTGGCCAACGGCCTCGCCTTCGTCCCCGACGGCGACGGCATCGCCCCCGGCGGCAACGTCTCGGTCCTTCTCCTGAACTGATCGTGCAGTGCGTGTCGAACGCGTACTCTTGGACATGCCCGAGGCGCTGGTCGACCCGTTCGATCGCGTGGTGCGCGATCTGCGGATCTCGATCACGGACCGCTGCAACTTCCGGTGCACGTACTGCATGCCCGAAGAGGGGATGGACTGGCTGCCGCGGAGCGAGATCCTCAGCTTTGAGGAGCTCGAGCGGGTGGCCCGCATCTGCGTCGAGCGCTTCGGGTTCACGGGGATCCGGCTGACTGGTGGCGAGCCCACCGTGCGAGCCCACCTCCCGGTCCTCGTCGAGAAGCTGGCGGCGCTCGGCACGGATCTGGCCATGACGACCAATGGCGCCACGCTGGCGTTGATGGCCGGCGACCTCAAGCGGGCGGGACTGCGCCGCATCAACATCTCGCTCGACTCGCTGCAGCGGGAGCGGTTCCTCGCCCTGACCAAGCGCGACCGGCTCGACGAGGTCCTGGCCGGCATTGACGCCGCCGTGGCCGCCGGGTTCGCTCCGGTGAAGGTCAACGTCGTGTTGATGCGGGGCGTCAACGACGACGAGATCCTCGACTTCGCCGCGTTCGGCCGGGAGCGGGGCATCGGCATCCGTTTCATCGAGTGGATGCCACTCGACGCCCAGGGTGCCTGGAACAACGAGACGGTCGTCACCTACGACGAGGTCGTCCGCACCATCGCCGCCGTTTTTCCGGTCGAGGCCTTGCCCGAGCGGGGCAGCCAGCCGGCGGAGCGGTTCCGCTACCTCGACGGCTTGGGGGAGATCGGCGTCATCGCCTCGGTCACCCGGTCGTTCTGTGGGGATTGTGACCGGGTACGGCTGACGGCCGAGGGTCAGTTCCGCAACTGCCTCTTCGCCGTGCGAGAGACCGACCTCCGCGCCCTCCTACGCGGCGATGCCACGGACGACCAGGTCGCCGACGCCATCCGCGCCGACGTCGGGACCAAGTGGGCCGGCCACTCCATCGGCCAGGTCACCTTCATCAAGCCGCCTCGTTCCATGTCGCAAATCGGCGGGTAAGTAGACTCGCCGAGCATGAGCGACCGGGGCTTCACCCACCTGGACCCATTGGGCCGAGCCCGGATGGTCGACGTCACGCCGAAAGAGCCGACGCACCGACGGGCGATCGCACGCTGCAAGGTCTTCATGGATCCGGAGACGACGGCCAAAGTCGCCACCAACGCCGTCACCAAGGGCGATGTGCTGGCGGTTGCGCGCGTGGCCGGCATCCAGGCGGCGAAGAAGACGCCGGACATGATCCCCCTCTGCCACCAGCTCACGATCGGCTCGGTGTACATCAACTTCCACCTCGACGACGACTTCATCGAGGTCGAGTGCCAGGTCGAGACCGTCGATCGCACCGGGGTCGAGATGGAAGCCCTGACGGCGTGCACCGTGGCTGCACTCACGATCTACGACATGTGCAAGTCGACCGATCGCGGCATGACCATCGGCGAAGTCGCCCTCTGGGAGAAGACCGGTGGTCGCAGCGGGATCTGGCGCCGCGAGCCCAACACCAACGGTTCCGGAACCTCCTCCTTCTGAGGATGTGCTAACTTTAGTTAGCAAGAACTGGACCATCCGGGCCGCCCGTACTAGGAAGGTCCTCGGTTCTCCGGTGGAGAAGTACCCCACCATCCCCCCTCCACGCCGAGGGCGGGCGTACGGTCGCCGAGCACAGAAGGTAGGTCGAAGGGGTCTTGGGTGTCGTGGTACTGATCGTGCTCGCCGCGGTTTGGGCGGCGTTCCTGTTGCCGCCGATCCTCCGGGCTCGGTCTGAGCATCGGCCGTCCGGTTCGATCAGCGACTTCCGCCGCCAGCTCCACGTCCTCTCGCGCACCTCGCCCGCCGGCCTCGCCGGCCCCCCCGCCTCGCCTGGTCGGGTCATACCCATGCGTCCCTCGGTTTCGCCGACCACGGCAAGTCCGTTCCGCCTCGGCCGCAGCCGCCAGTCGGTCAAGCGTCGTCGCGAGATGTTCGTCGGGTTGCTGGTCGCCATGGCCGGATCGCTCGTTCTCGGTCTGCTGGCGCCCCTCCGGCCCCTGTGGGCCGTCCACGTCGTGCTCGACGTGTGCTTCGCGGTCTACGTCGCCGCGCTGATCTCGCTCCGCAACGCCACCGCCGAGCGGGAGACCAAGGTGCGGTTCCTGCCGCCGACGGCCGTCGAACCGGCGTTCTTGTACCGCCGCTCCGCCAACTGACGAGAACTGCTCGGGATCCCGGTCGACCGGGACTATCGTGTCGGTTCCTTCGGGGGTGTGGCTCAGTTGGTAGAGCGCGACGTTCGCAATGTCGAGGCCGTGGGTTCGATTCCCATCACCTCCACGCCGAAGCTGTAGCGCCACCACTGGGTCGATGCGTCGGCTGCTAGCCGATCCTGGACAGCTCGACGAAGGAGCGTCGTCGGTCGACCTGGTCAGCGCCATTCCCGTGGAGCTGCCTCATCGCCGGAGTAGGGCACGGGGTGGTCGTCGCCGAGCTCGGAAAAGCGCTCGTTGAGGGCGACCGCCAGGAGGTCTCGGTCATGGTCGGTGGGGACCAAGGCGGCGTACAGGATCGCCTCGACCTCGAGGGCCGTGCTCATCCCTCCCAGCGCGAAATAGCGCAGCCACAGGTCGGGGATCGAGAGACCGAGCTGGCCACGGGCCGCCTCGAGCGGATCGAGGGGGGTCACGGAGCTCCGGATGGACGGTCCGTCGAGGCCACGACTTCGGAGGCGTATTCCTGCACGGCCTTCGATGCGCTGCGCGCCGCCCGATGCAGCGCCTCGGCCGCCTCATGGGCGCTGAGGTGACGACGAGCCATGAGCACACCCTGTGCCCGTGCGATCACCTCGCGGGAGACGAGCGCGTCGCTGATGCGCACCGACATCACGGCCGCCGCTTCGTCGTCGCCGGCGTCGACGAGGATCCCGGACGCCTGAGCGGCGAAGAGCTCGGCCAGCTCCTGTTGGTGCTGGTCGAACGCCTTCGGCGTGTTGGAGTAGATGTTCAAGGCCCCGACGGGCCGGTCGGAGGTCATCAGGGGCGTCGAGAGGACGCTGGCGATCCCCTGCTCCACGGCGAGCGGGATGAAGGTCGGCCACCGATCTTCATGCTGGATGGACTCGCTGTAGAACCAGTTCCCCTCCGTTGCCGCCGAGAGGCAGGGGCCCTCGCCGGTCTCGTACTGGTGGGCGTCCATCCGGAGAACGGTCTGGTTGCTGGCGGCGACGGTGCGCATTTCACCCTGGCGCCGCAGGGTCACACTGACTCCGTCGGCCCCGTCGACGGCGGCGTGGGCGATCTCGGTGACCAACCGCAACGCCGCATCCGTGATGCGGTGGCTCGCCGGCCGGGCTCGGATGCGGGCGATTCCTGACGCCAGGTCGAAGCTGCGGGGGCCCGGCGCCACCTCCCGCTCGATCTCGACGTACTCACCCATGCCGGTGATCTCGAGAATCCTGCGGATGCGGGGCGACGCCGCCCGCAACACCAGGGTGTCGCCTGACTGGTGCAATCGCAGCGCCGCGTGGGAAATCACGCCCATCCCGGCGGCCCCGAGGAAGCCGAGCTCGGCAATGTCGAGCACCACGCTGGCCGGCCCCTCGTCGCAGAGCGAACGCAGAACGGCACCGAGCGCGGGGGAGGTCAACAGGTCGAGCTCTCCCCGGACACCGACGACGACGTGATCCGGGTTGTAGTCGATGGACAGCCCGAACATGTCGAAGGGACCGGACGGGCCAGCGATGCTCGGCAGCGAGGTCGTCGGCACGGGGCCGCCTTCCGGAGATGTGGCCAGAGGTGTCGCTGGCCCGGGAGCCCTCGCTGTTGAAGGCAAGCCGATGGTAGCAGGGCGGGTTCGCGCAGGTCAGACTGCTGGGGTGAGCTCCCGGATCCTGACGATCGAGGATGACGAGCGGATCCGGACCGCGACCCGTCTGGCCCTCGAAGACGAGGGGTACGTGGTGGTCGAGGCAGCGAGCGGCGAGGAGGCCATGGACGCGTTCACGTCGCAGCCGGCCGACGTGGTGCTCATCGACGTGATGCTCCCGGGCATCGACGGGTTCGACGTGTGTCGTGCCATCCGCCGGCTGAGCGACGTCCCCATCGTGATGGTCACCGCTCGCACGGATACCCACGATGTCGTCGCCGGACTGGAGGCCGGGGCCGACGACTACGTCACCAAGCCGTTCGTGGCCAAGGAACTCTCGGCCCGCATCCGGGCCCTCCTGCGCCGGGTGCGCATCAGCGAAGCTGGGCCGTCGGTCATGATCTTCGAAGGCCTCGAGATCTCGCCCGAGGCGGGAGTCGTGCAGCGCGATGGCCAGGCGATCCACCTCACCAAGACCGAGTTCCGGTTGTTGTGCGAGCTGGCGTCCAACCCCAACAAGGTCCTCAGCCGAGAGCAGCTCCTCGACCGGGTGTGGGGCTACGGCTACTTCGGGGACGGTCGATTGGTGGACGTCCACGTCCGGCGACTCCGGGCCAAGATCGAGCCGGATGCCGCCGATCCCCGCTTCGTGGTGACCGTTCGAGGGCTGGGCTACAAGCTCCAGCCGTGAAACCCATCACCGGGACCGAGCGGCGGCGCAAACTCGGGCTCCGGGCTCGCGTGACCGTGGCGTTCGCCCTCGGCGCGTTGGCCCTGTCGACGATCCTGTCCGTGCTCACCTACGGGCTGGTGCGCAACAACCTCGTCCAACAGCGCGAGGCCAGTGCCGTCACCCAGGCCTTCGCCAACGCCCGCGTGGCCAGAGATGGCCTCCGGGCGCCGGCGGGAGGTCTGACGCCGGTGCTGAACTCGCTGGAGAGCCAGGGCCGGGGTGGGGTGGTGCTCCACATCGAGGGCCGTTGGTTCGCCAACTCCCTGGTCGTCAGCCGCGACGGTCTCCCTCGCGAGCTGCGGGCCCAGGTCGCATCGGGCTCGGCGGCCAAGCAGCGCTTTGCCACGGGGGGCGAACCCTGGCTGGCGGTGGGCGTCCCCATCCCTCGGATCGACGCCGAGTTCTTCGAGGCCTTCTCGCTGGCCGAGGTGCAGCGCACACTCGACGTGTTGAGCGTGTCGCTGGCCGGTGCCGCCCTCCTCACCACCATGGCGGGCGCCGCCGTTGGTCGCTGGGCGAGCATTCGGGTCCTCCGACCTCTAGCCAGAGTCTCCGAGGCGGCGGCCGCCATTGCCGCCGGCTCGCTCGACACGCGCCTGTCGTCTCCGGCCGACAAGGACTTGGCGCCACTGACCGAATCGTTCAACTCCATGGTCGGCGCCCTGTCGGACCGAATCCAGCGCGACGCCCGCTTCGCCTCCGACGTGAGTCACGAGCTGCGATCGCCGCTCACCACCTTGTCCACGTCGCTCGAGGTGCTCCGGGCCCGCCGGGAGGAGATGAGCGAGCGGTCCCAGTCCGCCCTCGACCTGCTCGATGCCGACGTGTCCCGATTTCACCGTCTCGTCGAGGATCTCCTCGAGATCTCCCGTTTCGATGCCGGCGTCGTCGAGCTCCAGGTCGAGGAGGTCGACGTGCGGGAGCTCGTCCGCCAGGCCCTTGGACGGACGGGGGAGGACGTACCGCTCGCCGTCGAGCCCGGCCCCGATGGCGCCATGATCCTCGGCGACAAGCGCCGTTTGGCCCGCGTCGTCGCCAACCTGGTCGAGAACGCTGCGGCCTACGGCGGCGGGGCGACCCGGGTCGGGGTCGAGCGCTCCGACGGCTCGGTGCGGGTCGTGGTCGACGACGAGGGCGCGGGCGTGCCGCCAGCCGAACGGACCAAGGTGTTCGAGCGTTTCTTCCGGGGCTCGGCGGCCGGCCGGCGGGGCGCCGGGATCGGTTCGGGGCTGGGTCTCGCATTGGTGGCCGAGCACGTCCACCTGCATGGTGGCCGGGTCTGGGTGGAGGACGGCCCTGGTGGTCGCGGGGCCCGCTTCGTCGTCGAGCTCCCGGCCGCACGGTCGTGAAGCGCGTTGGCTTGGCAAGGGCGTGCGCGTTGGCGGTGATGTTGATCGGCCTGGCGGGGGCGTGTGGGGTACGGAGCGAGCCAGAGCCGAGGACGCTGTCGGCCGACCGGATTCCCTACGGCCTTCTGGAAGAGGCGCCGGCGACCACGGCGCGGCCGAGCGCACCGTCGGTGCCGTCGGCCGCCGTGAACGTGTACTTCGTGCGCGGCGGCCGCATGGCGGTCGCCGTCCGCCAGGTCAACGCCCCCGCCTCGGTGGCCAAGGCACTCACGGCGCTGCTGTTCGGTCCCCTCGAGGACGAGGCCACCACCGGTGTCCGCTCGGCCATCGACCCGACGGCGGCCGTGCAAGCTCGTGCCATGGACCCGGCGACCTACCTCGTCGACCTGAGTCCGGAGTTCGCTCAAGGCTTGGCCAGCCAGCAGGTACTCGGCCTGGCCCAGATCGTCTACACGGCCACGGACATCCCCGGCGTCACCGGCGTCCGCTTCACGCTCGACGGCGTGCCGATCCAGGTGCCAACGGCGGCCGGATCGTCGGGCGACCCGGTCGGCAGAGAGGCGTTCGCCGAACTGGCCCCGCTCCCTCCCGACATCAACCAGACGTCGTGACCGCTGACCGGTTGCGGTGCCCAGAGGGCGGGTAGTCCCCCCCTTGATGGATATCTGGCCTGGCCGCCCCTACCCGCTTGGGGCCACCCCGGACGCGGAGGGGACCAACTTCTCGCTGTTCTCGGAACACGGCGACGCCGTCGACCTCTGCCTCTTCGACGACGCCGGTGACGAGGAGCGCATCCGTCTCCCCGAGGTCACGGCCCACCGGTTCCACGGGTACGTCCCCGGGATCGCACCGCGCCAGCGATACGGGTTCCGGGTGCATGGTCCGTTCGACCCCGCCAACGGCCACCGCTTCAACCCGAACAAGCTCCTGCTCGATCCGTACGCCAAGGCGATCGACGGGCCGGTCCGCTGGGACGAGGCCGTCTACAACTACCACTTCGACTCCGACGAGAAGGACCTCGCCCGCAACGACATCGACAGCGCGCCGTACGTGCCGAAGTCGGTCGTGGTCGCCGACTCCGACTTCGACTGGGGTAACGACGTGCGCCCTCGGACGCCGGCGCATGAGTCGATGATCTACGAGGTCCACGTCAAGGGCTTCACCGAGCGGCACCCGACGATTCCCGAGGAGATACGCGGCACCTACGCGGCGATGGCGCGCCCCGAGGCCATCGAGCATCTTCACCTCCTGGGCGTGACGGCCGTCGAGCTGTTGCCAGTGCACCAATTCGTCGACGATCACACATTGCAGGAGAAGGGCCTCCACAACTACTGGGGTTACAACTCCATCGGGTTCTTCGCACCGCACGCCGCCTACAGCTCGAGCGGGTCCGCCGGCCAGCAGGTGCAGGAGTTCAAGACGATGGTCAAGGCCATGCACGAGGCCGGCATCGAGGTCATCCTCGACGTCGTCTACAACCACACGGCCGAGGGCAACCACCTCGGGCCGACATTGTCGTTCAAGGGCATCGACAATGTGGCGTACTACCGCCTGGTCGCTGGCGACGAGCGGCATTACATGGACTACACGGGTACCGGTAACAGCTTGAACATGCGCCACCCGAACGCCCTGCAACTCCTGATGGACTCCCTCCGCTACTGGGTGACCGAGATGCACGTCGACGGGTTCCGATTCGATCTGGCATCAACGCTGGCTCGCGGGTTGCACGAGGTCGACCGGCTGTCGTCCTTCTTCGACGTCATCCAGCAGGACCCAGTCGTCAGCGGCGTCAAACTGATTGCTGAGCCGTGGGACGTCGGCGAGGGTGGGTACCAGGTCGGCAACTTCCCGCCGCAGTGGCAGGAGTGGAACGGCAAGTATCGCGACACCATCCGCGACTACTGGAGAGGCGAGGAGGCCGGCCTCGCCGAGTTCGCCTACCGGCTCACCGGGAGCTCCGACCTCTACGGCGACGACCGCCGACCGGGCGCGTCGGTCAACTTCATCACCGCCCACGACGGGTTCACCTTGAACGACCTCGTCTCCTACAACGAGAAGCACAACGACGCCAACGGCGAAGACAACAACGACGGCGATTCTCACAATCGCTCGTGGAACTGCGGCGCCGAAGGGCCGACCGACGATTCCGAGGTGTGCGAGCTGCGGGCCCGCCAGCAGCGCAACTTCCTCGCCACCCTCTTTCTTTCGCAGGGCGTGCCGATGCTGGTCGGCGGTGACGAGATGGGTCGATCGCAGAACGGCAACAACAACGGCTATTGCCAGGACAACGAACTGTCGTGGATCGACTGGAGCCAGCGCGACGAACAACTTGCCCTGCTCGGGTTCACCCGTCGTCTGATGGATTTTCGACGGAGCCATCCGGTGCTGCGTCGCCGCCGGTGGTTCCAGGGTCGGTCGATCCGAGGCCACGAACTCAAGGACATCGCCTGGTTCAACCCGGATGGCGCCGAGATGACCGACGCCGACTGGGATGCCGGCTTCGCCAAGGTGCTCGGCGTCTTTTTGAACGGTGACGAGATCCCGAACAAGGACCCCCGGGGGCAACGCATCGTCGACGATTCTCTGCTCCTGATCTTCTCGGCGCACCACGAGCCGATCGACTTCACCATCCCCAGCGGACCCTACGGCGAGCAATGGGAGCTGGCCTTCGACACCGCCGAACCGACGGCCCTCGAGGCGTCGCGCGTGTACAAGGCCGGCGACGACGTGCCCGTGGAGGCTCGCGCGGTCGTTGTCCTTCGCCGTCCCCCCGCCGTCACGGCGTAGGCATGGCGAACGTTCGTGCCACCTACCGGGTGCAGTTGCATGCGGGCTTCACGTTCGACGATGCCGCAGCCGTCGTCCCCTACCTCGCCGACCTCGGCATCAGCCACCTCTACTGCTCGCCGTACCTACAGGCGGTGCCGGGGAGCACCCACGGCTACGACGTCGTCGACCACCAGCAGCTCAACGGCGAGCTCGGTGGCGAGGCGGCCTTCGACCGATTGTGCGTGGCGCTTCGGGAACACGGCCTCGGTCAAGTCCTCGACATCGTGCCCAACCACATGGCCACCGCCGGACGGGCGAACGCCTGGTGGTGGGACGTGTTGGAGAATGGTCCTTCGTCGCGCTATGCCTCGTTCTTCGACATCGACTGGGACCCGCCCGAACGCAAGCTCATCGCTCAGGTGCTCGTTCCCGTGCTCGGCGATCACTACGGGAGGGTGCTGGAGAACGGCGAGCTCGTGCTCGTGCGAGAGGGAGGATCGTTCACAGTCCGCTACCACGAACACGATTTGCCGGTGTCACCGCGCTCGATCGACGACCTGTTGTCCCGGGCCGCCGCGCAGCTGGCCGATCACGACGAGTTGGGCAGCCTGGCCACGGCCTTCGGTCGCCTTCCGCACGCACTGATCACGGATCGGAACTCGGTGCTGGAGCGTCATCGCGACAAGGAGATCCTCCGCAGCCGTCTGGCCGACCTGTGCGCCGCGTCACCCGAGGTGGCGGTCGTCGTCGACCAGGAGGTGGCGGCGACCAATGACGACGTCGACGCCTTGGATGCCCTGCTCGACCGGCAGAACTACCGGCTCGCCTTCTGGCGCACGGCCGGTCGAGAGCTGGACTACCGGCGGTTCTTCGACATCACGACCTTGGTGGCGCTGCGGGCCGAGGAAGAGCACGTCTTCGATGCCACCCACGAGCTCGTCCTGAAGCTGGTGGCCGACGGTGCTGTCGATGGTCTCCGCATCGACCATGTCGACGGTCTTCGAGATCCGACGCGCTATCTCGAGCGGCTCCGCTCCCGCGCCGGCCCCGGCGCGTACCTCGTCGTCGAGAAGATTCTCGAAGGCGACGAGCGGTTGCGTTCGTCCTGGCCGATCGAGGGGACGTCGGGTTACGACTTCCTCGTCTCGGTGAACGATTTACTGCACGACCCATCGGGCGCCGAGGCGCTGACGGCGGTCTACGGGCACTTCGTCGATGCGTCCTCCGATGACCTCGACCTCGAGGCGCTGGTCCGGGCGGCCAAGCACGAGATCATGGGCACGGTCCTGGCCGCAGACATCGAACGCTTGACGGCGCAGTTCGCCGTCGTCGCCGAGGGTCACCGCCGCTACCGCGACTACACCCGCTCCGACCTTCGCGACGCCCTTCGAGAGGTGATCGCCTCCTTCGACGTCTATCGCACCTACGTCGTCGGCGACTCGGCGGCGGTCGATCCCGAGGACCTGGAGATCGTGTCGCGCGCCGTCGCGCGAGCGGTCGCCGCTCGGCCCGACCTCGACCCGGAGCTCTTTGGCTTCCTTGGCGATCTGCTCGTGCTCGGCCACGGTCGGGGGATCGCAGAGGTCGAGCTGGCCGAGCGATTCCAGCAGGTGAGCTCGCCGGTGATGGCCAAGGCCGTCGAGGACACCGTGTTCTACCGATACCTCCGCATGGTCTCGCTGAACGAGGTCGGAGGTGAGCCGGGCCACTTCGGTTCGTCGGTTGCCGCCTTCCACGAGCGACGGGTCGGCACGGCCGGAGCGTCGTCGTTACTGGCCACGTCCACCCACGACACGAAGCGCAGCGAAGACGTCCGCGCCCGGCTGGCGGCACTGGCGGAGGTCGCCGATGCCTGGCGTGAAACGGTGACGGCGTGGTCGGCCCGCCATGCCGGCGCGCGGGGCGAAGTCGATCGAGCCACGGAGTACCTCCTGTACCAAACGGCGGTCGGCGCATGGCCGCTCTCCGTCGAGCGGGCGCAGGCCTATCTGCAGAAGGCCACCAAGGAGGCCAAGGTCCACACGTCGTGGATCGACCCCGTCTCCCCGTACGACGAAGCCGTGGCGGCCTTTGCCGCCACCGTCATCGGCGACACCGAGTTCGCCCGATCGGTTGAGGCGTTCCTCGCCGCCACCGGTCTGGTCGAGGCGGGCCGCCGCAACTCCCTCGTCCAGACCGTTCTCAAGCTCACGTGCCCTGGCGTTCCCGACATCTACCAGGGCACCGAGCTCTGGGATCTCTCGTTGGTCGACCCGGACAACCGCCGGCCCGTCGACTTCGGCCTCCGTCGCTCACTTCTGGACGCCGAGGCCGGGGCCGAACGGGGCGACCTGGGCGGGGAGAAGCTGGCGCTCATCCGGTCGTTGCTGCACCTCCGGCGCGACCGGCCGGAGCTGTTCTCGACCGACGCGGGCTACGAGCCGCTGGCCGTGGAGGGAAAGGACGCCGAGCGCGTCGTGGCGTACTCGCGGGCCGAAGGGCATCTGCAGGTGATCGTCACGCGGTTTCCCCTGCGGGGACCGCTCGACGCCGCGACCACGTTTGTCGACGACCTGGCGGGGCGTTCCTTCGTGGTCCTCGTCGATGGCGAGGAGTGGGCGTGAAGTTCGAGGTGTGGGCGCCGAAGCCCCGTCGGGTGGACGTGGTGATCGGCGCCGACCACCACGACATGTCGCCGGTGGAAGGGCGCGATGGCTGGTTCGCCGTCGAGGTGGCGAACGCTGCGCCCGGCACCCGCTACGGCTTCTCCCTCGACGGTGGTTTGCCCCGCCCCGATCCCCGCTCGCCGTCGCAGCCCGACGGCATTGACGGACCGAGCGAGGCCGTCGACCATGACGCCTTCGGGTGGTCGGATGGCGGGTGGCGCGGGCTCCCCCTCGCCGGAGCCGTCGTCTACGAGTTGCACATCGGCACGTTCAGCGAGGGCGGGACCTTCGACTCGGCCATCGAGTATCTGTCACATCTCGTCGACCTGGGTGTCGATGCCGTCGAACTCCTTCCGGTCAACGAGTTCTCCGGCGCCCGGGGGTGGGGCTACGACGGCGTCGACTTGTTCGCTCCGCACCACGCGTACGGCGGACCCGAGGGACTGAAGCGATTCGTCGACGCCTGCCACGAGCGCGGCCTCGCCGTCATTCTGGACGTCGTCTACAACCACCTCGGGCCCGCGGGGAACTACCTGGGCGAGTTCGGTCCCTACTTCACCGAGAAGTACTCGACACCGTGGGGCATGGCCGTCAACCTCGACGACCGCGGCAGCGACGAGGTGCGCCGCTTCTTTCTCGACAACGGGTTGTCCTGGCTGCGCGACTATCACTGCGACGGGCTCCGCATCGATGCGGTGCACGCGCTGGTCGACACCTCCGCCGTCCACCTGCTCGAGGAACTGGCCACCGAGGTCGAGGCACTGTCGGCATCGCTCGGTCGGACGCTCTTCCTCATCGCCGAAAGCGATCTCAACGACCCTCGCATCGTCTCCAGACGAGAGGTCGGCGGCTACGGCATGGATGCCCAGTGGAGCGACGACTTTCACCACACCCTGCACGCGGTTCTCACCGGCGAGCGGTCTGGCTATTACGCCGACTTCGGATCGCTCGAGCACGTGGCGACGGCGTTGCGGCAGGCCTTCGTCTACGCCGGCGATCACTCCCCCGACCGGGGCCGGCGTCACGGGCGGGTGCCGGTCGGTGTTCCCGGCTTCCGGTTCCTCGGCTACCTGCAGGACCACGACCAGATCGGGAACCGGGCCCATGGCGAACGCTCATCGCACCTGTTGTCGACCGAGCGACTGAAGATCGCCGCCGCCCTGGTGCTGTGCTCGCCGTTCGTCCCGATGTTGTTCATGGGCGAGGAGTGGGGGGCATCGACGCCGTTCCTCTACTTCACCGATCACCCTGACCCCGACCTCGGGCGGGCCGTGAGCGAGGGACGACGGGGCGAGTTCGCCTCGTTCGGTTGGAAGCCGGAGGACGTGCCGGACCCCCAAGATCCGGCCACGTTCGAGCGCTCTCGCCTTCGGTGGGATGAACGCACCGAAGGGGAGCATGCCGAACTGCTGCAGTGGCATCGTGAGCTGATCCGCTTCCGACGGTCGCATCCGTCCCTCACCGACGGCCGGCTCGACGCGGTGGCCGTCGCGGTCGACGAAGTCGGCGGGTGCCTGTCGATGCGGCGTGGCTCGGTGCACCTCCAGGTCGACCTCGTCGCCGACACCGCGGTGGTCTCCTGCTCGGTGTGCGGCGTCGAGCTGCGCACGGCAACCTGAACGTTGGGCGGTTCGTCCATTGTTCGACGGCCGCTGAAAGTTTGTGATTAATTTCACGAAATCGTGGTTTGACGCTCTCCGTGGTGGCTATAGCTACGTTCAGTATCCATTGAGCCACGGGCTCAACCCCAAGGACGGCGCCAATCGCCGGGAAGGAAACACCAATGAGGTCATCCTCAACGCGCCTCCGGGCCAGCGCCCTCGCCGCCTCGACGATCGCACTGCTGTTCGCACTGAGCGGCACCGCTTTTGCGGGCGACAACGGGCAGGGCGCCGATCACCGCAGCGGCAACGCGGGAGGCCCGTCCAGGACGGCGCCGATCACCGCAACCGAGGACACGGACTCGGCGGCGACGGACGAGCCCGGAACCGGCCAGACCTCGAACAATGTCGCCGACGAGGGTGACAATCAGCACCCGTCCGGCAACGACCGCAGCGTCGAGAACGGCGGATCCGGCAATCAGGGCGCGAGCCAATCGGACCCCGACGGGAACGCCAACGGCGGCCCGGACAAGCCCGGGATGGTCGGCGGCGCCGACCTGAACGACCAGGACGGCAACAACGGTTGCGGCAACGACGACGACTTCGAGGATGACAACAACGGCAACTGTGGACCGAAGACTCGAGGGACGATCCCGCCGCCGCCGGACGTCGATGGAACCGTGAAGACGTGCCCCGAGGGCCAGACCCTGCCGGCCGGCGGAACCGCTCCTCAGGACTGCAAGATCCCCGAGGTCAAGCTCTCGAATGGCATCATCGTCACCCCAGTCGTCCTCGATAGCCTTGGTGCGCAGGTCGAGACCCCCGCACCGGACGTGCTGGCGTCGACGTCGACCGACGTGCCGGCTCAGGTCCTCGGTGTGGTCATCGAGCGGCCTGCGACGGGCGGCACCGCCGTCCTCGGCGCCACCGTCACCCGGAGTGCTCCGCTCGCCCGGACCGGCTTCGGCATGACGGCCGTGGTGCTCGTGGGCCTGGCGCTGCTGCTCGCCGGCTTCGGCCTGAAGCGGGCGGGTCGCACCACCGCCTGAGTCATCCAGCCTCTGCACCACCCCTGTTCTGGGCGGGTCCTCGTACTGAGACGGTACGAAGACCCGCCCAGAACGCGTTGGTGGGAGGTTGGGGTTGGAAGGTTCAGCGCTTGGTGATCTGGTCGACCTCGGCCCGCTCGTCGTCGGTGAGCTGCCACCCGACCGAGGCGGCGTTGGACCGCACCTGCTCCGGGCGGGTGGCGCCGGCGATGACCGAGCCCATGGTCGGCATTCCGGCCAGCCATGACATGGCCAGCTCCAGGATCGTGTGGTCGCGCGATTCGGCGAAGGCGGTCAGCTGCTCGACCGTGTCGAAGGTGCGATCGGAGAGCGCCTTTTCTCGGCGCTCGGCCGGGAGGCCGGCCAGGCGGGTGCCGTCGGGCGGAGCAGCGTCGCGGCGGTACTTGCCGGTGAGCATGCCCGACGCCAGCGGGAAGTAGGGGAGGATGCTCACACCGTGTCGCCCGGCGGCGGCGACGGTGTCGGCCTCCTGGCGACGGTCGAGGAGGGACAGGTGGTTTTGCACGCTGGCGAAGGACGCCGTGCCCTTGCCTTTGGCGGCGATGGCTGATGCATCGAGTCGAGCACCGTCGAAGTTGGAGCAGCCGATCTCGAGCACCTTGCCTTCGGCTACCAGTTCCTGCAGCGCGCCGAGGGTGTCCTCGATCGGCGTCGAATCGTCGGGCATGTGGAGCTGGTAGAGGTCGATGCGGTCGGTGCCGAGGCGACGGAGCGAGTCTTCGCAGGCCGATCGGACGTAGGCCGGGGTCGCGCCCGCCTTGCCCTCGCCGAGGGGCGCCCCGAACTTCGTAGCGATCACGACCTCGTCGCGGTGCGACCCGAGCGCCTGGCCCAACAGCACCTCCGACTTCGTGCCGCCATAGACATCGGCGGTGTCGAACAGGGTGATGCCGGCCTCTCGTGCCGCATCGACGACGGCCTGCGTCTGGGCTTCGTCGATCCGCATGCCGAAGTTGTTGCAGCCGAGCCCGACGAGGGAGACGGACAAGCGGCCAAGGGCGCGGGTTTGCATCCGGGCAACGTAGACCTCGGCCGCTACCTTCTTCGACGTGGACTTCGACCTGGTGGTGATAGGCGGTGGTGCCGGTGGCATGTCGGCGGCGCGCGCCGGCGTGCGCCGCAAGAAGCGGACGCTGCTCATCCAGGACGGTCCCATCGGGGGCGATTGCACGTTCACCGGCTGCGTCCCGTCGAAGGCCCTGATCGCCGCGGCGGGCAAGGGCAAGTCGTTTGCCGACGCGATGGCGTCGGCTCACCGGGCGATCACGACGATCGCCGCCACCGAGAACGCCGACGTGTTCCGCCACGAGGGCGTCGAGGTGCGCGAAGGACGGGCCCGGTTCCTCTCGGCCAATGAGGTCGAGGTCGAGGGCGCCCGCATCGGCGCCGACCGCTTCGTCATCGCGACCGGCGCCAAGCCGGCCGTGCCGCCGATCCCCGGGCTGCGCGAGATCGACCACCTCACGAGCGACGACGTGTGGTCGCTGACCGAGTGCCCAGCCTCCGTGGTGGTCCTCGGCGGGGGCGCCATCGGCTGCGAGCTGGCCCAGGCCTTCGCCCGCCTCGGCGCCACCGTGACCGTCGTCGAGGGTACCGACCGGCTGCTCAACAAGGAGGAGCCAGAGGTCAGCGACATCATCCATCGGGTGTTCGTCGGCGAGGGCATCACCGTTCGCCTCGGGTCCAAGGTGACGAAGGTGGAGGAGACCGCTCCTGGTGGTCGCGCGCGCGTCCACCTCGAGGCCGGCGATCCGGTCGATGCCGATCGAGTGCTCGTCGCCATTGGCCGCCGGCCGATCACCGAGGGCCTCGACGTGGAGGCGGCGGGCGTCGAGCTCGATGAGCGCGGCTTCGTCAAGACGGACGACTATCTGCGCACCACGGCCGCGACCGTCTGGAGCGTCGGCGACGTGGCCGGCAAGTTGCAGTTCACCCATGCCGCCGACGAGATGGGCCGCATCGCCGTCGGCAACGCGTGGCGGGGTTTCCGCCAGCGCCGATTCAAGAGCGAGCGCGTGCCGTGGGTGACGTTCACCAGCCCCGAGGTCGGCCGGGTCGGTCTGGCTGAGGCCGAGACGGTCGAGCTCGGCGGACGCGTGGCCTTCCTTCCGCTGACCGAGGTAGATCGGGCCGTCGCCGAGGACGAGCGCGACGGTTTCCTCAAGGTCATCGTCGGACCGCGGTACGGCACGGGCAACCTGGCCGGTGGTCGCGTGCTGGGCGCCACGGTGATGTGCTCGCGTGGCGGCGAGCTCATCCACGAGTTGGCTCTCGCCGTGCGGACCGGGATGTTCCCGGCGCGTCTCGCGTTGACGACCCACGCCTATCCGACGTGGTCGATGGCGGTGCAGAAGGTTGTCGGACAGTTCTTCCTCGACATCGAGGGACGGGCGGCCTCGCCGGCACGGGCCGACGGCGCTCTCCGATCGTGACGCTGTTCGACGCCTCCCCTGAGCGGGGCGCTCCCCGACGGCTGAGCCTCGTCCGGCTCAGCGCCGAGATCGCCAGGTCGCTCACGGCGATCGGCAAGGTCGCCGTTGAGGGGGAGGTGCACCAGCCGAGGTCGCGCCCCAACGGTCGGATGTACTTCACGCTCAAGGATCGAGCGGCGCAGGTGTCCGTGACCGTCCCCGCAGCGCGCTCGAAGCGGGCGTGGGTGGTCGACGGTCAGCGGGTGCAGGTCACCGGCGGGCTGTCCTGGGACAACGGCTGGGGGCGGATGCAACTCGTCGCCGAGGAGGTCGCCCCGGTCGGCGCCGGGGCCGTGTCGGCCATGATCGCCGAGGCCCGGGAGCGTCTGCGGGCCGATGGCCTCCTCGATCGTTCGCGGCGTCCCCTTCCCCGCCTGCCTCGCGCCATCGGGGTGGTGTGTGGATCCGAAGCGGCCGTGCGGGCCGACATCGAATCGGTCGTCGCCGTCCGTTTTCCTGGCTACCCGATGGTGTTTCGCGAGGTGACGATGACCTCGGCTGACGCCGTGATCGAAGGGCTCGACGACCTCGACCGTCGCGACGACGTCGACGTCATCATCCTCGCCCGCGGTGGCGGTGACGCGACCCAACTGTTGCCCTTCAGCGACGAGCAGCTGTGCCGGGCCATCTGCGCGTCGTCGACGCCGGTGGTCGCAGCCATCGGCCACGAGGGCGACCGCCCCCTCTGCGATGAGGTCGTCGACCTGCGGTGCGGTACGCCCTCGTTGGCCGCCGGCGCCGTCGTCCCGGATCGCGACGCCCTCCTCGCCGACCTCGGCGCCCAATGGGCGGCCGCCGAAGCGGCGATGACGTCCCTGTTCGATTCGTCCCGCCGGCGCCTGGCCCAAGTCGATCGCGACCGGGCCGTCACCGCTGGAGTCGCCCGAGCCAACGAGCGTCTCGTTCGCGCCGCCGGCCGCCTCGACCTCGTGCACCCGAAGCGGCGACTCGAGGCCGCTGCCGAGTCGCTCGCCGCCGGCCGCCGCCGCCTCGACCTCGTGCACCCCCGTACCCGCGTCCCGGCCGCCGCCCGCCGCCTTGGTGCGGCCACCCGGGAGATGGAAGCGCTCAGTCCGGCCCGCGTCCTCGAACGCGGTTACGCCATCGTCCGCCACGCCGACGGCTCGGTCCTCCGCTCGTCCACCGACGCCGCCCCCGGACAGACCGTCGACGTGCAATTGGCCGCCGGGCGCCTCCGCGCCACCGTCGACGAGGTGACCCGATGACGACGTTCGATGAAGCGATTTGGCGACCAGAACGCATCATGGAAGGCGATATGGCGACCAAAACGCTTCACGAAACTCGATGACCGACGCCGACGCCGACGCCGACGCCGACCCGTCCGCGCTCACGTTCGAGGAGCTGGTGGACGAGCTCGAGGCGACCATCGCCACGATGGCCGGCGGCAGCCTCGGCATCGAGGAGGTCACCGATCTCTACGAGCGGGCCGGCCGCCTCCACGCCCAGGCCACCGAACGACTGGCCGCCATCTCCGCTCGTATCGACAAGCTCACGGGATCGCCGACCTCGCTCGATTAGCCCGGAGGGCGGCGCCGCAGATCGAGGCCATCAGCAGGGCCACGTCCAGGAAAAGCAGCGCCAGGACAGGCGCCCCGGGGTCCAGCGGCCCCAGGCGCCGCCCAGGACGGCCGCCGTCCGCTCGGTCCAATCGATGCACGAGGGCTCGGCGATACGGCGAACGACCTGGCGGATGCCGCCTTCGTGCACGACGTAGCCGGCCCACACGCCGGGGTGGTCCTTGGTCGAGCCGACCTCGGTTGCGGGCAGGCCGT
This sequence comes from Acidimicrobiales bacterium, assembly GCA_046597375.1. Classification (GTDB taxonomy): domain Bacteria; phylum Actinomycetota; class Acidimicrobiia; order Acidimicrobiales; family CADCTF01; genus DATLED01. The sequence continues at coordinate 2,587 of JBKJKM010000196.1, read as the reverse complement.
GGTGGCGCCGCCGGCGGTTGCGATGGGTGTGGCCGAAACTGAGGAACGTGGCCGGATTGGCGGCGGCGATGGCCCGGAGGAGCAGTTCGCCGTCGGTCCGATCGATGCCACGGGGGTAGCGCGACCGCACCGGGAGCGCATTGACGTAGTGGTGCATCGTGAGAAAAGTCGGGCCGGGGGCCGAACCCACCAGCTCCACCAGCTCGACTCGTTGCGCGGCATCGATGACCCCGAAGCGATGGTCCTTGTCGGCCGAGTGGCCGATGACCAGCCGGAGCCCAGGCAAATCCACCATCTCCGGGCGACTGCGGGCGATGTGCACGCCATAACGGGCCAGCACCTCGCGGCCGTCAACCCCGCGAGGTACGACGTCGTGGTTGCCGAGGGTCGCATGAACGGGCACGGGCGATGTCGCCAGAACGGCTCCGACGGTCTCCCATTGCAGGGGCCGGCCCGACCAGGTGAGGTCGCCCTTGGCCACGGTCAGTTGCGCACCCCACGCCGCCGCTTCGGACAGCGCCGCTCGACCGCAGCGGGCCGGGTACGCCTCCGCCTCGGTGGCCATGGCGTCCTCCCGCACGCGCGGCCACAGCCCGAAGCCGCGCTCGCCGACGTGGAGGTCGCTCACGGTCGCGAAGCGGCACAGTTCCTCGCCCGGCGGTGGAAGGAGCGTGCGGACGCGACCGGTGATCCGCCCATCGACGGTCACGTCGTAGCGCCGACCCGGCTCCAGTCCATCGAGCACGACCGCGCCGGGCCCTCGCCCGCTGATCGGGCGCTTCGCATCGCCGACGCGCACGACCGCCTCGCCCGTCGGGAGGTCGTGCCATTGCAGCTGCACCGTCGTGTCCTCGACGGCAAAGATCCGGACTTCCGAGATCAGGACTCCCCGTCGGTGAATGCGCGGGCCAGCCGCTCGCCCTCGCGCTGCCGGAAGGCCACGTTCACGTCGAGGCGTTCGAGCGTCTGCTCGACCGTCTTCTGGCCGGCCTTGACGGGGTTGGCAGAGAGGAAGGTGCGGACCTCGCCGGCCAGCGCCGGCGGCAGGGTGGAGATGGCCTCGATCATCCGGGCGTGGCTGTTGTCCGGGAACTTCTCCAACAGCTGGGGCCACCGCTCCATGAGCCAGGCCCACGCCTTGTCGCCGTGCTCGAGGTTGGCAAGGGCGGCGTTGATGACGAACGGTGCGTTCTGCGTGCGCACTTCGGTAGCCGCCATGTCGAGGGTCCGCCGCAACAGACCCTCGTTGGAGAAGCTGGCCAGGGCCATCAGGTAGCGCACCTCCTCCTGCGGGGTTGCGGGATCGCGATAGCGGTCGAGGAACTGCTGGTACTCGCTCTCGCCACCGGTGTGCGAGGCGATGCTCACGAGGGCGGGTACGAGGTCGGCGTCGACGGTCGTACGGTCACCCAGGTAGGCGGCGTGCAGCTCGCCCGCCCGCCAGCGGATGTCTGGGTCGGCGCCGACCGTGCCGAGGGTGGTGAGGAGCTGGGCCCGCAATGTCGGTACCTTTTCGCCCTCGCCATCGTGTGCGGTCCAGCCGAGCCGCTCGAATGCGGGCCCGGCGAGGCGACGAACGAACGCCCGCAGTCCGTCCCGCTGGTCGGGCTCGAGGGACCGCTCCATCAACGAGAACGGCGCCACAACGGCCGACCACACCGTGGGGTCCTCCTCGTCGCCGAACAGGCGGGCAAGGTCGATGAAGTCGTCGACCGGCGCCAGTCCGGCCCACACGGCGGCCCACGTGTCGGACACCAGGTTGTATCTCTCGACGGCCGTGAGCTGCGCAGCTTGGAGGTCGGCGGTGAGGCGACGGAGCAACTCGGGCGCGTATCGCGTCCGGTAGAAGCCAGACCCGCCGGCGTTCACGACGATCCAGTCGACCTTGCTCGGACCGAAGTCGATGGTCGCCGACCCATCGCTCAGGAGGAGCTTTCGGGTCGCCACTTGACCGTCGACGCTGGCCCGCAGAATCACCGGCACCTGCCAACGGGCATCGGCGTCGTCGGGGGTCGGGAGGTATCGGAACCGTCGCTGGGCGATCTCGACGCCGCCGCCGTCGTCGGTCGAGTCAACCGTGATGACGGGATAGCCACCCTGGAAGATCCACGAGTCCATGGTCGAACGCACCGGTTCGCCACTCGCCTCCTCGATGGCGTCCCACAGGTCGGTGGTCTCTGCGTTCCCGTAGGCCCTGGACGACAGGTAGAGCCGGATCCCCTCCCGGAACCGGTCCGTCCCCAGGTACTGCTCCAGCATGCGCAGGACCGAGGCGCCCTTCTGGTACGTGAGCACGTCGAACATGCCCTCGGCTTCTTCTGGGGCCATGACCGGGAATTCGACCGGGCGAGTGGCCCGCATGCCGTCGGTGTTCATCGCCGCAGCTCTGCCGGTCGAGAAGCTGACCCACCGATCCCAGTCGGGGCGGAACGCGTCGACGGCCAACAACTCCATGAACGTGGCGAAGGCCTCGTTCAACCAGATCCCGTTCCACCACCGCATCGTCACGAGGTCGCCGAACCACATGTGGGCGAGCTCGTGCGCGATCACATCGGCGACGACCTGCTCCTCGGCCATCGTCGCCGCG
>JBKJKM010000125.1:0-6304 GCA_046597375.1 Acidimicrobiales bacterium | reverse complement strand
TGGGACTTGGCCGTCGGTGGCAAAGGAAAGCCGAGCTCCTCGTAGGGATTGAACGATCAGCGGTGCGGCGTCTGACGATGTCCGGTTCGTCCTATCGGAGGAGGACGAATCGCTCCTGCGGCCGATCCCGCCGACCACGCTCGTCCGTACGGTTCCGAAGCATGGGAACCAACATCTACGGAAGCTATGACCAGCTCGTGATCGAGTTGTCCGGGTTCGATGCCGTGCGAGCGGGTCGGCGGGTCTTGCGACTCGACATCGACACCATCCGGTCGGTGACCGTCGAAGCACGCCAGGTCGCCGACCCGGCCACCCAGCACCTCGGCATCCGTCGTCACCCGGCCGTCATGATCACCATCGAAGACGGCCGCAGCCTGAGGTGCTTCGCCGTGCACCGACCGGACGCAGTGGAGATGGCCGCCGACCTCGTTCGTTGCGGTGTCGGCCGGGAGGCCGTCTCCGCCAACGCCTGAGGGGCACTACGGCCGGGGCTGGTCGGCAAAGCGTACGTAGTTGTCGTTGTCACTGCGCCAGAGCTGACAATCGCGCACGGTCCGGCGGAGATAGGCGAGCGTGAGGCGGCGCTCGGTCATCCGCGCCCCGAACTCGCTGGCTCGAATGGCTTCGTTGGCCGCCCGCAGGTGGTAACTCGGCACCGATGTGGTCACGTGGTGGGGAATGTGAACGTCGATGTTGAGATGGAGAAACGACAGCCATCGGGGCGCAAGGCAATTCACCGTGCCGTCGAGTTGCCCGGCGATGGGAGTCCATCGATCTTGATCGAGGAACACGATGTCGTCGGCCGTGTGGTGCAAAAAGGTGTACAACGCCATCCAGGCGTGGAACCCGAGCGCCGGCAGCAGCCAGAAGTGAGCGATCGCTAGGACGGAGCCGGTGGATGCCCAGATGACCCCGACAATGCCGGCGTCGATCATCAGGGTGGCCGCCATCGAGCGCACCACTCGCCGACGGTGGTGCGAACGAAAGAGCCCGGGGCGCCAGTGGTAGCCGATGAGGTGCAGGAACGAACCGACCGGAGGGACCAACCGAATCATGCGATAGAGCCCCGCCGACAGCTTTTGATCCTCACACATGCGGGTGAAGTCGGCCTCGCTCCGCGGGCTCCAGGCGTTATCGAAATAGATGCCCTCGCCGCCCCCGAGCCGGTTGGTCTCGCGGTGGTGCGCGTCGTGGGAGTACTTCCACGCCCGCATCGGATAGAGGACGGGCGCCATGCACAAGTGGCCGATGATCTCCATGGCCCGCCGACTCCGCAGGAATGAGCCGTGCGCACAATCGTGGCCGGCGACGAACAGCGAGCACGCGGCGATCGACCCGAGCACCCACGTCAGCGGCGCAGCAAACCACCAACCCTGGGCCCACACCACCGCCGCCAGCACAGTGGCCACCACGGCCTGAGCCGTAACGAGAGCCACCACGCCGGCGGCGCGGCGGCGGTCCGGCTGCTTGAGCTCCGCCGGGATGACGGCACGGACGTCGCGAAGGTGGGGGCCGGTCGCAGAACTGCGCCGGTCTTGGATCATGGTCAAGGTTCGCTCCGGGAACAGGCGTATCAGATGGGCGTGAAGCTACGGCCCGATCGAAGTGAAAGTGGCGCGGCACTCTCTCCGTCGGGGCCAATCGTCCCTCGAGCCCTTACCCATCGGCGACACGATTGACGCTGGCCGGCGCGGGTGCGGAATGGTCGCCAGCGTGGCGCGCCGACTTCGGTGCGCCGCGAGCAGGATGATCAGCGGTGTGAGCGTACCTCTAGGTCAGGCAGATCGAGGAATGCAGCGGCGTCGCCGCACACTATGGAACCGACTTTCTTGTTAGCCGGTAGTGGAGTCGGATGATGGGCACGTGCCCGAGATGCAACGAGTGATCGGTTCGCAACGTCCCCCTGTCATCGACATAGACGCGGAACTGCTCGTGGAGGGGTACTCGGCGCACGGCGGCGTTTCCGGACCGCTGACGTTGCACGATCAAATACGCGCCGTCGGTACCGAAATCTCCGGGCGTCGATGTGAGCCGGAGGGCGCCATCTGTGTCGACCGAGGGAAGCAGGTAGACCGTGATGCTTCCGTTTGGCAGCGGAAACGCAATTCGAACCCTCGGCTGCGCGTCTCCGGGAAGCGTCACCACCCCGTACCAGCCGCTGTACACGGTCTGACCGGTCTTTCGGAGTGTTCGCAACCACGCCGCACCAACCTGTTCGTCGGCGGGTGTCACTGCGACCACGACTCGGCTCTCCATGCCGTGGGCCGCATCCAATGGTCGGAGCGGGAGGCTGAGCTGCTCGAGCCGTCGAGCAAATAGCCCGGACAACAGCCAAGCGAAGGGCCAGGCGACAGGGCTCCATTGGGACCAGACATCCATGTCCCACTCCGACGTGTGTTCGTAGAAGTCGACGATCTCCGGTCGGAGCAAAGTGGACTGGAAGCCGTCTCCGTCGAGGATCGCCATGCTCGCCAACAGACCGCCGCCCTCCCGAAGGCGTGCCTCCTGACGAGCCGCCTCGCCCGCGAGCCACTCGTCGCCGATGAGGTCAGCGCCTCCGACGGGACCCCGCAGCCACGGCTGGCCGTCCAGATCGACCGAACGCCCGGTGGCGAGAACCCAAAGCTGCGTAACCCGGTCGACAAGAGACTTCCGCTTCACCGCCATCATCATCGCGGTCAAAGCGCAACGCGCGCGCCGATTGCGTCGTAGGCGGCAGCGGGGAACCACGGCGGCGTCAATCTGTTCCTCGAACGCGGCCACGACTTTTCGGTCGTATGGCAAAGGAGCAATGACGATCCACATGGTCTCATTCGGCCCGGCCGCAACTCAGGCTGCATCGGGCCGAGACGCAGCCTCGGCGACCGCTTACTAGTCGACGGCGATGGCGATGACGAGGAACAGCACGGCGATGCCCAACGTGGCCCAGGCTCCGCGCCTTGCCCGCTGGCTCGACCCAAGCGCCCATGCCCCCGACACCGCCGCCGAGATGGCGAACAGGCGCACGAGCAATGGACGGTCGCTCGGGGTGCCGTTCCAGACGGCGCCCGAAGCGGCGAGCGTCGCGAGGGCAGACGGGACGCCGAGTAGCCAGGCTCCTGTTGACGAGACACGGCCCACGAGCGCTCCGACGGCGCGGCCCGCGATAACCCCGCTCGACACGAACAATCCGAGAAGGAAAGGAACGCCGGCGAAGCCGTAGGGGCCGGCGCCATACGCCCGAGCCAACGTCAGCATCAGCATGCAAACCAACGTGACGCCAGCTGTCGTCCAACCGCGACCGAACGGCGAGGTCTCGGAACCGTTCACGGGCGAGTCCGGCGCGAGCATCCCCACGTATGCAGGATGGCGGATCTTTCACCCGAGCGAAGTGTGAACATCCCCTGCTCTGGCCATCGACCAACTGAAATTGCGCCGCTGGCCGTCACGACCGCCGGCTGTGTCAGAGGCGGTCGAGGGCCTTCTTCGCCAGCGCGACGAGGTCGTCCGTCGAACCCGGCGCCGAGTTGATGAGCACCTGCACCGAAAGGGCGACACCGTCGTCGAAGACCGAGAGGAGGCCAGGCTGGATGAGGAGCGCGGACTCCCCCGCACCGGACACCGCCTTGGCGTCGGGCGCATCGCCGGCAATCTCCTTGTCGTACACGTCCCGCGGGACCTTGGTGCCGACGACGACGATGTTGACGATCGTCGTCACCCGTCCGCCCTCGATGATCTTGTACACGCACGAGCCGATTCCGCCCAGCGGACCGTCGGAACTGGTGCCCGTCCCGGCGTCGAACGTCTTCCTCGTCACCGCTTCGGCCTCGGCCTTGGTCACGACGCGGCAGAAGTCGTCGGACTTCAGGACGGTCGTCGCTGCGGCACCGTCGGCGTCGTCGGTTCCGTCGGCGTCCGGTTGCGACTTGGCCGATGCGTCGGTCGTGGTGACCGACGCCGTGTCAAGCGAGTCGTCGCCTCCCCCGCCGCAGGCCGCCAGCAGCAGGCCGGCAAGCACCGCCACGCCCACCCATCCGGCGCGCCGCTGTGTCGTTGTTCCAGTCGAGAGATTCATCGTCTTCATCGAGGCCCCCGCCTATCGGGACGCTGTCTCGGCGCGGTGAGGGTGCCTCCAATCGCCGGGATCGCGGGGCTGGGGGTCAACAGCCGACGGCGTAACTCGCTGCTGAACACACCCGTCTCAGCGTGTCGTCATCGACTTCGCCGACGCGGCTGGTCAGCATCGTCTGCGCGACGGTGTGCAGCCCATCGCAATTGACGACCGATGCTGGGTCGAGACCGACCCGGAGGTGGGCGATCTCAACCTCGGCGGCCAGGCCGCGCGCCGACGTCGAGATCTCTGCAACCGTCACCATCGAACGAACATCGAGCACCTCGTTGCGGGTGAGCACCAGCACCGGCCGACGCTTCCTTCCAACCTCGGCGATCCAGATCTCACCGCGATTCACTCGTCGCCCCACGCCTCGGCGTCGGTCCAGAACTGGTCGACCTTCTCCGGCTTTCTCTCGTAGGCAGCCCGATCATTCCGGGCCAAGGCGGACCGAACAGCTGCCGCGACGCCATCGCGCGCTGCGGCGGAGATGTTCACCCCTAGCCGACGCGCCTGCTCCGCGAGCGAGTCCTCAAGTGTGAACGTGGTGCGGCTCGACATAGCACTAGATGCTATCAGATGACGCTAGCGTCACATCTAGGCGGGATCGCTTCGTTTCCCACAAGGCCCGGCTCTGCAGGACTCCAAGTCGAGGTCGAGCGGATGCGTCAGAACAGGCGCCAGTGCCGGATCGTCGGGGAAGTACCGACGTAGGCGGAGACTGGGAGTCGTCTCTGCAGACGCCCGACAAAGAGTGCGGTCAACCTCGCGTGCCCTTCAAGGAGAACAAGGTCCTCGAGGCCGGCCGTACCGACGACGATCAGGTCATGCACGGCGCCGGAGCGTTCGAGCAATTCCGCAAGCTCGTGGCACCAGCCAGTGCCCATGTTCGAGAGCCAGGCCGGGATGTGCCCCGCCGTCCGTCACACTGAAGTCCTACCTGGCTGGAAACCAGACGCGTCGGCTCGCGACCTGCCTCGGATCGCCGGCCATGGGCGCGCCGGAGCAGTGAGTGCGCTGCGGCGCAATCAGGCGACTTCTGCGAGAGTCACGCGTCGGGCACCAGGATGAAGAGGCCGGCGATCGTGCCGTCAGTGTGAAGCGTCAGCCGGCTCTTCATGGCCCCTTGTTCGAACTCGAGTGGCGTGTCGAATACGAGGAGGTCCTCTCCCGCCGGCGAGCCCAATTGTGTTGGCTCGCCGCGAGAGACGTAGGCGCCCTTCGACTTCACGACCTGCGCCCACGCGTTCGCGAGTCCGTCCTCAGCCAGCTTCGCCTTCATGTTCTCGTCGAATTGGGATCGAACCTTCGCCCACTCGTTTGCTGCGAGCTGATCGGTGATCGCCGCCGCTTTGGGCCTCAATTCCTCGACCCCGCCGTCGACAGCTCCACCGTCGTTGCTGCCACTCGAATCGCCGCCGCTCGAACTGCCCGAGCCGCACGCCGCCAACACGACCGCGACCAACGTCACGAACAGCGTTGCCCCTTGTCGCCGCATCGGACCCCCCAAGATCGTCGAACCGGCGCATGGATCCTAAGGCAGTCCGGTGCCATGGCGTCGGGCCCGGACACGATCGAGAAGCCAATGCATGGCACGCCTGCGTTCTACGTGAAGGCCAAGTTCTTCACGAAGCTCAGCCACGACAGTCGCACCGCTGTGGTGCACGTCGACAGCATGGAGGAGAAGGAGGCCCTGCTCGCGGCCGAGCCGGTGCAGCTGACGACGACGCCGCACTACGACGGTTACCGGATGGTCCTCGTGGTGCTGTCGAAGGTGACGAAGGCCAAACTGCGCGAGTTCGTGACTGAGTCATGGCGGCTGCGGGCGCCAAGGAAGCTCGTGGCAGCGTTTGATGCCAGCGGCAGCGACGACCCCGCCACTTGAACGAGCTCTCAGGCCGCCGGGTGGTAAGCCGAACCGGCGTTCTCTGGCGGTCCAGCACAGCCTCGATCCAGAAGGGGACTCGGGTCCGAGCCGTCTGATGTCGAGTCGCGCACACGTACCGTCCCGGGGAACTCGACCCGCGTACGCCACCACGCGGCCGCCCAGCGAAACGGAACGCTGAGCCACAAACCAGTCGCTGTTCCGTCGGTACCGAAGATCCCGCTGCGTGTGACTTGGACCCGCCGGAGTCCCCTTGGGATTTCTGGGCTCAAGCCCAGAGATTGGTGTCGGAGGGGGGACTTGAACCCCCACACCCTTTCGGGCACCAG
>JBKJKM010000145.1:0-5229 GCA_046597375.1 Acidimicrobiales bacterium | reverse complement strand
GGTCGTACATCGCATCGCCTTGGCCGCCTTCGGACCAGTCGACGACGCCGCTCACCTCGTCACCGTCGACGAAGACATGGACGATCTGCAGGTCGCCGTGGATGAACACTGGTGTCCGTGGCCGCAGAGCCGCCTCCGAGACCTGACGATTGCGCCGGACTGTTTCGGCGGACACGACACCGTTGGCGATGAGCCACTCGCACTCTGCGTCGAGCAGCGGTGGGAACTCGATGGTGTCCCGACCGCTGTGAGCGGGCTGCTGCTGACACTGGCTGCTCGGCCACGGCGGTGGCGGTGCGTCGTGCAGGGCGCGGACGGCCGCACCTGCCGCGACCCACGCCGTCGATGACGCGGGGGACGGCTCGCCAAGTAGGCCGAGCGCCGCTCCCGGAACGGCAGCGAGGGCGAGCACCGGCGGCTTGCGCCACAGCACCTCAGGGGTGGGGATCGGTGCCCTGGTCATGACCTCGACCTCTCGGTCGATGCGTGCTTGATCGGTGTCGATCTTCAAAAAGATGTCGCCGACCCGCAACGTCGCCCGCTCCGAATGCGCCACGACGACTTCGATCTCCTGCACGCAGTCGATCATTGCCCAAGGCCACTGAGGGCGCAGAGATATTGGAACCGCGACGGCGGAAAAGTGCGCCGCTCACTGGTCGGTGTGCCCACCACCAGTGGGAGTATCCCCGAACGCCGGGTCCGCTCTCACGAACTCAACGGTCGAGCTTGCCCTTGGCGATGCAGATCGCGAGATGGGCCTCAAGAACGGCCTCCCGAGCTTCCGGCGACAGTCCGGCGTCCGCTTCCGCTGCAACCTTCGCGCTGTCGCCGGCCTGCTCGAGCTCGATGACTGCCGCACGCTCGTCGTCGGACGCGGCTGCCTTGTCCGCCTTCTTCGCGAACTCGTTGACCACCGCCACGAGCACCGGAGACGCACCCGTGTCGCGCTCTACCGCCTGGCGAGCAGTCTCGATCTTGGCGCGGGATGCCTGGAGTCGTTCTGAAGTCGTCGTCACACCGACGAGGCTAGGGCCCGGGCGCGGGCGCGGGCGCGCCACCGGCACGGGCACGCGAGGCAGCGGCGGAGTTCCAAACAGGCTCAGCTGTCCACGTGACGCAAGCCCTTGGCCGCATCGACGGCACGGCGCTCGGTGTGGTGGACTCAGCCCAATGAAGATCGCGCCGTCGGTCAGCATGCTCTGGGAGGAAGTTGATGCCGACCAGGCACTTGTGAAGCGCTTCGGCTTCACGACCGCTGCTGCTGCGAGCGCATGGGTCACGGAGACTCTTGCAACAAGGTGGGGAATCGGTGTCGATCGCTGCGAGCGACTCGTCATCAGCGGGTGGAACGCGATGGCGTGGGTGACCGCTGGTCAGTGTCATCTCATTGCCAAGTGGTCTGCGCTCCCGAACCGCTTCTCGCACCTGAAGGACGCGGCGTCCGTCACGGCGTCGCTCGGACGCAGTGGCGTCCCTGTTCCAACGCCAATGTCAGCCCTCGACGGTGCGTGCCTCGTCGAGCTCCCCAACCACACACGAGGACGGCTCCGGTCAGCGCTGCCGCTGCCGGGCAGCCGATTCTTGGTGGGCGTCCTGCCCGTGCTCGATGGTGAGCTGCTCGACGTCGACGACGAGACCCAGGTCGTGCAGGCCGGCGAGATGCTGGCCTTCGTCCACGACGCACTCGCCCTGTACTCCGACCCCGTAGACGGGCGTCGACCCGTCAGGGGAGAACAACTCGTTCACAACGACTTCCGCTCGGCCAACCTGCTTCACGATGGCGTACAGATCAGCGGGGTGCTCGACCTCGAGGAGATCAAGCACGACACGCCGATAGCGGACCTCGCCAAGGCGGCGGTGCTCCTCGGCACCCGATACCGCCACTGGGCCCCGACAACGCCCGACGTACGATCCACGTTCATCGCCAGCTATGGCGCACGAATCCCGCTCACGTCCGCCGACAAGCGCGAGCTTGACGCGCGGATCGCCGCGGTACTCAACGCAAGCTGGTGGGACTCGCACCGCATCGCCCATCACCGGCCAAATGAGCGTCCCTGATGGCCGGCCGTGAGGTGCGAGGCTGACGATGTTCGCCGGCTGAGAGTCAGGGGTCAGTGACGCAGAACTCGTTTCCATCGGGATCCGTCATCACGGTCCACGCCCAGTCTTCTTCGACCGTGATGCTTCGATGTTCGCGAGCACCGAGGTCGCAGAGTCGTCGGACTTCGGCTAGCCGATCATTTGCGGTGATGTCTAGGTGGAGTCGTTGTGGCTGGTCGAGTAGCTCTGCGACCTCTTGAAAGGTGAGCCGCGGATAGTTCCAATCGGCGTCGGCCACGATCGTCTCGTTCTCCTTGTCGATTCGTTCAGGAAGCCCGAGGGCTGCAGCCCAGAAGTCTGCGAGCTTTCGAGGATCGGCCGACATGAACGTCACGTTCCTGATGAACAGCACGTGCCGAAGATACGGCGGGTGATCCCGTCCTGTCCCCGGTCCCGGTCCCTTGATCGCCGAACGTGGACGCCAAACGTGGACGCCACTCTCGGCGGTGGATTCGAGCTCAGCTGAGTTCTTGGGCGATCCCGATGAGAATGCCGTGCTTGATCAGCCGGTCGAGCGTGTCGTCGATGTCGTCCACCGCGAACATCACTCGGAGGTAGCCCAGGGCGTTCACCGGGGCGTTCCGGTGATCGGCGACCACCGGCGGCGCGACGAAGCGCGAGAGTTCGAGCCGCGTGGCCGTCCGGCGTGCGCATCATGGCGATCTCGACCTGCTGGTCGCCCAAGCCGGTCACGCGTCCTGCCCACTCGCCCCCTACCATCGCTCGGCCTTCGAGCTCGAGGCCGAGTTCACGGAAGAACTCGATCGCCGCCGCGAGGTCCTCGACGACGATGCCGACGTTGTCGATCCTGAGAGCCATTCGTCGGGCTACCGAGCAGGACTGTCCCCACCGCCGGGAGCGAGCGTGGGCGGTGCGACCGGCAACACTGTTCGTGTGGACTCCGGGTCGGCTTCGGCTATTCGAGCGTGGCGCCAACTTGCAGGAGCCCCTCCGACGGGCCAACTGCAAGTCGTCGTCAATCCGGATTCGTGGCTCGCTCCCCGTGGCTGGATCGGGATCGTCGCGATCGGCGACGCCATCACCGCCTCGGTTGACCGGGCCGACCTCAAGCCCGTCGTCGAGGCTGCGCTCGAAGGGCTCAGTCCCGACGAGGCAACGACACCTGAGGTCATCGTGCCCCGCCTGCCATCCGCGCAGGCGACGCTCGGCCCAGCGTTCCTCTTCTATCCGCCCGCCGACTTCCGCGCCGTCACCGGCGAAGCGGACGAAGCCTCCGCTGATCAGATCGCCGACCTCCTCACGAGTGCTTCTCCTGAGGAACTCGATGAGAGCGGCATCTCGCACATCGAAAGCACCGCCTTCGTCAGCCGAGCCGATGATGGAACGGTCGCCTCCGCGTGCGGGTATCGACGCTGGCCAAACGGCGTCGCACACCTTTCCGTGCTCACTCACCCCGATCACCGAGGTCAAGGGCACGGAAGGCGGGCGGCCCAAGCGGCCATCAGCGCCGCGATCGCCGACACTCTGTTGCCCCAGTGGCGCGCACGCCCAGAGGCTTCCCAACGTCTCGCGGTCGCCGTCGGTCTGGCGCGCATCGGTGCACAGCTCAGCGTCCATCCGACCTGACTGTCTCCTGAGGCCGGCTGATGGACGTCTCATCTCAAAACAACAAGGTCGGCTGGCCCAGTTCGTACCATTGCGATGGTGACCAGGACGCGGAGTAGCGAACTGGGGCTGGCGGCCCGTCCGGTCTCAATTCCGGATGATGTCGATGGTCCTCGTGTGCGCAAGGCGGAAGGGGAGGTTGCCCTCCCGCTCCATGTCCGTTGGAGCGGGCCCCCGAAGAGCTGCGACCTCGCCAAGCGCACGGATCGGGTGCGGGTACGTGACGACGAGGGTCGCCGAGGACGGCCGAGACCTCGAGGAGCATGCCCGACCAAGGTTCCCGGCTGACCGCCTGGAGCCTGGCACGGCTCCGCCTGGCACAAGTTCATGCGGCCGACTCACACAGCCTCCCAAGAACGCCCGCCAACGAGTTGGTCGCGAGGCCAGGAGTCCCGCGGCCCCGAGCGCCGGATCAGCACCCGGTGGCTGCCTGCAGCACTCGGCACGCCTCGGCCATGCGACCAGCGGAGAGTGTGGTCACCCTTCGCCGGAACGTCGCTCGGGGGATGGTGTGGATGTTGTCGAAGTTGATGACGCTGTCCGTTGGCACGCCGTCGGTGGTGTTCAGGGCGAGTTCGGACACAAGTCCTCTACGCGTCCGCGTCAGGGCCGCAACCACGATCGAGCCGATGCGATCGGCGACGGGATCACGGGTGAGAACGAGCACTGGTCGGTCGCCGCCGGAGGTGGCGGCGAACCACACTTCACCCCGTTGCATCGGCCCAGTCCGACCAGTCCTCGGCAGGACCCCACTCGGCGATGCCTGCCAGCGAGCGTTCGCCAGCGTCGAGGGGCGCTGCGGTCCAACGTTCCGCGTCACCCTCGGCCGCCAAGCGATCTAGGTGCCGGCGCAGCGCGTCCCGGAGCAGCTGTGAACGATCGACGCCCAGCACGTCCGCCCAGCGCTGTACTTCGGTGGCGTCGCGTTCATCGACCCGGAAGCTGAGCATTGTCATACAGAAAAGCTATCACGTATGACGCCGAACCATCACATGCTCCGAAGACTCAGCCGACTGCGGGCCAACCAGGAGCATCGTCCTGGTCCTCGAGGGACAGGGCGAGCCAGCCGCTCGACCCTTGGTGGGGCGACCGTGAGAACCGCGGGTCCTGTCCGAGCGCATCAAGTTCGAGTGGATCAGCGAGGAAGTGCAACGAGCGGCCGGACGACGACCATTTCGATCGAGGTGGCGAAGCGCTTCCGTTGAATATCGTGAAGCGCCGCCGACCGACGCGGAACAACGGTCTGCCCTGAAGCTCGCCCTCGTCAGCGCCCGCAAGGTCCCGGCAGACGTCGCGGAGCCGGAGGAGGGCAGTGGCATCTTTGGCGTCGGCGCCATCCACGCCCGCAGTCACGACGTGGCGTTCGAGGTAGCCGGCGCAACTACCGGTCAGACCGGCGAGGTCGGCGGCGCTGGAAGACCCGGCTGAGACGATCGCAGTGGGATGCCGCTCGGCCATACCTCATCGATGAGGATGTCCCGGATCGCGGTCATCCCCCCGAGG
>JBKJKM010000285.1:0-23090 GCA_046597375.1 Acidimicrobiales bacterium | reverse complement strand
CGGCTGGCGACCGGCGCCGACCTGACCGGCGACGCCATCCCCGTCCTGAGCATGGTCGAGGGAAAGATCGTGCCCGTCGGCTCGGCCCGCACCGACGACGAGGCCGCCGACGCCATGGCCACCCACATCCGCGCCGCCGGTCCGAACCTCCGGGTGGGCATCGGCGTCGCCGACGCCCTGGCCGCACCCCTGTGGCAGGCCCTCGAGTCCCGTCTCACCGACAAGCCCGAGATCACCGAGGTCGTCCGCTACCGCATCGGCCCCTCCGTCGGCGCCCACACGGGCCCCGGCACCGCTGGGGCCGTCTACTACCCCACGCAGACCTGACCGTCCCCGGATCTACGCGCGCTTCGGGGGGCAGGATGCCCCCAAACGCGCGTAAATCGGGGGAGGGCCGCTCAGAGGGCGCCGGACAGGGCGCGGACGATCCACTCCTGGAGCATGGCGAGGTAGCCGTAGAGGGCGAAGGCGGGGGACCGGGGGTCGTCGTCGTCGAACGGTTCGGGGCCCATGTCTTCGGAGACGTCGAGGCGGGTGCCGAGGACGAGGCGTACGTCGTTGATGGCCCCCATCCACGCCACCACCTGCTCTTCGTCCAGCTCGGTGGCGTCGACGGTGGCCTCCAGCACGTCGAGGGAGGACAGCCGGGAGGCGAGGAGATCGCTCCGCATCAGCCGGCGGTACTCGTCGTTGCGTTCGTCGTCGGCCAGGTAGGCCGGCGGGAAGAGACGCTCGAGCGCCGGGTCGTCGGTCGCGAGCAGGTCACGGAGCTGGCCGGGAAGCGTCCGCAAGAGGTCGCGCTCCCAAGGCTCGAGGTCGACCTTGAACCGACCGTCACGGGTGCGGCGCACGCGCATGCCGAACCGCGCCATCAGTCCTGCTGCTCCATGGTCGCCCAGAGTCCGTGCTCGTGGAGGCGGAACACATCCATCTCCGCCTTTTCGCGGGTGCCGGACGAGACGACCGCCCGCCCCTTCTCGTGCACGTCGAGCATCAGCTTGTTGGCCTTGGCTTCGCCATAGCCGAAGAGCTTGCGGAAGACGTACGCCACGTACGACATGAGGTTGATCGGGTCGTTCCAGACGATCACGATCCAGGGGCGGTCGGGCTCGACGCTCGTCCGCGTGTCGACGTCGGGCTCGGCGGTGACGACCTGGACGTCGGTCATCGGTCGCTGAGGCTCAGCGACCGGTCGGCCGGTCGCGCGACGGCGATCCGCATCCCGAGCAGCACTCGCAGGGTGGCGATCCAGACGGCCACGGACCCGAGGATGTGGATGGCCACGAGGAGCGCCGGCACACCGGTGAAGTACTGGGCGTAGCCCACGCCGGCCTGCGCCACGAGCACGACCAGCAGGGTCTCGGCCCGCCGCACGACCTCGGGCGCCGCTCCCGACGCCCGCAGGCTGCGCACCAGCACGAGGGCCAGCCCGCCGAAGAGGAGCACGGCGATGGAGTGCAGCCTGGCCACGTCGCCGACGGCGAAGGGCAGGCGCTCGACGAGCTCGCCGTCGTTGGATCCGGCGTGAGGCCCGCTCCCGGTGACGACGGTGCCGAGGAGGATGGCCAGCGAAGCGGCACCGACCACGAGGCGACCAAGCACGACTTGGTCATGGGCGACTGCCCGCTCGATCGGCGCCCCGTCCGGACGGGCGGCCCGGTGGTGCAGCACGGTGGCGTCGAGGAGCAGGAGCATCGACACCACGAAGTGGCCCATGACCAGCGGCGGATAGAGATCGAACAGCACGACGAGGCCGCCGAGCACGATCTGGCCGATCACACCGGCGACCAAGCCGAGCGACAGCCACACCAGGTCGGGCCGCCGGGGTCGGCGGACGAGGGATCCGAGCACGGCCAGGATGACGGCCACCGACACCAGGCCGGTGATCGTCCGGTTCACGAACTCGACCATGGCGTGGTACTCGAGCGGCGCCACGACGCGTCCGTCGTCACAGGTGGGCCAGTTGGGGCAGCCGAGCCCCGAGCCGGTCAGCCGCACACCCGCCCCGCTCACCACGATGAAGGCGAGAGCGACGAGGGCGACGAGCGTGATCCGCTGGTAGGCGCGCCGCGACAGGTGGAACCGCTCCATGGGACCTCGATGGTACGGGGGGAGGACGTGCACGAACCAAGCGACCGTCGCCGGGTCGTGACTTGGCGGCGGCGACGGTCAGGACCGTAGAGTTCCGACCCTGATGGTCCGCCTGAAGGCGTACGTAGCCCTCACGAAGCCGCGCATCATCGAGCTCCTGCTCATCACCACCGTTCCGACGATGGTGGTGGCCGCGCGCGGGCTTCCGCCCCTCGGCCTGATCGTCGCCACCGTCGTCGGCGGTTCGCTGGCCGCAGGCGGGGCCAATGCCATCAACATGTTCGTCGACCGCGACATCGACGCCCTGATGGTGCGAACGGCCAAGCGCCCGCTCGTCACCGGAGTGATCACACCCCGAGCGGCGTTGACCTTCGCCATCGGCCTCGAGGCCGTCGCCTTCGTCGAGCTCTGGTTGCTCGTCAACTTTCTCTCAGCCGTCCTCGCCGTCTCCGCCACGCTGTTCTATGTCTTCGTCTACACGCTCTGGCTCAAGCGGAGCTCGTCGAACAACATCGTGATCGGCGGGGCCGCCGGCGCCGTGCCGGTGCTCATCGGCTGGTCGGCCGTGACCAACTCCCTCGGGCTCGCGCCGCTCGTCCTCTTCGCAGTGATCTTCGTGTGGACGCCGCCGCACTTCTGGGCGCTGGCCATCAAGTACAAGGACGACTACTCGGCGGCGTCGGTACCGATGCTCCCGTCCGTGGCGACCTTCGCCAAGGTGGCGCGCCAGATCGTCCTCTACACGGTCGTGTTGTGGGCGGCGTCCATCCTGTTCGCCCCGGTCGCCGGGATGGGGCTCATCTACCTGGGCTCGGCCGTGCTGCTCGGCGCCATTTTCCTGCTCTTCGCCCTGCAGCTGCAGCGGGAGCAGACAGCAGCCAAGGCCATGCGCCTGTTCAGCTATTCCATCTCCTACGTGACCTTGCTCTTCGGGGCGATGGCCGTCGACCAACTCGTTCGCTGAGATCGACGATGACTAGGTTGTCGGCGCCCTTCGTCCAGCGGTTCCAGGAACTTCAGGAAGGCGAATGACCTCCACCCTCAGCCGTCCCCGAGCGGCCTCGTCCGACGACGTGGCCTCCGAGCGCACGACGTCGTCCGACGGCACGTGGCTCACCACCGGCGACCACAAGCGCCTGGGCCTGCTGTTCCTCCTCGGCGGTGTCCTGGCCGTGGTGGGCGCCGCCGGCGCCGCCGCCCTTTTCGTGCTCAAGGCTGACAATCCGGCCGTGTGGACCCAATCCGGTTCGCGGCTGACCTCCCTGGCCACGGCGTCGGCCCTGGTCATCGGGGTGCCGGCCCTCTGGATCGGGTTGGCGACCTACGTGATGCCGCTCCAGATCGGCGCCACCCGCCTCGCGCTCCCCCGGCTCCACAGCCTGGCCCTCTGGACCTTTGCCCTCGGTGCCGTACTGGCCGCGACCGGGTACGTGGCCGAGCCCAACGCCATCAACAGCCTCGCCTCGAGCGTCCCGGCGGCGGCGAACAACGCCGCGTCCGACGACGGCACGCAGCTCGTGATCGTCGCCCTCTTCCTGGTGGGCGTCGGCATCTTGTTGGCCGCCATCAGCCTCCTCACGACCGTGCTGAACCGCCGCACCGAAGGGTTGCGCCTCACCTTCGTCCCGCTCTTCAGTTGGAGCGTTCTCGCCACGGCGTCCGTGCTCGTGCTGGCCACCCCCGTCCTGCTCGCCGGTCTCGCCCTCCTGTACTTCGACCACCACAACGGCGGATTGATCTTCAGCGGCCAGATCGGCAGTCTCCGCATCTGGGCCCACGAGCTCTGGATCCCGGGTCACCCCTTCGGCCTCCTCTTCGCCGCCGCCGGGGTCGGGATCTTCTGCGATGTGGTCTCGACCCACGCCCATCGCCCCCTCGTCGGCTACCCCGTGGCCCGCGCCGCTGCCGTTGCCGCCCCGCTCCTTTCGCTGCTGCTGTTCGCCGGCGACGTGAGCATCCTCCGGAGCCCGTTCGGTTCGGTCGCCACCTTCGGAGGCATCGCCGTCGGCCTTCCCCTCGGACTCGCCCTGCTCACCTGGCTCGGCACCCTCAAGGGTGGCAAGCCGAAGCTGCACCCGAGCCTGCTCTTCGTCGTGCTCTTCCTGTTGACCATCGGCCTTGTCACCGTCCTCTCGCTGGCCGCCGTCATCATCGGCGTCGAAGGCACGGAGGCCGAGGCGTTCCGGAATGGCCAGATCACGCTGCTCTCCCTCGCCCTTCCGTTGCTCGCCGTCGCCGCTGGCACCGTCCACTGGTCACCGAAGTTGGCCGGCCGGGTCACCCCTGCCGGCATGGCTGGCGGGCAGGCGCTGCTCCTCTTCGGCGGGCCGCTGCTCCTCGCCGCTCCCGGCTACCTCGTCGGATTCGGCGCCGACCCCTCGGTGGCGCCGATCGGGGCGGTCGGGGCCGTGCTCACCGCCGTCGGGGCGCTGTTGTTCCTGCTCGACCTGGCCAGCCGGGGCGCCACGTCGGAGGACGACCCGTATGGCGGCTCGACACTCGAGTGGGCAACCGCTTCACCACCCCCGCTGCACAACTTCACCGACCTCCCCGACATCCGTTCCGCTCATCCCCTCGCCGACGCGGGAGCCGACGCCTGATGGCCATGCCCCTCGCCCTTCCTTCGGCCGGAGGCTCCGGCACCAACGTCGAGGCCCGCCGTTCGACGTTGCCGATGGCTGTGCTGGTCTCCGGGGCGGCCGTCGCCACCCTCATCGGCGGCCTCGTCGCCGCCTACCTCGCCCTCAAAGCGGCACCGGGCACGTTCATCCCCGATGACACGAGCTTCGACAACTACACGGCGTCGACGCTCACCATCACCGTGGTGCTGGCGATGGTCACGATCGAGTGGGCCATCTACGGCATCCGGAAAGGCTTTCGGGGCCAGGCGCTGTTCGCCTACGGCATCACCACGCTCCTGGGCGTGGCCTTCCTCAACGCCTTGTACTACCTGATCGTCAACTTGCCTTTCGAGGCGTCATCGAGCCCGTACGGCGGCGTGGTGACGGCCATGCTCGTCGTGGCCTTCGGACTCATCCTGGCCGGGCTCCTCGCCGTCGTCTTCACCGGCCTGCGGGCCGCCGGGCACCAACTGACGACCGACAACCTGCAACTGGCCAGGGCCGGCGCTCTCGTGTGGCACATCGCCGCCGTCGCTTGGGTCGCCGTCTACTACACCGTCTACGTCACGAAGTAGGAGCGATGTTCAACGCTGCGTCGAAGCTCTACTTCGCCCTCGCCGGGCTGGCCATCGTGCTCGGGTTCGGATACGTGATCGGCACGGCCGACCGGGTCGGGTTCACCAACCTCGCCGTTGCTGGCGTGGCTGCCTTCGCCCTTGGCCTCGGCGCCTTCGCCTTCGTGCCACGGGAGCCGATCACCGTTCCCGTCGATGAGCCAGCCGATCGCCGCCCGGCCGACACCACCGACGTCCCCGTCGCCAGCAACTGGCCGGCCCTCGCGGCGATCGCCCTCGGTCTGCTCGCCGCGGGCGCCGCGCTCGAGTCGTCCTTGATCCTGCTCGGCGTCGTCGTCGGACTGGTCGCCGCCTTCTCGTGGTTCGGCCAGGTCTGGCGCGAGCACCCGTCGTGGACCCAGGCCATGACCGATCGGATCAACTCCCGTTTCGTCGTGCCCTTCGGCCTCCCCGGCACGATCTTCCTCCTCGCCGGCGTCGGGGTCGTCGCCCTCTCCCGGTTGTTCCTCGCCGTCTCGGCCGAGGCTGCGCCGATCATCGGCATCGTGATCGCCTTCGCCCTCCTTGGCGGGTTCTACCTCGTGTCCACCCGCCAGCTCGCCCGGCCTGCGCTGGCCAGCGTCGCCACGATCTCCGTCGGTCTGGTGTTGGCCGCCGGCGTGGCCGGCGCCCTCAAGGGCGAGCGCGAGTTCCACCACGGGGAAGGCGAGAGCGAGTTCACCATCGCCGCCGAGGGCATCGCCTTCGACAAGGACCAACTCGACTTCCCGGCCGCCACCGAGGTGAGCCTCGTATTCGAGAACCTCGAGGCCGTGCCCCACAACGTGTCGATCTATGACGCCAAGGGCGGCGACGCCATCTACACCGGCGAGATCCTCAACACCGAGGGCGACATCACCTACGACTTCACCACCCCCGAAGCGGGCTCGTACTACTTCCAGTGCGACGTGCATCCCGATCAGATGAACGGCGAGGTGCTGGTGTCGGAGGAAGCCTCGGAGCCGGCCGAGGACGGCCAGAACGTGACCACGACCAGCGAGGCTTCGTGACGGTTGAGAACACGGTGGTGGCCGAACGTCCGCCGGCTTCCGACCAGCCGGGTGTCACCAGCCGTCCGACTTCGGCCGATCGCGGCAGCATGAGCGCAGGACGGGCCGTCATCGCCGTGGCTCTGTTGATCGCCGTTTCCGTGGGCGCGGCACTGTTCATCGGCGCCGCCGACGGTTCGGGAGACGATGATGCTGCGCCGGCCACGCGCCTGGCCCCAACGTTCACGCTGCCCGAGCTCCGAGAGGACCGTGGAGAGGTCGGGCTGGGGGCGACTCCCGGCCAGGCGACCGTCGTCAACTTCTTCGCCGCGTGGTGTGAGCCTTGCAAGAAGGAGCTGCCCGCCTTGCAGGCGGTTTCCGAGGCCTACCCGAACGTGGCGTTCCTGGGGGTCGACCACCAGGACTCGCGCCTCGATGCGATCGAGATCCTCGACAGCTTCGGCGTCACCTATCCGGCCGGTTACGACCCGCGTGGCGACGTCGCCGCGCGCTACGCCGTGCGCGGCCTTCCGGCCACCGTCTTCATCGACGCCGACGGCCGGATCGTCGATTTCCACCAAGGCGAGCTGAGCGCCGCCGAGCTGCGCGAACGGCTCGATCGGTTGACTTTGCGGAAGCCCGCAGCATGAGAGAGTCTGCCTGTGTCCCCCTGTCGCACGACGAGAGCCAACAGTCCGAAGTGAGGTCGAGCGTGAGCCCCCGCAGCACCCGATCTTCGATGACACGACTCCTGGTCGTCATCGCCCTCCTCGCCCTCGTGACGTCGGCCTGCGGACGCGGTGACCTCCCGCAGAACGCCCTCGACCCCCTGGGGCCGGAGGCGCGGACCACCGACCGGCTCTGGGACATCGTGCTCCCGATCGCCGCCGTCATCTTCGTCCTCGTCCAGGGCATCATCATCTACATCGTCATCAAGTTCCGGGCCCGGTCGGACGACGAGGCCCCGGTCCAGGTGCACGGAAACGCCAAGGCCGAGATCACGTGGACGGTCATCCCGGCGCTCCTGCTCGCCGTCATCGGCGTGTTCACCGTCGTGACCGTGTTCGACATCAACGAGCGGGCCGCGGGCGCCGACGTGCTCAAGGTCAAGGTCACGGGACATCAGTGGTGGTGGGAGTACGAGTACCCCGACCAGAAGATCATCACGGCCAACGAGCTCGTGATCCCCACGGGTCGTCAAGTCGAGCTCGAGCTCACCTCGGCCGACGTGATCCACAACTTCTGGCCACCGAAGCTGGCCGGCAAGGTCTACGCCATTCCCGGGCGCCTCAACTACATGCGGGTCGAAGCCGACAAGCCGGGCGACTACTCCGGCCAGTGCGCGGAGTATTGCGGGCTCTCCCACGCCAACATGCGACTGCGGGTCATGGCCTTCGCCCCGGCGGAGTTCGACGAGTGGGTCGAGGAGCAGCAGCAGGACGCGCCCGCGGCTCCGACCACGACCACGACCGTGGCGCGGGTCACGACGACGACCGAGGCCGGCGCCGACGCCGGCACCGATGGCTCGACGACGGCCAGCGCCTCGGCCGCCGGCACCTCGCTGGCGACAGACGCCGAAGAGATCGCCCCCGGTGAGGATCCCGTACTCGACCGGGCCATCGGCGCCGAGCTCTTCATCACCAAGGGCTGCAGCGGCTGTCACGCCATCAGCGGTCTCGAAGGGGCCAACGGCAAGATCGGTCCGAACCTCACCCACCTCAAGAGCCGGAGTCGCTTCGCCGGCGCCATCTTCGAGATGAACGATCGCAACCTGCGGCGCTGGCTGCGCAACCCGCCGGCCATGAAGCCGATGAACCCGGAGAACGGGCAGGGTATGCCCAACCTCGGCCTGTCCGAAGATGAGATCACCCAGCTCCTCGCCTACCTGGAGACGCTCAAGTAATGGCTACCGTCCTCGACCGACCCTCCGACGGGACGGGATCCGCCCCGACCCCGCCGTCCTCGAACGGGTCGGTGGCCCTGCTCAAGCGGCCACAGGCCATGTGGGGGTTCTGGAGTTGGATCACCACCGTCGACCACAAGCGGATCGGCGTCCTCTACGGCGTCACCGCCATGGTCTTCTTCCTCCTTGGTGGCATCGAAGCGCTGTTGATCCGCCTGCAGTTGGCGCAGCCCAACGGCGACGTGTTGTCGGCCGAGGCCTACAACCAGGTGTTCACGATGCACGGCACGACGATGGTGTTCCTCGTCGTCATGCCCCTCTCGGCGGCGTTCTTCAACTACCTGGCGCCGATCATGGTTGGGGCGCGCGACGTCGCCTTCCCACGACTCAATGCGCTGAGCTATTGGATCTTCCTGATGGGCGGCCTGTTCATCTACTCGAGCTTCCTGCTCGGCGGCGCCCCCGACGGCGGCTGGTTCGGCTACGCCCCCAACACGTCGATCACGTTCTCGCCCGGCCACAACATCGACTTCTGGATCTTCGGCCTCCAGATCCTCGGCATCGCCTCCACCGTCGGTGCGGTCAACCTCATCACCACGATCCTCAACCTGCGGGCTCCTGGGATGACGCTCATGCGCATGCCGGTGTTCGTATGGATGACGCTGGTCTCCAACTTCCTGCTGCTGTTCGCCATGCCGGTCATCACCGTGGCGCTGTTCCTGTTGATGTTCGATCGCCAATTCGGTGCAAACTTCTTCAACCCGGCGGCCGGCGGTGACCCCGTGCTCTGGCAGCACCTCTTCTGGCTCTTCGGCCACCCCGAGGTGTACATCCTCATCCTCCCAGCCATGGGCATCGTCTCGGAGATCCTCCCCACGTTCTCCCGCAAGCCGCTCTTCGGATATCCGGTCATCGTGTTCTCGGGGATAGCCATCGGCTTCATGGGCTGGGGCGTCTGGGCTCACCACATGTTCGCCGTCGGCCTCGGTCCGGTCGCCGTATCCGCATTCTCGGTGGCCACCATGTTCATCGCCGTGCCCACGGGCGTGAAGATCTTCAACTGGGTCGGGACGATGTGGGGTGGCTCGCTGCGCCTCCATACGCCGATGCTCTTCGCCATCGGGTTCATCGCCATGTTCACCATCGGTGGGCTCTCGGGCGTCACCCACTCGATTTCCCCGCATGACCGTCAGCAGACCGACACCTATTACATCGTCGCCCACTTCCACTACGTGATCTTCGGCGGCTCGATGTTCGGTCTCATGGGCGGGCTCTACTACTGGTGGCCCAAGATCTTCGGCCACATGCTCAGCGAGAAGATCGGCAAGATCCACTTCTGGAGCTGGCTGATCGGCTTCAACCTGGCCTTCGCCCCGATGCACTGGCTGGGCCTGCAGGGCATGCCGCGACGCATCTACACCTACGACGACGACCTCGGGCTCACTGCGCCGAACGTCGCCTCCACCATCGGCGCCTTCATCATCGCCGCGTCCACCCTTGTCTTCCTCTACAACGTGTTGCACAGCTACCGGACGCGTGAGGCTGCGCCGAACGACCCGTGGGATGCCCGGACACTGGAGTGGTCGATCCCCTCGCCGACGCCCGTCTACAACTTCGCCGAGACGCCGACCGTGCACGCCCTCGACGACTTCTGGCACCGCAAGTACACCGAGGACGACCAGGGCCGCCTTCTGCTCATCCCCGTCTCCGACGAGGAGCGGGCCGAGGCCGAGAAGCGGGAGGCTGCGGCTGTCGCCAACGCCGGCAGCATCCACCTCCCGTCGCCGTCCTTCTACCCGATCATCGTGGCCTTCGGCCTGCCGGTGATCGCCTACGGCATGATCTACAAGGCCTACATCGTGGCCGTGGTGGGTGCCCTCATCATGTTGGCCGGCATCTATGCCTGGGCTCTCGAGCCCTCGGCCGAACCAGCCGAGCACCACGATCTCGACCCGGTTGCCGGACCCGCCGGCGAGCTCGAGGGTGAACACCTCCGCGAGGACGCGTCACTCGTCGCCGCCGGCGGCGAGGCCGCCACCCCGGCGCTGGAGTCCGGCGCCGCAGCCGAGAAGACGGAGGGCTGAGATGGCAACCGTTGCCACCACCGATCACGCCGGGTCGTCGCACGACGTGGCGGCCGGCCACGCCGATGTCCACGTGACCAACACCGGGCTGTCCAACGAGAAGCTGGCCATGTGGGGCTTCCTGGGCTCGGAGTGCCTGCTCTTCGGGGCGCTGATCTCCACCTACCTGCTCTACAAGAACCGCAGCGTCACGGGTCCGTATCCCCAAGACGTCTTCGACATCCCGTTCACGTCGGCCAGCTCGTTCATGTTGCTCATGAGCTCGCTGACGATGGTCTTGGCCCTCGCCGCTATCCAACGGGGCGACGTGCGTCAGCTCCGCATCTGGCTGCTGGCCACCTCGGCTCTCGGGGCGCTGTTCATCACCGGCCAGGTCTACGAGTTCACGAGCTTCTACCGCGAGGGCCTGTCGCTCAGCACCAACCTGTTCGGCAGCAGTTTCTTCGTGATGACCGGCTTCCACGGCGTGCACGTCACCCTCGGCGTCTTGATGTTGCTCTCGCTCTACACCATCTCCATGCGAGGTGGCCTCGGGCAGGAGAAGTCCGAGGTGGTCGAGCTGGCTGGGTTGTACTGGCACTTCGTCGACATCGTCTGGATCGTGATCTTCACGGTCGTCTACCTGATCCCGTAGGAGCTGACCCGATGGCGACCTCCGTCAAGGAAACCCACACCGATCAGGAACACCCCGCTGAGGGCGAGGTGGCCCACAACGAACACCCATCGGTCGGCCAGTACTGGAAGATCTTCTTCCTGCTCTTCGCCATCACGGCGGTCGAGGTCGGGCTCTACTACTTCGAACTGCCCGGCTCGGTCCACATCAACAACGCCGCCCTCGGCGGCCTGGCGATCGTCAAGTTCGTCGTTGTCGTCGGGTACTTCATGCACCTGAAGTTCGACAATCCCATCGTGCGCCGGCTCTTCGTCACCGGCCTCGTTCTCGCCATCTTCGTCTATGTCGCCTATCTCCTGACGATGGGCGTGTTCATCGCCCCGGTCGAGGAGCGGCAGGGCTCGTTCAACGCCGGATGACGCGTTCGAAGTGACGTCGATCCTGCTCGCCTCCGTGCGCGACGGCGACCCGTGGGCACTTCACATCCACGTCGACGTGTTGCTGGTCGTTGCTGCGCTCGTCATCGCTTACGTCGAGGGCATCCGACGCCTCGGTCCGTCGCACGCACCGGACGGTGCCCCCTACGCCACGCGCCGCCAGCGCGTGCAGTTCGGCATCGGCGCGCTGGTCATGTTCGTCTTCGCCTTCTGGCCGATCCACGACGTGGCCGAGGACTACCTGTTCAGCGTCCACATGATCCAACACACCGTCTTCAGCCTCGTCGTCACGCCGCTGCTGTTGCTGGGCACGCCGTCGTGGCTGTTGGCCTGGGTGACGCGGCCGCTGGTGCCCGTACTGCGGAAGCTCTGCCGCCCGCTTCCGGCGTCGCTGCTCTTCAACGGCTACATCGCCATCTCCCACGCCGCCGGCTTCGTGAACTTCGTGTCGTCGCACGAGGTCCCGCACTTCCTGGCCCACGTGGCCCTCGTGACCACGGCGGCCATCATGTGGCTGCCCGTCGTCCACGACCTCCCCGGCCTCCCGACGATGTCGTCTCCCGTGAAGATGCTCTACCTCTTCGGCCAGTCGATTCTCCCCAACGTGCCGACGGCCTTCCTCGCCTTCGCCGAGACCCCGATCTACCAGTGGTACGCCTTGGCGCCCCGCATCTCGGGCATGTCCGCCGTGGAGGACCAACAGGCCGCCGGCGCCTTCATGAAGGTCGGTGGCACGGTCATCATCTGGACGACGATCGTCGTGATGTTCTTCCGGTGGTACCAGCGGAGCGAGCGCGACCAAGGCGACGTGCTCATGTGGGACGACGTCGAGCGCGAGCTGGCCAAGTCGCCCGCCCGCGAGGAACCCGTCCCCAACCCCTGACCCCCGCGTTGCGGTTGCCCTTCGGGCTGCCGCAAGGGCCACAGCAACGGCGTTTCACCACCACAAGGGCAACGCCAACGCGATCGGCTACTCCCAGCGGAAGCGGTTGGCGGCGACGGCCGGCGCCGCGAAGGCCCAGATTGCGAGCACGACCCACGCTCGGCCTGGCACCGACCCGCCGCCCAGCGTGGCGTGCAAGGCGTCGGCCAGCGCGCCGGACGGCAGGGCGCGAGCGAAGCCGGCGATGCCGGACGGCAATTCCTCGAGCGGAATCAACATGCCAGAGAGCAAGAGCAGGACCAGGTAGAGACCGTTGGCGGCGGCCAGCGTCGTAAGGGCGGGAAGCGTGCCGGCCAGGAGGAACCCGAGGCCGGCAAAGGCGACGGTGGCCAGCAACATGGCGCCGGCGGCCAGCGCCAGGTCGGGGCCGTCGAAGCGGTAGCCGAGGGCGAGTGCCTCGATGAGGAGCACGAGAAGCTGGAACACCTCGATGGCGAGGATGCTGACGATCTTCGCCGCCAGGAGTCGGGGACGGCCGAGCGGCGTGACCCCCAGCCGCTTGAGCACGCCGTATTGGCGCTCGAACCCGGTGGCGATGGCCGTGCTCACCATGGCCGTCGACATCACCGCCAAGGCCAGGATCCCGGGAAACAAGAAGGTCACCGGGTCCTCGACGCCAGTCGGCAACACGTCGACGACCGAGAAGAACCCCAGCAACAGCACGGGGATCCCGAGCGCCAACAACACCGACTCGCCACGGCGCAACGTCATCCGCAACTCGGCCTTCGATTGCGCCATCAACATCCTCACCGCCGTTCCCCAACGCGTTGCGGTTGCCCTTCGGGCTGCCGCAAGGTCAACGACAACGCTCGATCACGACCGCAAGGGCAACATGAACGCAGGGGTGTCACCGGGATCTCCTGGTTCGCTCGCGCGGCTTGCGGGCCGACTCGGCGGCGCTGGGGCCGGTGAGGCGGAGGAAGACGTCCTCGAGGGATTGGCGACCGGCGCGGAGGTCGGCCAGAGGGAGGTCGTGCTCGGCCAGCCAGGCGGTGAGGACGGCGACGGTGGCGGGGGTGGGCGCCACGGCCGCGACGTACTCGCCCGGACGCTCCTCGATCACCGTGGCCCCCAGTCGGGCGCCGAGGGACGCCGCGTCGATGCCGGCGGGCGCCCCGAAGCGGACGTCCCCCGGGCCGGCAGCGCGGAGCTCGGCCGGCGAGCCGTCGGCCACCACTCGTCCGTGGTCGAGGATGACCACGTGGTCAGCGAGGCGATCGGCCTCGTCGAGTTCGTGGGTCGTCAGGAGCACGCACACGCCGGCGTCGCGAAGCGAACGGATCACGTCGCGAATCACGAGCCGCCCCTGCGGATCGATGCCGGCGGTGGGCTCGTCGAGGAATGCGATCTCGGGTCGGCCGATCAACGCCAACGCCAGCGAGAGGCGCTGCTGCTCGCCGCCGGAGAGCCGCCGCCACGCCGTACCCGCCACGTCCTCGAGGCCCACCCGGCCGAGGAGTTCGTCGACGTTCTCGGGATCGTCGTAGTACGAAGCGAACAGGGTGAGCGCCTCGCGGGAGGACATGACCGGATAGACCCCGCCCGCTTGGAGCATCACGCCGATGCGGGGCGCGAGTTCCCTGGCATCGGCAGCGGGGTCGAGGCCGAGGACGCGCACCGTGCCCTCGGTGGGTCGTCGGTAGCCCTCGAGGGATTCGACCGTGGACGTCTTGCCGGCGCCGTTCGGCCCGAGCAGGGCGACGACCTGACCGGCCTCGGCCGAGAACGACACGCCGTCGACGGCGACCAGCGGCCCGTAACGGACGACGAGCCCGGAAACGTCGAGGGCGGGCATCGAGGGCACGCTACTTTCCAGTCCACATGATCGACATCCGGCGGGTGCGGGCCGACCTCGACGGCGTGAAGGCGGCGATGGCCCGCCGCCACGACCCGTCGCTGCTCGACGACCTCGATCGTCTCGCCGGTCTCGACGAGCGGGGGCGGGCTCTGTCGTCGGCTCGTGATGAACTGCGGGCGCAAGTCAACGCCACCTCCAAGGAGGTCGGCGAGGCCTACAAGGCGGGAGACCGGGCCAAGGGCGACGAGGCAAAGGACCGCAGCCGCCGACTCGGGGACGAAGAAAAGGGGCTGGCGGCCGACGCCGACGTCATCCAGGCCGAGGTGCGCGAGCTGTTGTTGCGCCTGCCCAACCTCCCGGCCGACGACGCTGTCGACGGCGCCAGCGAGGCCGACAACGTCGTCGTTCGCACCGAGGGTTACGACCCTGATGCCTACGCCGACCACCAGCGGGTGCCGCACTGGGAGACCGGCGCCGCCCTCGGCATCCTCGACCTCGAGCGGGGCACCAAGGTGTCTGGATCGATGTTCGCCGTGCTCCGAGGCCCCGGAGCGATGTTGGCGCGGGCGCTCTGCCAGCTCGCCCTCGACCGCAACGCCGACGCCTATGAGGAGATCCGTCCTCCGACGCTCGTTCGCAGCGAGACCTTGGTGGCGAGTGGCCAGCTCCCCAAGTTCGCCGAAGAGTCCTACGCCGTGGAGCGTGACGACCTCTGGGCCATCGCCACCGCCGAGATCCCTCTGACGTCGCTGTATCGCGACGAGGTGCTCGCCGAGGCCGACCTCCCGAAACGCATGATGGCCTACACGCCCTGCATGCGGCGAGAGGCCGGTGCCGCCGGTCGCGACACCCGCGGGCTACTCCGCGTGCACGAGTTCGACAAGGTCGAGCTGCTCGCACTCAGCACGGCCGACCAAGCGCCGGCCCTCCTCGACGAGATCCTCGCCCGGGCCGAGGCCCGTCTGGTCGAGCTGGGTCTGGCCTATCGCGTGCTCGACATCTGTACCGGTGACTTCGGCCAATCGCATCACCGAACGATCGATCTCGAGGTGTACGCGCCTGGGGTCGACCAGTGGCTCGAGGTCAGCTCGGTCAGTTGGTTCAGCGACTACCAGTCGCGGCGCGCCAACATCCGGTACAAGCCGGCCGCCGCCGATCGCAGCGGCACGGAACTGGTGCACACCCTCAACGGATCCGCACTGGCCGTGCCGCGCATCCTGGCGGCGCTGCTCGAGACGCACCGCCAGCCCGACGGATCGGTGGCGATCCCCGACGTCCTCTGGCCCTACTGCCGCGGGCTGGAAGCGATCTCGAAGAGTTCCTTGGCCCTCGGGTAGTCGGCCTTGCCGTTGGCTGCCCGTGGCGCCTCGGCGACGATGACGACCTGGCGGGGGAGCTTGTAGCTCGACAACTGCTCCCGCATGTCGTCGACGATCGCCATGGGCTCGAGCCCGTCGCCGGCCCCCGGCCGCAGCGACACGACGGCGACGATGCGCTGACCGAAGCGTTCGTCGGGAACGCCGAAGACCAGTGCATCTTCGACGGATGTATGACGCTTGAGGGCCTCCTCGACCTCTTCCGGGAAGACCTTCTCGCCACCCGTGTTGATGCACTGCGAACCCCGACCCAACAAGGCGATCATCCCGTCCGCTTCGATCGTGGCCCAGTCGCCGGGGATCGAGTAGCGGACCCCGCCGATCTCCTGGAACGTCTTGGCCGTCTTGGCGTCGTCGTGGAAGTACCCATCAGGAATCCCGCCGGCGATGGCGACCATCCCGGTCTCGCCCGACCCGGCGACGACCTCGACGCCCTTCTCGGTGAACACCTTGACGCCGGGGTTCGGGATGAAGCGTCCGGTGGGCGCCGGGTTGCCCTTGGTCGAGATGGAGATGCCCATGAACCCCTCGGTGGCGGCGATGTAGTCGATGATCGTGGCGCCGCCGAGGTGCTCGAGCAGACCGTCCTTGACCTCGGCCGAGAACATGGCCCCGGCCGACAGGAGGAGCGTGACGGAGGAGAGGTCCCAGCGGGTCGGGGCCTCGTCGAGACCTCGAAGCAAGGGGCGGGCGAACGCGTCGCCCACGATGGTGATGCCGTTGACCTGTTCTCGCTCGACGGTCGACCAGAGCTCGTCGACGTCGAGGCCCTTCCCCTCCAGCAGAACGACGCGACCGCCGAACGTGGTGGCCGGCAGGGCGCCGATACCCATGCCCGTGCCGTGCATCAGGGGGCACGCCGGCATCGAAGCGTATTGCCGGTCTTCGTCAACCAGCCGGCGGGCGGCGGCGACGATCTCCTCGGGCTCGGCCATCGGCGCCATCCCGAGGATCGGCGGAACGCTCACGAGGAACGTGTCGATCGAGCCGTGGATCTTCGACATCACGCCCTTGGGCATGCCGGTTGTCCCGCCGGTGTACGTCATGACGATGTCGTCCGGGTCCCGCCGGATCCGGGCGGCGGGTTCGTGGGCCAGGAGGAGGTCGTCGTAGGACTCGGCGATCGACGTGCGTCGGTCGTCGTCGGTGACCTCGATCCAGAGCTTCACGCCGGTGGCCTTTCCCGCGACCCGCTCGACCCGCTCGCCCAGGCTCGAGTGG
Source organism: Acidimicrobiales bacterium (assembly GCA_046597375.1). Taxonomy (GTDB): domain Bacteria; phylum Actinomycetota; class Acidimicrobiia; order Acidimicrobiales; family CADCTF01; genus DATLED01. Next base: position 6,400 of record JBKJKM010000285.1, on the reverse strand, counting down.
AACACCAGCGCCTCGGCCTCGGAGTTCTCGAGCAGGTACAGGAGCTCGTCGTCGAGGTAGCGGTAGTTGACGTTGACCGGCACGGCCCGCACCTTCAAGGCGGCGTAGAACGTCTCCATATAGGCGGCCGAGTTGTAGAGGTACTGGGCCACTTTGGCCCCGGGTCGCAGGCCGGCGGCCGTGTAGGCCGAGCCCAGCCGGGCGGCGCGATCGTCGAAGTCGGCCCACGATCGTCGCACCTCGCCCTGCACGATCGCCGGGGCGGACGGGATGGCGTCGGCCACGGCCTCCCAGACCGTTGCCAGATGTCGATCCATGGTTCTCCCCCTCGTTCGGTGCCGAGAACCTAGCGAGGAGCCCGACGTTTGGGACTCCCGTCTGACCTCGGATTAACGTCGCAGGCAATGTCCACGGCCCAGGTTGTGTTCGCTGCAGCGCTTGGCAGCATCACCGTCCTGATTTCGCTGTTCGCCCTGTACGTGATGTCGTCGGTGGTGTGGGGCGACCGCTGGATCCGGCGCGACCGATGAGCCCGGCCACCTCGAGCACCGTCTACAAGGGCAAATCCGGCCAGTGGGCGTTCGTGATGCACCGCATCACCGGATTCCTGGTCTTCATGTTCCTGCTGCTCCACGTCATCGACGTTTCGCTCGTGAACGCTGACACGAAGCTCTACAACGAGGTGCACGAGCTCTACGGGAACGTCCTACTCCGGCTCTTCGAGGTCGGACTGCTCGGCGCCCTGCTCTTCCACGCCTTCAACGGGCTGCGCATCGTGATGATCGACTTCTTCCCCGGCGCCCTGCGCAGCGAGAAGGTCATGTTCAAGATCGTGGTGTTCTTCACCCTCGTCCTCACCGCCGTCGGGGGCTTCATCATCCTGAAGCCGTTCCTCGAGGGCACGGCAGGACTGCTGTGAGCACCGCACAGCGGCAACTTCCGTCGGACAACCGCCCCAAGCTCGAGCGCCGGCCGCGCATGAACTTCGAGACCTGGTCGTGGTACTTCATGCGGATCTCGGGTCTGATCCTGATCTTCCTGGCACTGCTCCACTTCTCGATCACCCACATCATCTACGACGTGGTCGAGACCAACGCCGCCTTCGTGTCCGCTCGCTGGGACAATCCGCTGTGGCGCATCTACGACTGGACGTTGTTGGCCCTCGGCCTGTTCCACGGCCTCAACGGGATGCGCTGGATCATCGATGACTACGTCCGTTCGCCGGCAAAACGGGCGGCCGTCAAGGCCGTGCTCTACAGCATCACCGGCATCCTCTTCGCCTACGGCACCCTCACGATCATCACGTTTTAGTTCGGCCTCGCTCTGTTGATGGCCTCGCTCTGCGGCGGTGCCCTTTGGGCGGGGGCCGCATCTCACGGGCACGACCAATCAGGGCCGCTCGGCTGCCGGCTGCTCGCTGGCGCTCCCGACGCCTTGTCGTTGGCCTCGCTCTGCGGCGATGCCCTTCGGGCCGGGGCCTTGCCGCTCGGCTGTCGGCTGGTCGCTGGCGCTCCCGACGCCGACCTGAACGGGGCGCCGTTGGTCTCTGCGACCTAGGTTTCCGGACCGTGAATCGGATTGAGATCGAGATCAAGTTGAACCGGGATCGGGCGTGGCTGCTCGAGACGCTCTCGCAGATGAGTGAGGGCGATCTGACGGCGCCCCGCACCTTCAGCGAGCACGACGCCGACAGCCGATGGTCCTTCGCCGACCACTTCGTCCACACGACCCTCATCGAGAAGAACTGGAACGCCATGTTCCGCCGCCACCTGGAGGGTGACCGTGGCATGGAGAAGCGGGTCAACGCCGACGGTACGCCGCAATCGATGGAGCAGGTCATGGCCGGCATCCACTCGTGGACCGAGGAGTGGTGCCAGGAGCACAAGGGCAAGTCGCTCGGCGAGCTCGTCCAGGTCGGACTGGCGGTGCGGGCCGAGACGCTGGCCTATCTGGCGACGCTGACCGACGAGCAGCTCGAGTCCAAGATCCCGGGGGCCCCGTGGTCGGACGGGACGGTGGGCGGCATCATGGCCGCCAACGCCGACCACGGTCGGATGCATTTCCAGTGGGCCAAGGAGGGTCCGGCCGCTTGAGTCTTCGGCGCCACCTGCCGGCGGCTGCGCTGGCGGTGGTGGCCTTCGCCGGATTCCTCATCGTGTCGTACCGGTGGTTCCCCCACCTGTCCAAGAACAACGACGAGGCCGTGTACCTGTTCCAGGCCGAGATGCTCCGGGACGGCCACCTCACCCTGTCGGCGTCCGACATCGGCATCAGCTTCCGGCCGTGGATGTCGGGCGCATTCGGCGACCGGGTGGTGATGGTGTTCCCGCCAGGTTGGCCGGCCGTCCTGGCTCTGGGGACCCTGGTCGGCGCGCCGTACAAGGTGGTGGGCGCCCTCGCCGCTTCCTTCGCCGTGGTCGCCACGTACGTCCTCGCCCTCGAGATCCTGCGCGACCGACGGGCGGCCGTCGCCGCTGGTGCCTTCGTCGGGCTTTCACCTCTGTTGTTGGTGCTCGGGGGCACCGTGTTGTCGTACCCGTTCGCCCTCGGCGTGGGGGCCGCTCTCGGCGCAGCCGTGCTCCGCGCCGTGCGCACGGGAACGCCCCGCTGGTTGCTGGTCGGCGGCATCCCCGCCGGCTTGTTGGTGTCGATGCGCCCGCTCGATGCCGTCCTCGTGGCGGGCGCCTTCGGCCTCCACCTTGTTTGGTCGTGGCGGCGCCGGCCCGCAGCCCTCCTCGCCGGCGTCGGATGGTCGGTCGTCGGCGCTCTTCCCTTCGTGTTGGCGGTCATGGCCAGCAACGTGAACGTGACGGGTTCGCCCTTCACGTTCCCGCTCCACGCCAACGGCGGCGACAACCGGATGGGGTTCGGTCCGCGCCAGATCTCGGCTGGCGCGCGGGTGTTCGACGTGACGCCCGCCTTCATGCAGCGTGTCACCGGCCGGCTGCTCGGGGAACTGCCGCACTGGACGTTGGGAGGGCTGCTCGTCGCACCCCTCGTTTCGTGGGGAGCAGTCCGTCTGTGGCGGCGTCGACCCTCGACCGTGCCACTCCTGGGTAGTTTGGCGGTCGCCTTCCCGGCTGCGTACTTCTTCTACTGGGGATCACACTTCGTGCACGTCGGACGGCGCGACTACGGGCCCTTCTACTACCTGCCCATGCTCGTCCCTTTGGCCATCGCCGCCGCCGACGGATGGGCGGGGCTCGCCCGCCGCTCGCGCGTGGCGGCCGCGCTCGTGGTCGTCGCGCTGGTGGCCACCCTCCCGGCGTCGCTGGAGCCGAAGATCCGTCGCGCCGAGCAGCACAATGCCGTCGTGGCGCGTGAGGTTGCCCTCGTCGATGCCCTGCCGGATCGGTCGATGGTGATCCTCCCGGGGAGCAACGACGGGCCATGGATGCTGCACGTGCGCGGGTACTTTCGCAACCGGCCCGACCTCGGCGGCGATCGGCTCTACGCCGCCGACAACGGCGCCGCCAACATCGAACTCGTCGAGCGTTTCGACGACCGCCCGGCCTTCCAGCTCTTCGGCGTCCTGCCGGGCGATCGGGTCGAAGGTCGACCCGACCCCGTCGTGGAGCAGCTGCGGCTCGTCGGGGGATCGGCGCTCACTCTCGATGCCACGTTCACCAACACGACTGAGAACCCGACGGTCGTCGCCTATGCCGGCGTGCCCGCTGGCGTTGTGCGTTGCGTGCTCGACGAGGCATCGACGCCGGGCCGCACCTACCGCATGCAATGGCGGGTGGCCGCCGACAGCGCCGTCGAGCCCGCCAACTGCACCCCGCTCCCTCCGGTGCTGTTCAACGGGCGTCCGCTGGCCGGCAACCTCGTCGTCGGGTTCAGCGCGTCGGCCACGACCGAGCTCGACGGGGTGAATCGGTGGGAGGAACTGCTGTCGCTTCGCACGGGCGGGCGGGTGGACGTCCTGGTGCCGGGAGTTCCCCGACGGACCTCGTCGGGCGACCTGGGGGATCCCCGGGCCGACTACCCGGGCCAGGTCGACCACGTGCTCGACGTGGCCATCGCCGCCGAGCCTTAGGGGGACGCAGTGTCGTCGTGGCCGACACAGTCCTCGCAGCGACCCAGCACGGCGAAGTGGTTCGGTCGCAGCGTGAAGGCGAACCGCTCCTGCAGCTGGGTCGCCAGGTCGGCGAAGATCGCATCCGGCACCTCGAGGACGTGCCCGCACGCCTCGCACACGAGGTGTTGATGGGGGTCGTCGGCCAGGTGGTAGACGGCCCGCCCATGGCCCAGGTGGACGTGATCGACGATCCCGAGCTCCTCGAGGGCATCGAGCGTCCGGTAGATCGTGGACTGGTGGACGTCGGGATGCGACCGCTGCACGATCTCGGCAAGGTCTTCGGCCGTGGCATGGCTGTGCGACGAGAGCAGTGCCGATACCAGTGCTCGGCGCGCCGGCGTGATGCGACCGCCGCTGGCCCGGAGGCTGGCCAGGATCCGCTCGAGGCGTCCGTCCGTCACGATTGGTGACGTTACCTTTCGTTCATCCTATTGCGACCAGTACGCATTTCCATCCAGGTTGCAGTACGGTCCGTAGACATGGTCATGCGGCGTTTGGTGGGATTTCTCGGGCTGGTGGCTTTGCTCGGTGCCTGCGGCGCCTCCGACGACGACAGAACCGGTTCGATCGCAGCCGGGGAAACCGGCCGACTCCAGCTGGTGACGACGGTGGCGCCTCTCACGAGCATCGTGGCCCAAGTGGTGGGCAAGAACGCCGACATCACCGGCGTGGTGCCGGAGGGGACGAACTCCCACACCTTCGAGCCGGCGCCGAGCGTGGCCGAGCTGCTGGCGAAGGCCGACGTCATCTTCATCAACGGCCTCAAGCTCGAGGACCCGACCCTCGAGCTGGCCGAGAAGAACGCCAAGGACGGCGCCAAGATCGTCGAGCTCGGCACCGAGGTGCTGCCCGAGGAGGACTACCTGTACGACTTCTCGTTCCCGAAGTCGGAGGGCAAGCCCAACCCCCACCTCTGGACCGATCCGACGTACGCCAAGAAGTACGCGGAGGTCGTCAAGGACACGATGGTCGACCTCGACGGCGAGCACGCCGACGACTACGAGGCCAATTACCAGGCCTTCGCCGATCAAATCGACGCCTTCGACGCCGCCATGAGGACCTCGTTCGCCACGCTGCCGGTAGACGACCGCAAGCTGCTCACCTACCACGACGCCTACGCCTACTTTGCCGAGACCTACGACTGGAAGGTCGTCGGAGCGATCCAGGTCGAGAGCTTCGACGAGCCGTCGGCCAAGGAGGTCGGCGAGCTCATCGGGCAGGTGCGGGCCGAGAAGGTGAAGGCCATCTTCGGCTCTGAGGTCTTCCCGAGTCCGGTGCTCGAACAGATCGGCAAGGAGGCCGGAGTGAAGTACGTCGACGTGCTCCGCGACGATGACCTCCCGGGCAAGCCGGGCGAGGAGCAGCACTCGTGGCTCGGCCTCATGCACTTCGACTACGTCACGATGGTCGAGGCCCTGGGCGGCGATGCGTCAGCGCTGAAGGCGTTCGAAGTGCACAACGTCGCCGTCGACGAGGCGACGTACCCACAGTGAGCGACCTGACCACGCCGTCGCAGGTGCTCTTGCGACTCGAACGGGTGACGTGCCGCTACGGCCGTGACCCCGTGCTCGTCAACGTCGATCTGACCATCCCGAGTGGCGCCTTCCTCGGTGTGGTCGGGCCGTCGGGGTCGGGCAAGACCACGCTGTTGCGCACCGTGATGGGCAAGGTCGCGCCGATCGCCGGCATGGTCTATCGAAAGCCTGCGCTCCGCGTGGCCTACGTCCCGCAGGTCGAGACGGTGAACTGGGACTTCCCCGTCACCGTCGGCGAATGCGTGCTGATGGCGCGCGTTCGCGGTCGCCGCCTGCCATGGCCGAGCAAGGACGAACGGATCGAGGTGGCCGAGGTGTTGGATCGCCTCGGCATCGGCGACCTCCAGCACCGCCACATCCGTGAGCTCTCCGGAGGCCAACAACAACGCGTATTCATCGCTCGAGCGCTCCTCCGGCGACCGGAGCTCCTCCTTCTCGACGAACCGACCTCCGGCGTCGACGTGAAGACGCGCCATGAGGTGCTGCACCTCCTGACCGAGCTCAATGCGGCCGGCCTCGCCATCGTGTTGACCACCCACGACCTCAACGGGATCGCCGCCCACCTTCCGACGCTTGTGTGTCTCAACCGTGAGGTGATCGGCATCGGCCCGCCCCGCTCGGTGCTGACGGCCGACGTCCTCGAGCGCACGTACGGCGCCCGCATGGAGGTGCTGCAGCACGGCGGCATGCCGATCGTCGTCGACGGCTACCAGCCTGAGGCGAGCGGCACGCCCGACACCGCGGACAACGTCGTCGAGCTCCGGCGGGATTCGCGCTGATGGAG
>JBKJKM010000020.1:0-25595 GCA_046597375.1 Acidimicrobiales bacterium | reverse complement strand
CGGCGTTGTTGACCAGGATGTCGAGGTGGTCGGTGCGCTCCCGTAGCTGCGCAGTGAGCAGCGCGATGCCGTCGAGGTTGGACAGGTCAGCCGGGATGGAGACACACGTGCTGGCGTAGGTATCGGACAGTCGGGCGGCGGTGGCATCGCACACCTCAGCCTTGCGAGAGCTGATGTAGACCGTCGCGCCGTTGGCGAGAAAGCCGGCGGCGATCATCTCCCCGATGCCGCGCGAACCGCCCGTCACCAGCGCCACCTTGCCCTCGATCGAGAACAGGTCGTTGAGCTTCATGGTTTCCTTCTTGGTCGTTCGGGAATTCTCAGGCGGGACGGACGACGAGGCTACGGGGACTACGGAGAAGCAGCATCGACGGGTACTCGAGCTCGTCGTCGGAGGTGACGATCTCGAAGCGCGGCACCGCCTCGAGAAGCTCCTCGAAAGCGATGCGCGTCTCACGTCGGGCCAGAGGGGCCCCGAGGCAGTAGTGGATGCCGTGCCCGAGGGAGACATGCAGGTTGTCCGCCCGGGTCACGTCGTAGACGTCGGCATCGACGAATGCGTCGGGGTCGCGATTGGCGGCGGCCAGCATGGTCAGCACCATCTGTCCCGTTCCGAGCTCGACGCCACCGATCTCGACCGGCCGCTTCACCCCGCGGAAGAGCATCTGCACCGGGCTGTCGTAGCGGAGCGTCTCCTCGATGGCGCTCGGGATCAATTGAGGGTCGTCGCTCAGCACGTCGAGTTGGTCGGGGTGACGACCCAGCGCCAGCGTCATATTGGTGATGAGGCGCATGGTCGTCTCGTTGCCGGCGATCAGCAACAGGATGCAGGACGCGACAACTTCTGCATCGGACATGATCTGCTCGCGATTGGCCTCCACCATCCGTCCGATGAGGTCGTCGGTCGGGGCCGACTTCCGCCGCTCGATCTGCTCCCCGAGGTACTCGCGGAGCTCCCGCCCGAATTCCTGCGCACGGGCCGGGTCGGTCCGACCGCGCACATCAGTACCGGTGATCGACTCGGTCCACTCTCGAAACTTCGCTCCGTCTTCCGCCGGGATGCCGAGCAACTCGGCGATGACGATGGTCGGCAACGGCGCCGCGAACTCCGCCACGATGTCGAAGGGTTCACCGGCGGCGAGTGGGGCCAGGAGTTGGCGGCAGATCTCGCGCACTCGCGGCTCGAGATCGGCGATCGACCGAGGCGTGAACGCCCGGTTCACAACTCGGCGGAGTCGCTCGTGATCAGGCGGGTCGGTCGTGAGCATCGTCTGGGCCATCATGAAGTCCGAGCCGCCCATCCCCTCTCCGCTCGGGGCCATTGGGCCCTGGCCGGCGCCCATCGAGAAGGCGTCGTGGTCGAGATGCACTTGGCGCACGTCGTCGTAGCGATGGACGAGCGTGGCGCCGTACGACGTGGTCAGGATGCGGCCGGCCTCGCGCATCCGGTCATAGGTCGGGTACGGGTCGCGCGTGACCCGCCGGCCCATCGGAACGAAATCGAATGCCACCCCACGCATCGAGTCCCCCAGGTCTGTCGATGAGGCGACATGCTGACCGGAGGACTCGGCGAGCGCAACCGGTCGACGCGATGGGCCGCTCATCTCGCAGAAGCGTGGTCCATCTAGGGTGCGACCATGGCTTCCGCAAGCTTCCACACCGGCCAAGTGGCCGAGCTCCTCGGCGTGAGCGTCGACACCGTGCGTCGCCTCGGCGACAGCGGCGAGGTGAGCACCACTCGCACGTCGGGCGGTCAGCGGGTCTTCGACGCCGTCGATCTCGCCCGCTACCTCCGAGAGAACAGCGAAGTCGTACAGCCCGAAGCCATCGTCGCCCGGTCAGCTCGCAATCGATTTTCCGGCATCGTGACTCGAGTCCTCAAAGACAAGGTGATGGCTCAGGTCGAGATCCAGGCCGGTCCCCATCGCATCGTCTCGCTCATGACCCGCGAAGCCGCAGACGAGCTCGGCCTGGCCCCCGGGGTGTTGGCGGTCGCGGCCGTCAAGTCCACCAACGTCGTCGTCGAGATGACGCAATGAGACGGCGGTGTCTCTTGATCGTCGGCGTCACCCTGTTCCTGGCTGCATGCGAAGCGGACGGCAAGACACCCGCGCCATCGCCAACACGAGTTCGCATCGCCGGCACCCTCACCGTGTTCGCGGCTGCGTCGCTCACCGAGGCGTTCACCGAGCTCGGGGACGACTTCGAGGCGGAGCACCCGAACCTCCAGGTCACGTTCAACTTCGCGGCTTCGTCGGCGCTGGCGCAGCAGATCAACGAGGGTGCATCCGCAGATGTCTTCGCCAGCGCCGACGAAGCCAATATGAAGAAGGTGACCGACGCCGCCAACGCCGGCGGGCCCGTGGTGGTCGCCCGGAATCGGCTGTCGATCCTTGTCGAGCCCGGCAACCCCAAGCGCATCGCCCGACTCGCGGACCTGGCCACGAGTGACGTCGTGACCGTGGTGTGCGCGCCGGAGGTGCCGTGCGGTCGCATCGCCGCTGCCGCGCTGGCCAAGGCTGCGGTGTCACTGGAACCCGCGTCGCTCGAGGAGAACGTGAAGGCCGTGGTCGCCAAGGTCACGCTCGGCGAAGCCGATGCCGGCCTCGTGTACGTCACCGATGTGCTGGCCGCCGGCGACAAGGCCGAGGGCATCGACATCGACGTGGGGTCGGATCCCACCCTCGAGGCGGTCTATCCGATGGCGGTGACGGTTTCGGCGGAGAATCCCGTCGCGGCCTCCGCATGGCTGGACTTCGTTCGCTCCGGCCGCGGGCAGCGAGTCTTGGCCGCTTTCGGCTTCCTCGCACCGTGATCCGTGGTGGCCGCCGGCCGCCGGTGCTGGCCATGCTCGTCGGGGGGATCGGCGCCTGCTTCTTCGTGCTTCCACTGGCCGGGTTGGCGTGGCGAGCGCCGTGGCGCCACCTCCTCGAGGATCTCACCAGTCCTGAGGCCCGCACCGCGTTGCGACTGTCCCTCGTGTGCTCCCTTTGGGCCACGGCCATCTCGGTCACCTTCGGTCTGCCCCTCGCCTGGGTGCTGGCGCGAGTGGCGTTCCCCGGTCGGCGACTGGTGCGGGCGTTCGCCCTCGTGCCGCTCGTCCTTCCGCCCGTGGTCGGTGGCGTGGCGCTGCTGTTGGCCGTCGGCCGACGAGGGCTCATCGGCCGTCACCTCGACGACTGGTTCGGCCTCACACTCCCCTACACCACCGCCGGCGCCGCACTGGCCGAGGCCTTCGTCGCCATGCCGTTCCTGGTCGTGACGGCCGAAGCGGCGTTCCGGGGCGCCGATCGCCGGCTCGAGGATGCGGCCCGCACCCTCGGCGCCGATCGCTGGACGGTGTTTCGACGCGTCACCCTGCCCCTGACGTGGCCAGCCCTCGCCGCAGGCGCCCTGCTGGCGTGGGCCCGAGCCCTCGGCGAGTTCGGCGCCACGATTACCTTCGCCGGCAACACGCCGGGTCGGACGACGACCATCCCGCTGCAGGTCTACCTCCTTCTCGAGTCCGGCCGTCTCGAAGGAGCAATCGCCTTGAGTCTCGTGCTCTTGGGCATCTCGGTCATCGTCCTGGCCACCATGCGGGAGCGCTGGATGGGCGGCGGGTGAGCGACGGGCTCGTCGCCCTGGCGGCGATCCAGCGCGGCGCTTTCACCCTCGATGTCGATCTCCGGGTCGAACGGGGCGAGACGGTGGCCATTCTCGGACCCAACGGGGCGGGCAAGACCACATTGCTCGCCGCCATCGCCGGGCTGATCCCCCTGGACGCCGGCGAGCTCTCCCTTGACCACGAGGTCCTCGACGACCCCGGCCGCGGAACGTTCGTCGTCCCCGAGCGGCGGTCGATCGGCGTCGTGTTCCAGGACTACCTGCTGTTCGAACACCTCGACGCGACCGACAATGTCGCCTTCGGACTTCGATGCCGAGGCGTCAGGCGCGCCGAGGCCCGGCGCGAGGCCACCGCCTGGTTGACGCGGTTCGGTCTGGCGGACCACGTGTCGGCCCATCCGTCGCAGCTCTCGGGCGGGCAAGCCCAGCGCGTCGCCCTGGCCCGAGCGCTGATCCTGCGCCCGCGTTTGCTACTGCTCGACGAGCCGCTCTCTGCGCTCGACGCCTCCACCCGCGCCGACACCCGGCGCGATCTCAAGCGTGCCCTGCAGGACTTCGATGGTGTCGCCCTCGTCGTCACCCATGATCCGGTCGATGCTGCTGCCCTGGGCGACCGACTCGTGGTGGTAGAGCACGGTCGTGTCGTGCAGGAGGGTACGGCCACCGAGATCAGCGCCCGTCCTCGTTCCCGCTACGTCGCCGATCTGGTCGGCGTCAACTTGTTCGAGGGTCGGGCCCGGGGCCACGAGATCACACTTTCCGCCGGCGCCACACTCGCCATCGCTGATGTCCGCGAGGGCGACGTCGTGGCCGTGATCCACCCGCGTGCGGTCGTGCTGCACGAACGACCACCGCACGGCTCATCTCGCAACGTCTGGGCGGGCACCGTCCTCGCCGTCGACCAGGAGGTCGATCGCGTTCGGGTCCAGATCGGCGGCCCGGTGCCGATCGTCGCCGAGATCACGACCGGAGCGCTCACCGAGCTCGGACTCGTCGCCGGCTCGTCCGTCTGGGTCTCGATCAAGGCGTCCGAGATCAGCGTCTTCCCCGCCTGAGGCCGAGGCTTCGACCGTGTGCACGATGTCGGAGAGCTGCGTTCTCGCCCGCGTGACGTGCTCCGAGTGATGCTCGGTCGAGGTCGGGTCCCCCTTGGAGATGAGGACCAGCTCGGTGATCGCCTCGCTCCCTCCGCGGATCGGAAGGATGCGCAACTCGGCCGTGTCACCCTCGGCCGATCCTCGGCTCACGTCGATGGTGGCCATCGAATTCGACACGGCCACCACTGATCCGGGCACGAGGAAGGAGGCTTCGGCGAACAGACGACAGACGTCGGCGAACGGCTTGTCGATGGCGTCGGCCACGAACACGACGTCCTGCGCACCCGTCGACGGGGCGGTCGGGTGCTCGTCGTGGACCAGTCTTCGCCCGGAGACGAATTCGGGGCGGATCCGCACGAAGCTCGAGCGGATCCCGTCGGCGAACGGCTCGAGCTTGGCCGCCAGCGCCTCGAAGGTGACGTCGAGGTCGTGGACGACCTCGGAGCGGCCCACCACCAGGACGCTCCAACCGGACCGAGCGCCGGCGTCGTAGCTGTCGACCTCGAACGCCACGACCGCCCCGGTGGCGGCAGCCGAGAGCTTCGAGCCGGGTGCGGTGCGAAAGACGATGCACCCGTCGATCACGGCGAAGTTGACGGGCAGGATCACCGGAAGGGCCCCCAGGCTGAGGCCGACCCGTCCGACGTCTTGGCCGGTCAACAGGTCCCATGCCTGGTTCTCGGTCAACAGTTCCAGTCCCTGGTCGACAAGCATGAGTGGCTCCTACGTTCTTGATCGCTCTTCGGCGACGATCGGGATCACCACGGCCGCACAGTGCGCATGGCCGGTGCGCTTCCGGGGTTCTTCATGTGCTCATCGTCCGACTTCCCGGCGCACCGGGATAGTGCCGGAGGTCCCGAAGCAGTCCGGGACCTTTGCCCCTTGTTGTCGGAGCGGTCCGGGCGGACGATGGAAGAGACCACGAGGGAGCCAGATGCGGACCGACCAGGAATCACCACTGTTGGAGGTCCTCGACCGGCGGGCTTGCCTCGAGTTGCTCGCCCAGGGCGTCATCGGGCGCTTGGCCATCGTCGTCACCGGGGCGCCGCGCATCATGCCGGTGAACTACGTGCTCGACGACGAGGAGATCGTCTTCAGGAGCGGACCGGGATCCAAGCTGGCGGCCGCCGAGCGAGGCCCAGCATGTTTCGAGATCGACAGCTTCGATCGCTCGACCAGAACCGGTTGGAGCGTCGTCGCCTCCGGACGCCTCGAAGAGATCACCCCGCACCAATCGGCGGCGCTCGATGCGGCTCGACACCTGCGGATCGATCCCTGGGCGGGAGGAGCGAAGTCCCACTGGATGCGGCTCATCCCGTCGAGGATCACGGGCCGACGCATCGTGGAACACGCCGCTCCGGCCCGCGGTTGAGGCCTACCGGGACCATCGCGACGGCCTCCTGTGCCGGCGCGCTCGGCGTGGCCTACGCACGGGCACGGTTGGACCGACCGGCCTGGCGGGAATCCGCTCGCCTCCCCGTGCGGGCGGGCCGGTTGGCCGTCACGTCCCTCGGCGACGGTCCGCCGCTTCTGCTCCTCCACGGACTTGTCGGATCAGGACGCTTCTGGGGCGAGAGCTACGACACGCTGGCAAACCACCACCGACTTCTCGTGCCCGACCTGTTGGGATTCGGTCGCTCGGACCGGCCCGACCATGGCTACGGCCCCGATGATCACGCCGACGCCGTGGCCGAGGCGCTCGGCCAACTCGGTGTCGACGGACCGGCCATCATCGGCGCCCACTCGTTCGGGACGGTGGTGGCACTTCGTTTGGCCTCCCGCCACCCCCGGTTGGTCGACAAGATCACGGCGTTCGGCCCACCGCTCTATCGGAGTCGAGGGTCAGCCACGCGCCGTATCGGGGCGGCCAGCCCGATGGCCAAACTCTTCGTACTCAGGGGCTCGATCGCCGAACGAACCTGCCGCTGGGTCTGCGACCACCGCTCGACCGCCGCCGCTCTGGCCCGATGGACGAACCCGCGTCTCCCGCCGGCCTTGGCCGGCGACGCGGTCGAGCACACGTGGCACTCGTACTCCGAGACCCTGGCGCGCTGCCTCCTCACCGGCGAACCGGCCGGTTGGCTCGAAGAGATCGACGTCCCGGTCCGGCTCATCGCCGGCACCCACGACCGAGTCGTCGACCACGAGTTCGTCGACGAGCTTCCGCGCCGGTTTGCCAATTTGACGACGGAGCGGTGGGAGGGCGATCACCGCCTACCCCTCACCGACCCGTACCGGTGCATCGACGCCATCATGGGCTGAGCGGCAATCGCCGACGACCGTTAGCTGACTTCGACGGTGACCCTCATACCCGCGTCGTAGTGGCCGGGTTCGTGGCAGCCGATCTCGTACGTGCCGGCTTCCTCGAATTGGGTCGTGAGGCTGCCGCGTTTCCCGGGCTCGACGCTCACCTTGGAGCCAACGTCTCCGCCGCCCCCGTGGGCGTCGTGGCCGCTGCTCGATTCGCCTCCTTCACGCATCTCTTCGCCGTGACTCCGCTGCTCGTCGGTCGTACCGAGAAAGGCCTCGTGGCGGATCTTGCCGTTGTTGACGAAGACGAACTCAACCTCTTCGCCCTTCGCGACCTTGATCGTGTCGGGGTCGTAGGCGATGTCCACCATCTCGACCTCGACGGTCTTGGCCGCACCTGCGTCGCTCGGTTCCCCGTCATCGGTGCCACAGGCCGCCGAGGCCAGGGCGAGGGCTGCGACTGCGGCGATGGCGAAATTCTTGGTCATCAGATTCCTTCGGTGATCGGGGTCGGTCGGAGGTCGAGACGGCGGAGGAGTTGTGCGTTGAGGGCAACAACGATCGTGGACCCACTCATGAGGACGGCGCCCACGGCCGGCGGGAGCGTGAACCCGGCCCAAGAAAGAGCACCGGCGGCCAAGGGAATGGCAACGATGTTGTAACCAGCGGCCCACGCGAGGTTCTGGACCATCTTGCGGAAACTGGCCTTGGACAGTCTTATGACACCGAGGACGCTACGGGGATCGCTCGAGGCGAGGATCACGCCGGCGGACTCGATGGCGACGTCGGTTCCGGCACCGATGGCGAGGCCGACATCCGCCCGGGCAAGGGCCGGCGCATCGTTCACGCCGTCGCCGACCATGGCCACCTTGCGGCCTCGAGCCTGGAGCTCCGCGACCTTCGCATCCTTCTCCTCGGGCAGGACCTCGGCCATGACCTCGTCGACGCCCAGATCGCGACCCACGGCTTCGGCCACCTGCCTCGCGTCGCCCGTGATCATGACGACTTGTACCCCTCGCTCCTGGAGCTCGCGCACGGCCTGACGGGCCTCGGGTCGGACTTCATCCTCGAGCCCGAACGCACCCTCGACCTGGTCGCCGCCAACGAGGTAGAGCACGGCCGCGCCCCGCTGCCGCCATTCGTCGGTCGCGACGGTCAGCTCCGCCGGCTCCGAAATCGACCGTTCCCTGAGCAATGCCGGCCCGCCAACCGCGAACGTGCGGCCTTCGACCATCGCCTCGACGCCGCGGCCCGTGATCGAGCGGAAGTCGGACGCCGTCGCGGGCTGTCCGGCTTGTGTCGCGGCCCGGACGATCGCCCGAGCGAGCGGGTGCTCGGAGTCGCCCTCGACGGCGCCGGCAATCCGGAGAACCTCTGCGTCGGTGAGGTGGCCGGCGGTGACGACGCCAAGGAGGACGTGCTCCCCCTTGGTGAGGGTGCCGGTCTTGTCGAACAGGACGGTATCGATGCTCCGCATTCGCTCCAGGGCGAGGCGGTCCTTCACGAGGATCCCGGCCCGGGCAGCCATCGCCGACGACAGGCTCGTCACCAGGGGGATGGCGAGGCCGAGCGCGTGGGGGCAGCTGATGACGAGGACGCCAACCGTCAACAGCACGGCGGTGTCGACCTGACCGACCGCCGTCCAGGCGACGAACGTGACCAGCCCCGCCGTCGTAGCGACGTAGAACAGCAGCGCGGCTGCGCGATCCGCCAGGGCTTGAGCCCGCGACTTCGAGGTCTGGGCCTCGGCGACGAGGCGTTGGATGCCGGCCAGGGCGGTGTCCTCCCCCAGCGCATCGACCCGGACCCGGATCGAACTATCCGTCGACACGGTGCCGGCCACGACCCGATCCCCGACGCTCTTGGCGACCGGCCGAGACTCGCCGGTGACCATCGATTCGTCCATCTCCGCTTCGCCGTCGACGATCTCCCCGTCAGCCGGCACCCGCGAACCAGAGCGGACGAGGACGATGTCGTCGGATGCCAGCGCATCGAGGGGAACGACGGTCAGCGTGCCATCCGGGCCCACCCGTTCGGCCTCGTCCGGCAGGAGTGCGGCGAGTGCGGCGAGTGCGTCGGAGGCCTGTCCGAGCGCCTTCATCTCCTGCCAGTGCCCCAGCAGCATGATGGTGATGAGCGCCGCCAGCTCCTCCCAGAACTCGAGCTCGAACCAGCCCAGCGAGGTCGCCATCGATGCCGAGAAGGCGACCGTGATGGCCATGGCGATCAGCAGCATCATCCCCGGCTGCCGGCTGCGAATCTCGCTCGCGCCGCCGACGAGGAACGGCCAGCCGGCCCAGAAGTAGATCACCGAGCCGAGGACTGGTCCGACGAACTCCATGCCGGCGAAGTCGAGGTCGTAGCCCAGCCAGTCCATGACCATGTGGCTCGTCACGACGACGGGCAGCGCCAACAACAGGCTCCACCAGAAGCGGCGTCGGAACATGCCGACGTGGTCCGCGTGGCCGCCGTGGCCTTGGTGTTCGCCACCTTGGCCGGCACTCTCGTGAGCACCATGGTCCATCGGCGCATCATCCGCTGCCATCTGGTGTTCGTCGTGCGTGGTGTTCAACATGGCGCTCCCTCTCAGCTCTTGATCAGTCGGGCGATGGCGGCGGTGGCCTCGTTCAGGCGGTCGTCAGCGGCGGTTCCACCCTCGGCGACGGCGTCAGCCACGCAGTGGCGGATATGGCCGTCGACGAGGCCGATGGCCACCGACTCGAGGGCACTGCGGATGGCAGCGATCTGCGTGAGAACGTCGATGCAGTACCGATCGTCGTCAATCATCTGGGTGATGCCTTTGACCTGTCCCTCGACGCGGCGAAGTCGGGTGAGCAGCTCAGGCTTGGTCAGCGTGTAACCGGGCATGGTTGGTACCATACCCCCCTATGGTATCTGCGTCAACCCCGCGAAGCTGACCGTTAGGTCCACAGAGCGCACGACTGCGGCCAGCAGCGACAGGGAAACCGCTCACGGCGCTCACGGCCCCGCCAGGCGGAACGGCCGGTGCCCGAGTTGGGTCTGGCCTGCATCTTCAGCAGGCCAGACCCCTCGAGGCGGCGATGAGAATCGAACTCATGTAGCACCCTTTGCAGGGGTGTGCCTAAGCCACTCGGCCACGCCGCCGGAGTGTCGGACTCTACCGGAGGCTCTCGGCGTGTGGTCACGATCCGCCCGGAGAGCGCAAAAGAGCCCGGAATTGCTGAGTTTTTTGAATCCGTGAACCCCTACGGCTGCTACAATACGAACATGCGTTTGGGGACGTTGACGGAGGCGATTGAAGAGTTTGAGCCGCCGAGCGATGGCCCTTCGATCACCGAAGCGTTGGCGGTGCGTGACCAGTTCGAGGCAAAGCTCGCCCTCGGCATCGCCGCCTTCGACACGGCGGGTCTCTGGGGGCTTGACCACGCCACCTCGGCCGTCGCCTGGCTCCGGACGCAAGGCCTGACGACCGGCGTCGCTGTCAACCTCGTCCGAACCGGCCGGCGTGCGAGCCAGGTGCCCGAGCTGGGCGCAGCGTGGCTCGACGGTCGACTCTCCGGGGGCCAGGTGCAGGCGATCGTCGCCAACCTGAGCGACCGCACCGTCGAACTCTTCGCCGAGCACGCTCCCGACCTCGTGCCCGCCCTCGAGCCGCTCACCGTGGCCGAGACGTCGAGAGCGATGCAGGCTTGGAGGTCACGAGCCGACGCCCTGCTCGACGGTGGCGAACCACGCCAAGCCGAACGTGCGCTGCACGTCTCGCGCACCTTCGGCGGGCAGGCCGAAATCAAGGGATCCCTCGACCCGGCGTCGGCGGCCGTGGTGGAGCAGGCCCTGCGGGTCGCCGGCACCGACGACGACGACGCCACCGGCTCGCGCACACCGGCCGAGCGACGGGCCGACGCCTTGGTCGACCTTTGCCAATGGTTCCTCGATCACCAGGGCATGTCGACCGTTGGTCGGCATCGTCCGCACGTGAACGTGATCGTCCACCTCGACGATCTCACGACCAATGGCGGCGGCGGGCACACCCTCGACGGAAGCCTCCTCGATCCCGATGCCATTCGGGTGCTGCTGTGCGACTCGAACGTGCACCGGGTGGTGGTGGCTGGTGCATCGAGCATCCTCGATTACGGCCGGTCCGTGCGCACGGCGCCGCCGGCGCTGTTCACGGCGCTCGTCATCCGTGACGGGCATTGCCGACTCGTCGACGGTTGCGATCGCGGCCCCGAGTGGCTCGACGCTCATCACGTGGTGCCATGGGAAGACGGTGGCGAGACGACGATCGACAACATGGTCCTCGGCTGCAGTCGCCACCACCATCTCCTCCACCGACATCGTTGGCGACAACACCTTGCGGGCGACGGCACTCTCACGATCGAGACGCTCGACGGACGCAGCTGGACGACGTTCCCCCGCGGCGCCTTTCCCTTCGCAATGCCAGCCGCCAGCTGAGGGCGAACACTCGCGCCCCCACCGTGCCAACGTGTGCGGGTGGACGACCTCCCCGAGCTCGGCTTCTATGCCCTTGCCGGTGCTCCCGGCTCGCCCCGAGCCATCCTCGACGAGATACGCGACGCCGAGGCGATGGGCCTGGGGACGGCGTTCATCTCCGAGCGCTTCGACGTCAAGGAGGCGGCGACACTGAGCGGAGCCGCCGGTGCCGTATCAGAGCGGATCCGCATCGCCACGGCGGCGACCAACCAGACAACCCGCCACCCCATGGTCACGGCGTCGTACGCCACGACGATGCAACGGCTGACGGACGGCCGCTTCAGCCTCGGCCTCGGTCGCGGCATAGACGTGATGTTCCAGGCGTATGGGATCCCGAAGATCACGACCAAAGCCATGGAGGACTTCGCGTCGCTGCTTCGGCGTCTCTGGAAGGGAGAGACGGTGTTCGGCCATGCCGACGCCGCCGGCAGCTACCCGGTGTTGCGCCTCGACCCCGCCTTTGACGAGGACATCCCGCTTACCCTCGTGGCGTTCGGCCCGGACACGCTCAACCTCGGCGGCCGGGTCTTCGACGCGGTGGTGCTCCACACCTATTTCACCGACGAGACGACGGCGCGGGCGGTGCGCACGGTCAAGGAGGCGGCGGAGCAGGCCGGCCGCGACCCCGCCGACGTCACCGTGTGGTCATGCTTTGCCACCATCGGCGACCATCTCCCCGAGGACGTCCGGCTGCGCAAGACGGTCGGTCGGTTGGCCACCTACCTCCAGGCCTACGGCGACCTCCTCATCCGCACGAACGGGTGGGACGCCGCAGTGTTGCAGCGGTTCCTCTCGTCGCCCGCCGTCGCCGAAGTGGGCGGGGCCATCGACGGCAAGGCGACCACCCCGCAACTCGAACGGATCGCCGAGCTCCTCCCCGACGAGTGGCTGGCGCCGTCGGCCACGGGATCACCCGCGCAGTGCGCGGCCGCCGTGCGGGGCCAGCTCGGACTCGGGTGCGACGCCGTCATCCTGCATGGCGCCACACCTGCGCAGCTGGCGCCGGTGGTGGAGGCCTACCGCCATGGCCGCTGACCCCGTCGACGGGCTCTTCGCCGGTCGGCCCGAGGAGTTCGTGGCCCGACGCGACGCGTTGGCCAAGCAGTTGAAGGCGGACGGCGACAAGGACCTCGCCGCTGAAGTCAAAGCTCTTCGCCGCCCGACGGTGGCGGCGTGGGCCGTGAATCAGGTGGCGAGGTCGGCCAAGAGGGACATGGCCGCGTTGTTGCAGATCGGCGACCGCCTCCGCGATGCCCATGATGCGTTGGCCGAAGGTCGAGGCGACAAGGCGATCCGGGAGGCGACGATCGAACGGCGGGCCCTCGTCGCCAAGCTGACCACGGCGGCCGTCGCCCTCCTCGAGTCCGGCGGGGAGGCGCAGCGCGACGCCATCACCAACACGTTCGATGCCGCCGTCGCCGATCCCGACGCCGGCCTCGAGGTCCGAGCCGGACGCCTGAACAAGGAGTTCGAGGCGCCGTCCGGCTTCGGCAGTGGCCTCAGCTTCGCAACGCCAGAGCCCACCGTCGCCCGTTCCCCCCGACGCGAGGAGCGGCGAGCGGCCCGCCAGACCGGACGCCGACCGACCGACGACGACACGCCGACCCCCGCACCGGCGTCGCGCTCCTCCGTCATCCAAAGACCGGCAGCTCGGGAGGCGGCGAAGCGCCGCAGGGAGCTCCAGAGGGCGGCCGACGACGAGGCGGCCGGAGCCAAGCAGGCTGCGCAAGAAGCGGCAGCCGCTCGTCAGGAGGTCAGCCGACTCCAAGACCTCCTCGTCACGGCGAACGCCAAGGCGAAGGCGGCCACCGAACGCGCTCAACGGGCCCAGTGGGCGAACTCGACGGCCCACCAGCTGCTCCGAGAGGCCGAAGTAGACGACCAGGTTCAGGCGTCTCGGAGCTGACGAAGGACGTACGGGAGGATGCCGCCGTGGCGGTAGTAGTCGGCTTCCTTCGGCGTGTCGATCCGCAACGCCACATCAAAGGCCAGACCGCCGTCGGTGGTGACCCGCAGCGACGACGGCATCGAGACGTCGTCGGGCAGGCCCTCCAACCCGGCGATGTCGAAGATCTCGCTCCCGTCGAGCCCGAGCGACGCAACGGACACACCGGCTTCGAACTGCAATGGCAACACGCCCATGCCGATGAGGTTCGAGCGGTGGATGCGCTCGTACGACTCGGCCAGCACCGCCTTCACCCCGAGCAGGGCAGTGCCCTTGGCCGCCCAGTCGCGCGACGAGCCGGAGCCGTACTCCTTGCCGGCCAGGATGACGAGCGGCACGCCCTCCTTCTCGTAACGCGATGCCACCTCGTAGATGGACGCAGCGTCGCCGGAGGGCTGGTGAATGGAGACACCGCCCTCGGTGCCGGGGGCCAGTTGGTTGCGCAGTCGGATGTTGGCGAACGTGCCGCGGATCATCACCTCGTGGTTGCCGCGACGTGACCCGTAGGAATTGAAGTCACCGGGGTCGACCGAGTGATCCATGAGCCAGCGGGCCGCCGGGCCGTCCTTGCGAATGGAGCCCGCAGGCGAAATGTGGTCGGTCGTGACCGAGTCCCCGAGACGGGCGATGACGCGTGCGCCGCGCACGTCGACGAGTGCGCCCGGCGACGCCGGCATGCCCTCGAAGTACGGCGGCTTGCGGACATAGGTCGACTCGGCCCATTCGTAACGCGAGCCGGTAGGCGACTTGACGGCCTGCCACCGCTCGTCGCCCGCGAACACTTCGCCGTAGCTCGAACGGAACATCTCCGACTCGACGTTGTCGGCCACCGAGGCGTTGACCTCGGCCGTGGACGGCCAGATGTCTTTGAGGAACACCTCGTTGCCATCGGCGTCCGAACCGAGTGGCTCGACGGCCAGGTCGATGTCCATGGTGCCGGCGAGCGCGTAGGCGACGACGAGCGGCGGTGACGCCAGATAGTTCATGCGGACGTCGGCGTTGATGCGACCCTCGAAGTTGCGATTGCCGGACAAGACGGCACACACCGCCAGGCCACCTTGCTCGATCGCCTCGGAGATCTCCGGAAGGAGCGGGCCGGAGTTGCCGATGCAAGTCGTGCACCCGTAGCCGACGAGGTTGAAACGAAGCTTGTCGAGATAGGGCGTGAGCCCGGCCCGGTCGTAGTAGTCCATGACGACCTTCGAGCCGGGGGCCAGCGAGGTCTTCACCCAAGGCTTCACTTCGAGGCCGCGCTCGACGGCATTGCGGGCCAAGAGGCCGGCGGCGAGCATCACGTACGGGTTGGACGTGTTCGTGCACGACGTGATGGCGGCGATGACGACATGTCCGTGGTCGAGGTCGAACGTCGTGCCGTCGTCAAGCCTCACCGGGATGGTCGCCTTGGGCCTCGATGCGGCCATCGGCGTGGACTCGGTCGAGGCCGTCGGGTCGGGGTCGCCGGTGCCCGCCACCGAGGCCGCCGGCGAGACCGGGTCGCTGGCCGGGAACGACTGAGCCGACGCTTGGTCCACGGCGTTGGCGACCGAGGGCAGGCTCTCCGTCAACGCCGCACGGAACATTGCCTTGGAGTCGCTGAGGGGCACGCGATCCTGGGGACGCTTCGGACCGGCCAGCGATGGCGTGATCGTCGACAGGTCGACCTCGAGAGTTTCGGAGAACACGGGGTCAGGCGACGACTCGTCGTGCCACAGCCCCTGCTCCTTGGCGTACGCCTCGACGAGCGGCAGGAGCTCGGCCGGGCGGCCACTGAACTCCAGGTAGCGGAGCGTCTCGGCGTCGATCGGGAAGATGGTGATGGTCGAGCCGTACTCCGGCGACATGTTGCCGATGGTGGCCCGATTGGCGAGCGCCACGTTGGCCAGGCCTGGTCCGTAGAACTCGACGAACTTCCCGACGACGCCGTGCTCCCGGAGGCGTTGGGTGACGGTCAGTACGAGGTCGGTGGCCGTCGTGCCCTCCGGCATCTCGCCGACGACCTTGACGCCGACGACCTTGGGGATGAGCATCGAGATGGGCTGGCCGAGCATGGCCGCCTCGGCCTCGATGCCGCCGACGCCCCAACCGACCACGCCGAGACCGTTCACCATCGGCGTGTGGGAATCGGTACCGACCAGCGTGTCGGGATACGCCTGGCCGGTGGCTTCGTTCACGAAGACCACGCGTGCGAGGTACTCGAGGTTGACCTGATGGCAGATGCCCGTGTTGGGCGGGACGACGGCGAAGTTGTCGAACGCCGTCTGGCCCCACTTCAAGAACTCGTAGCGCTCCATGTTGCGCTCGTACTCGAGGGCCGTGTTCTGGCGGCTGGCGCCGTCGAAGCCGTAGTTGTCAACGGACACGGAGTGGTCGATCACCAACTCGGCCGGCACCAGCGGGTTGACCTTGGACGGGTCGCCGCCCAGCTCGACCATGGCGTCGCGCATGGCGGCCAGGTCGACGATGCAGGGAACGCCAGTGAAGTCCTGCATGAGGATGCGGGCCGGGGCGAAGGCGATCTCACGATCCGGCTCGGAGGCGGCATCCCAGCCGGCCAACGCCTCGATGGCCGACGGGCTCACGGAGACGCCGTCCTCGTTGCGCAGCAGGTTCTCGAGGAGGATCTTCAGCGAGAACGGCAGTCGGGCGATGTCGAAGCGGTCGGCCAACACCGACAGGCGAAAGATCTCGTACGACCGGCCGCCGACGTCGAGCGACCCCTTGGCTCCGAAGCTGTTGCGGGACATGGCCGGAGTCTCGCGCAGCGTTGCTGCCCGGAGATCAGCCGGCGGAAGGCACCGCCACCGGCTCGAAGGCGAGCTGATAGGTCGGGGGAGCGGTGTCGGCACCGACCGTCAACACGAAGCCGTTGCCGTCGCCCAGGACCCCGAACTGTTCGAGATCGAACTCGCGAACGCCGGGCGCCCCGGGCCGGCCGGTGGCGCAGCGGGCCGGGTCGAACTTCGGCGCCGCCTCGGGCTTGATGCCCCGGGCCGGCTGCCAGGCGGTGGTCGCCACGCAGGCCCGAACGGCGGCGGCATCGGCGTTGACGCCGCCGGCGGCGACCTTGAGGCGCAGGACCGGGTCGTCCCCGATCAGCCGCACGAAGCTGAACTTGGTCACGTTGCCGCCGACGACGTGGACCGGAAGGAGGCCACCTACCGGGTCTTGTTCGAGAGGAGTGCCGCCGGTCGTGCTGGCGTACCCGCTGGCCAGAACGGTGAGCGAGGACGGCGGCGCCGGCGCGACCCCATCGTCGGCGAAGACGGCGGGGGTGTCGACCGTGGTCGGCGCCGGCTCTTCAGCGGCGACTACCGGCTCATCATTCGCGAGATCGGCGCTGTCGTTGTCGGATGAACTCGGCGCGAACGTGGTGGCGTCGTCTTCGAAGTCGAACGCACCGACACTCGATCCGCCGAAGTCGTCGAAAACCGGTGCCGATTCGACGGAGGCCGCCGGCGTCGTTGCCGCGGCGCGCACGCCCGTGCGAGCGGCAGCCGGCCCGGAAACGGCCCCGGCCAACTGCTGAGCGCCGTTCCCGCCAAGCGGCTGGATCAAGACGATGGCGAGGAGCCACATTGCTGCGCCGGCGTAGAACGGCAGGAACCTTCGGACATGAATGCTCAGGCGGACGAACCGTTGCTCGAACTCGGAGAGTTTGGCGATCTCGGGCGGCAGTGGCGGCCGCTTGAAGGCGCGAAGTGCGGCCTTGGCCGCCTCGAGGTCGGCGGAGACCGGCGGCGGCGGGGCTGTGGTCGAGGGATCGTCGAGCACGGCGATGTCGCCGCCACGCCCGGTCAGCTTCTGCAGGTCCCGCAACAGGACCGGATCGTCGTTCTTCCGCGCCAACCGCACGTGTTCCCCCAAGGCTGTGGCGTCCCGACCTCGGAACCCCTCGGCTCAGAACTTCGCCGTCACGAGGCACGAATCCTTCAGAAATTCGTGCGGTTCTTGAGACAAACGTCACTTCCTATGGCACAGTGCCCAAAACGACCGGACGAGGTGGTTCCGGACACGAAGGCTCCGGGGGGAACCATTGCGTGAATCATTGGGGCGAGACCAGGACCTCGCATCGGCCATCGAGGATCCGTTCCTCCGCCGGTCGGTCAAGTCGGCGCTCCACCTCCGCCGCTACCTGCCGTTCTACGTGTTCGGCACGATCTGGATCGTCACCCTCGCCGCCTTCCCGTCGATCCGGGGCGGCGACGACACCACCGTGACGAACGACGCCGCCTCGGTGGCGGCCGGCCCGGTGGGCGATGCAACGGTCGCCAACGGCGCCGGCACCGTCGTCGAAGGCGACGCCGCCGCCGGCGCGGTCGTGACCGATCCCGCCACGGGCGTCACCACGGCGACGCCGAGCGGCGGAAGCCGACCCGTAGCCACGACCGCACGACCGACCACCGGTGCCAAGCAGGCGACGACGCCGAACATCCAAGCCCCAGCGGCGTCCGAGATCAGTGTCGGCGAAGCCAAGAGCGCCATCCAGCGAGAGACCGGCACCACCCGCGCCGGTGTGGCGTGTGGGCCTGGTGTCCAGCAGGTGCCGAACGCCACCTACTCACTGCCCTGTCAAAACGCCTACGAGGGACCGAACGGCGGCGCCACTTCGAGGGGCGTCACCGATAAAGAGATCCTGATCGTGCGGCGCAATTTTCCCGAGACCGCCAACTCCCAGGCGACGGAGCAATTCGCTCAGGCGTCTGGGGCCTCGACCGCAGCCGAGGCCAGAGAGGTGCGCGACGCCTTCATCGCCCACTTCAACAAGACGTACGAGCTCTACGGGCGCCAGCTGAAGTTCGTCGACTACGAGTCGGAGAACGGAGACTCCACGGCCGAGGCCCAATCCAAGGGCAAGGACGGCGCCTGCCTCGACGCCGACAAGATCGCCAAGGAACTCAAGGCGTTCATGGTCTACTCCGGGTCGGGACCCCTCGGCGAGTGCGCCGCCGAACGCAAGCTCATGGTCAATGCGGCCGGCGCCTACTTCCCGGAGAGCTACTACAAGAAGTACCACCCCTACCTCTGGGCAGGTGTTACGGACTGCGAGCGGATCTCCTACTCCTACGCCGAGTACCTCGGCATGCGACTGCTCGGGAAGAAGGCGAAGTGGGCCAAGGACAGCCTCCTCCAGCAGCAGAAGCGCAAGTTCGGCGTCTACGTGCCGGACAACGACGACTACCAGCGCTGTGCCAACCTCTCGACCAAGTTCCTCAAGGACAACTACGGCTTCCAGGACAGCGACAAGGAGCAGTACAACTACGTCCTCGACATCAGTCGGTTCCCCGACCAGGCGGCCCAAGCGGCGGTGCAGTTCCAGGCACGCGGCGTCACGACCGTCGTGCTGGCTTGTGACCCGATCTCGACCGTGGTGCTCACGCAGGCCGCAACCAAGCAGGGGTGGGGGCCTGAGTGGTTCAACATCGGCGTCGCCGGCAACGACACGGCGGGCTTCGCCCGACTCATGGACCAGCAGGCGGTCAACGGCCACCTCTTCGGCCAGAGCCAGTTGGGTGACCTGAGCAAGATCTGGGGTCCGACCGGCGAGCCGGGCCGTATCTACCGCCAGATCACTGGCAAGGAGATCCCCGACGGCACCGATGGCTCCTATTTCACGCTTCTCGGGCTCTTCAGCAAGTTCCAGGCCACCGGACCGATCATCACCCCGGAGAACGTGGCCGCCGGGATCGCCACAATGCCTCCGGTCGGCGCGCCGACCTTTGCCGTCGGGTTGCTGTCGTATCTGGACTCCCCCGACGGAACCAAGGGCGCCCTCGACCACACCGCCATCGACGACAACCGCGAGGTCTATTGGGTCTGCGAGGCCAGCGGTGCGGCCTGCTCCGGCAAGGCCGGCGACCCGTACTTCAACGGCGCCGACGACAAGAACGGCACCTTCAAGGAGACCTACGGCGGCAAACGCTTCAACATCGGCGAATGGCCGGCGGGAGAGCCGCCGGTGTACCCGCCGAGATGAATGACGCCGTGACGAATCGAGCCGCCCAGGAGGGCCAACATGCGTGAGCACCTAGGACGAGATCGAGACCTTGCATCGGCCATCGAGGACCCGTTCCTGCGTCGGTCGGTCAAGACGGCGCTCCACCTACGCCGCTACCTGCCGTTCTACGTGTTCGGCACGATCTGGATCGTGACCCTCGCCGCCTTCCCATCGATCCGGGGCGGCGACGACAACGACGTGACGAATGACGCCGCCTCGGTGGCCGCCGGAGAGGTCAGCGACGCGACGGTCGACGACGGCGCCGGCACGGTTGTCGAGGGCGACGCCGCCGCCGGCGAGGTCGTGAAAGATTCCGCCACGGGCGCCACGACGGCAACGGCGACCGGCAGCAGCCGATCGGTCGCCACGACCGCACGACCGACCGCCGGCGCGAAGCAGGCGACGACGCCGAACATCCAAGCCCCGGCGGCCTCCGAGATCAGTGTCGGCGAAGCGAAGAGCGCCATCCAGCGAGAGACCGGGACGAGCCGTCTCGGGGGCGCCTGCGGGCCGGGTGTCTCCCAGGTGCCGACGGCCACGTACTCGATGCCTTGTCAGAACGTCTACGACGGCCCCAACGGTGGCGCCACCTTCCGCGGCGTCACCGACAAAGAGATCCTGATCGTGCGGCGCGAGTTCCCGGAGAGCGCCAACTCCCAGGCCGTGGCCGAGTTCTCCAAGGCCGCTGGTGCCGCCGATCCGGACGTAGCCAAGGACGTGCGAGACGTCTACATCGCCCACTTCAACAAGGCCTACGAGCTCTACGGCCGCCAACTCAAGTTCGTCGACTACGAGTCGGAGAACGGCGACTCCACAGCCGAGGCCCAGTCGAAGGGCAAGGACGGCGCCTGCCTCGACGCCGACAAGATCGCCAAGGAGATCAAGGCCTTCATGGTGTACGGGTCGTCGTCGCCGTTCGGCGAGTGTGCCGCCGAGCGCAAGCTGATGGTCAACGCCGCCGGCGCCTACTACCCCGAGAGCTACTACAGGAAGTACCACCCGTACCTCTGGGCCGGCGTCACCGACTGCGAACGCAGTTCCATTTCCAACGCCGAGTACATCGGCAAGCGCCTCCTCAACAAGAAGGCCAAGTGGGCCAAGGACCCGGTCATCCAGCAGAAGGTGCGCAAGTTCGGGATCTACGTCCCGGACAACGACGAGTACCAGCGCTGCATCAGCCTGCTCAAGAAGCAGCTGGCCGACAAGTACGGGGCGGAGACGCCCGAGCAGTACAACTACGTGCTCGACGTCAGCCGCTTCCCCGACCAGGCCGCCCAGGCTGCCGTGCAGTTCAACGCCCGGGGCGTCACCACGGTCGTGCTCGACTGCGACCCGATCTCGAGCGTCGTGCTCACCCAGGCCGCCACCAAACAGAACTGGGGCCCGGAGTGGTACATCCCGGGGCCGGCCCTCAACGACACCGACGCCATCGGGCGGCTCATGGACCAGGACGCCGTGAACGGGCACCTCTTCGGCCAGAGCCCGCTCGGCGACCTGGGGAAGCTCTGGGGCCCGACCGCCGAGCCGGGGAGGTTGTACAAGCAACTGACCGGCAAAGAGATGCCGGCCGGAACCGAAGGCGGCTACTTCACCCTCCTGGGCCTTTTCAACAAGTTCCAGGCGGCCGGGCCGATCGTGACCCCGGAGAACGTCGCCGCCGGCATCCGGACGATCCCGCCGGCCGGTGCCCCCACCTTCGCCGTGGGCTACACGAGCTACCAGGACGGCTTCGACGGCACCAAGGGTGTCGGTGACCACACCGCCATCGACGACTCCCGGGAGATCTACTGGGTGTCGAAGGGGTGTGCGTCGGCCTGTACCGGCTCGGATCCCGATCCGTACTTCAACGGCGCCGACGGGAAGCGGGGCACGTTCAAGGAGACCTACGGCGGCCAGCGCTTCAACATGGGCGAGTGGCCGACCGAAGACCCCCCGATCTACCCCCCTCGGTAGCGGAAGCGGTGCTCGCAGGGACGAATTGACGCACACGTCAGAAATATTGCAATAGTTCGGCTCTCGAAGGAGGAAGCGGGCCACCGCCCGCCGAACCTCTGCTTTCGAGGCCACTCACGTGGCGTCCGTCACAGTCGACACCAGGGGGAACATCCGTATGCGCGCAGAGGTCGGTAGAGATCGCGATCTTGCTGAGGCGATTGAGGACCCATTCCTGCGTCGCTCCGTCAAGACGGCGCTCCACCTACGCCGCTACATGCCGTTCTACGTGTTCGGCACGATTTGGATCGTCACCCTGGCAGCCTTCCCGTCGATCCGTGACGTCGGCGACGACGAGGCGAACACGAATAACGCGTCAGTCGCCGCCGGCGTCGCCGAGGACACGGCGACAACGGACGCCGGCGTCGTCGACGAGACCGCTCCGGTCGACGGCGCCACGGTGACCGATGCCGCGACCGGCGTCACGTCGGCCGCCCCGAGGGGTGCGACGGCCCGTCGCCCGGTCGCAACAGGCGGACCCGCCGGTTCGGCAGTCAAGCAATCGACGACGCCAAACATCTCGGCGCCCGCGGCCTCGCAGATCAGCGTCGAGGAAGCCAAGAGCGCCATCCAGCGCGAGACGGGGACGACTCGTCTCGGCGCCACCTGTGGCCCGGGTGTCTCCCAGGTGCCGACGGCCACCTACTCGATGCCGTGTCACAACGTCTACGACGGTCCGAACGGCGGCGCGACCTTCCGCGGCGTCACCGACAAAGAGATCCTCATCGTGCGGCGCGAGTTCCCGGAGAGCGCCAACTCCCAGGCCGTCGCCGAGTTCTCCAAGGCCGCCGGCGCCGCCGACCCCGACGAGGCCAAGGCCGTGCGCGACGTCTTCATCGCCCACTTCAACAAGGCCTACGAGCTCTACGGGCGCCAGCTGAAGTTCGTCGACTACGAGTCAGAGAACGGCGACTCCACGGCCGAGGCCCAGTCCAAGGGCAAGGACGGCGCCTGCCTCGACGCCGACAAGATCGCCAAGGAACTCAAGGCCTTCATGGTGTACGGGTCGTCGGCGCCGTTCGGCGAGTGTGCCGCCGAGCGCAAGCTCATGGTCAACGCCGCCGGCGCCTACTACCCCGAGAGCTACTACAAGAAGTACCACCCCTACCTCTGGGCCGGCGTCACCGACTGCGAGCGCTCGGCGACCTACAACGCCGAGTACATGGGCAAGCGCCTCCTCGGCGAGAAGGCCAAGTGGGCCAAGGACCCGCTCATCCAACAGAAGGTGCGAAAGCTCGGCACCTACGTCCCCGACAACGACGAGTACCAGCGTTGCGTCGCACTCTCCAACAAGATCCTTGCCGAGAAGTACGGGGCCGAGAAGCCCGAGCAGTACAACTACGTGCTCGACGTCAGCCGCTTCCCCGACCAGGCCGCCCAGGCCGCCGTGCAGTTCAATGCCCGCGGCGTCACCACGGTCGTGCTCGCCTGCGACCCGATCTCCAGTGTCGTCCTCACCCAGGCCGCCACCAAGCAGAACTGGGGACCGGAGTGGTACATCGTTGGCACGGCCCTCAACGACACCGACGCCATCGGCCGCCTCATGGACCAGGACGCCGTCAACGGCCACCTCTTCGGCCAGAGCCAGCTCGGTGACCTCGGCAAGATCTGGGGCCCGACGGCCGAGCCGGGCAGGCTGTACAAGCAGCTGACGGGCAAGGAGATCCCGGCCGGGACCGAGGGTGGGTACTTCACCCTCCTGGGCCTGTTCAACAAGTTCCAGGCCACCGGCCCGATCGTCACGCCGGAAAACGTGGCCGCCGGCATCTACACGATCCCGCCCGCCGGCGCCCCGACTTTCGCCGTCGGCTACACCAGCTACCTCGACGGCTTCGACGGCACCAAGGGCGCCAAGGACCACACCGCCATCGACGACGCCAGAGAGATCTACTGGGTCTCCAAGGGCTGCGCTTCAGCCTGCACCGGCTCCGACCCCGATCCGTTCTTCAATGGCACCGACGGCAAACGCGGCACCTACAAGGAGACGTACAACGGCAAGCGGTTCAACATCGGCGAGTGGCCCGACGAGGCCCCCCCGATCTATCCCGCTCGCTGACCGCTCGACGCACCGTCCCGTTTCGAACCCGCAACACCACGCACCCATGGGGGGTACCGATCGCATGACTGCCGTCATCCAGAAGGCGAAGGACGCGCTCAGCTCGACGAGTTCGTCCACGACCAAACGGGCGCCGCTGCCGCCGTTGGCCAAGTGGCCGCTGGTGGGAGTCGGGCTCGTCGCGCTGTACTTCGCCAGCGACGGCATCCTGCCGCAGGGCTTGCCGCCGGGCATCTTGATCAACGGGGTCGTATCGGGCTCCTTCTACGCCCTTGTGGCCATTGGCATCGTGTTGATCTACCGGGCCAACCGGGTCATCAACTTCGCCCAAGCCGACATCGGCGCAGTGGCCGCTGTGCTGGCCATCTCGTTCAAGTTGCACGGGATGAGCTACTGGCTCGCACTGGCCAGCGGCCTCGTCATCGCCGCCGCCATCGGGGCCTTCATCAACGTCGCCATCATCCGGCGCTTCCGCCAGGCCCCCCGGCTGATCGTCGCCGTTGCCACCATCGGCGTCGCCCAGATCCTCAGCGGCATCTCGCTGATCATCCCGCTCGTGTGGCCGGCCAACCAGAGCACTGGATACACGACGCCGTTCGAATTCCGCTTCACCGTCTTCCCCGTCCTCTTCTCGGGCAACCACCTCGTGGCCATGATCGTGGTGCCACTGGTGACGGCGTCGGTGATCGCCTTCCTGCGCTACACCGACTACGGCGTGGTCATCCGAGCTGCCGCCGAGAACGGCGATCGCGCTGGCCTCCTCGGCATCCCGGTGCCCCGCCTGAGCACCATCGTGTGGGCCATCGCCGCCCTCCTGTCGGCCGTGGCCGTGCTGCTGCGGGTGCCGATCCTCGGGTTCTCCTCCTTCGTCTCCGTGTCCGGGGCCGGCAACGCACTGCTGCTGCGCACGCTGGCGGCCGCCGTCATCGGCCGCATGGACAACATGGGCCGCACCGTCGCCGCCGCCATCGCCATCGGCGTGTTCGACCAGGCGGCGTCTTGGCAGGTGCCGCGCACCTCGATCGTCGACGCCATGCTCGTCGTGATCATCCTGGGTGCACTCCTGGCCCAGCGCGGCCTGTTCTCCAGGGCCGCCGAGACGGGCATCTCGACGTGGCGTTCGATCAAGGAGATCCGTCCGATCCCGGAGGAGCTTCGGAATCTGCCTGAGGTTGCCTGGACGTTCCGGGCACTGAAGCTCGCCCTCATCGCTTTCCTCCTGACATTCCCGCTGTGGGCACCACCGTCGAAGGAAGGGGCGATGACGCTGATCCTCATTTACTCGATGATTGCCGTCTCGCTGCTCATCCTCACCGGTTGGGCCGGCCACATCTCGCTCGGCCAGTTCGCCCTCGTCGGGTTCGGCGCCGCCGCCACGTCCGTCCTCTACGGGCGTCACAACTGGGACTTCACGCTCGCCCTCGTGGGTGGGGTCGTCTGCAGCGCGCTGGTGGCGTTGATCATCGGCCTTCCCGCCTTGCGGGTGCGAGGGCCGTATCTCGCCGTGACGACACTGGCCTTCGCCGTGACGTCGTCGACCTTCTTCCTCGAAGATCGCTACGTCCCTTGGCTCATCGAGTCCGACATCGACCGGCCCGTGCTCTTCAGCCGATTGCCGCTCGAGGAGAACTGGCAGATCTACTTCCTCGCCCTTGGTGGTCTCGGTCTCACCCTCTGGATCGCCAAGAACCTCCGGTACAGCCACATCGGTCGGGTGCTCATCGCCGTGCGCGACAACGAGATCCAGGCCGAGTCGAACACGATCAACGCCATGAAGGCCAAGCTCATGGCGTTCGTGATCTCCGGCGCCATTGCCGGATTCGCCGGCGGCATCTACGTCGTCCTGCAGCGCGGCCTCGACACCGACAGCTATGGCTCCGAGGTCAGCGTGCAGCTCTTCTCGATGGTCGTCATCGGCGGCCTCGGTTCTCTTCCGGGTGCCGTGCTGGGGGCGACATACGTGCGGTCGGCCGAGTTCTTCCTGCCGCCCGCCTACTCGTTCCTCGCCACCGGCTTCGGCATCCTGTTCCTCCTACTCTTTCTCCCCGAGGGCCTGGGCGGACTGCTCTACCGGGCACGCGACGGGTTCCTCCGAGCGGTGGCCAACCGGCGCGGCATCCTCGTGCCGAGCCTCATCGCCGACAAGCGGGTCGTGCAGGCCGACGCCCCGATCGTCAT
>JBKJKM010000304.1:0-7875 GCA_046597375.1 Acidimicrobiales bacterium | reverse complement strand
CGGCCGCCCCGGCGACGACGATCCGGGCGCCATCGATCTCATGCGTCGGCTGTCGACGGTGAGCCGGCGGCGCTGGCCGGAGTGGTCGCCGGTGCAGGAACCAAAGCTCGGTGTGCCGCCTCCCAAGCCGAAGAAGCCGCCGGCCGAGGAGCCGGCGCCCGTCCCGGTCTGACAGCCGACGAGTTCTCGACGACCGATGGCAGTACGGTCGCTTCATGACCCAATCCCTGTCCTGCGGCGACGTCGTCCCCGGTTGTGCTGCCACCTTCGAAGCCGACACCGAAGACGAACTCATGCAACAAGTGGTGAAGCACGCCGCCGACGAGCACAACATCACCGAGATCACCCCCGAGATCGGCGAGGCCGTGAAGGGCGCGATCAAGACCAGCTGACCCGATGACGACTCGAAGGACTCTCGAGCCGGAATGGTCGAGCTCGAAGGAGCTGGCCCCGGCCTGAGGTGACTTCCACCAACCGAACCATCGCGGCGCCGCCGGCGGCGGCGTGGGCGCTCCTTGTCGATACGCGGCGCTGGAACGAGTGGGGGCCGACGGTCTCGGCCGTCGAGTGCGATCCGCCCGTGCTCAACGCCGACTCCACCGGTCGGGTGCGCACGCCGGTGGGCCTCTGGCTCCCGTTCCGGGTCGTGGACTTCGTCGAAGGGCGTCACTGGTCGTGGCGCGTGCTCGGGGTGCCCGCGACCTCCCACGACGTGCAGTCCGTCGGCGACGGATCGTCCTGCGTCGTGTCGTTCTCGGTGCCGGCGCTGGCGACGCCCTACCTGGCGGTCTGTCGCATCGCCCTCGGCCGTATCGAGCGCATCCTCACGCGCTGATCGGTCGAGGGCGCAGATCGAGCCTCCGACGACGCCGCGAGGTCCCCGCTCGAAGGAGCAAGGGCCTCAGCCGGCTGTCCGCCGCGGAATATGCGCTTTAGCTGAACGTCTTGCCCTCGGAACGTCGGGGACAAACGGGTGATTCGGCCATTGACACCACTTAGACAGAGGTCGGAGTGGCGGACTCCACCACTGAACCATCCCGCCGGAACACGAGGAAGCGGTCGAACGATCGCATGAACCAGCGGTCGTGGGTGACGGCCAGCACGGTACCCGTGAACATTCCGAGCGCATCCTCGAGCGCCTCGGCTGATGCCACGTCGAGGTTGTCGGTCGGCTCGTCCAAGAGGAGCAGCGTGGCGCCGGAGAGCTCCAGGAGCAGGATCTGAAGCCGGGCCTGCTGGCCTCCGCTCAAGGTCTCGAACGGCTGCTGGGCCGCGCCGTGCAACTCGTAGCGCCGAAGCGCAGCCATCGCCGGGCCGAGCCCGAGGCCATGGTCGGCCAACACGGAGACGAGCCGTCGGCCGACGAGCTCCGGGTGCTCGTGGGTCTGGGAGAAGTAGCCGGGAACGACGCGCGCGCCCAACCGGCAGGTGCCGGAGTGCGCGACGTGCTCGCCGGCGAGGAGTCGGAGAACATGGGTCTTGCCAGTGCCGTTCAGCCCGAGCACGCCAACGCGTTCTCCGAACAGGACCTCGGTGGAAAACCCGGCAACCAACTCGGGAATCGAGAGGTCCTCGATGACGATGGCGCGTTTCCCGGTGCGGTCACCGGCCAATCGGATCGTGACCGCCTGGTCCTTTGGCCGCTCCTTCGGAACGACGGCGTCGTGGCGCTTGATCTTCGACTGGGTCGCCCGGAGTCGTGATGCTGCGGCATCACTCATCGTCAGCTGCCGGCGAAGCTCTCTGACCTGGTCCTCCATCCGCTTGCGCTCCTCGCGCCAGCGACGATGATCCTCGTCGAGTCTCGCCAGTCGGGTTTGGCGGGCCTCGTGCCACGTGGCGAAGGAGCCGCCGTGGGTCCAGGCCCCTCTTCCTTCGAGCGTGACGACCCGGTGGGCGGCGTCGGCGAGGAGCTGGCGGTCGTGGGACACGAAGAGCACGGTCTTCTTGGTCGCGTGCAGCGCGTCGGTCAACCACTCCTTCCCCGGGACATCGAGGTAGTTGTCCGGTTCGTCGAGCAGCAAGACCTCGTCGTCCGAGCGCAAGAGGAGCTCGAGCGCGAGTCGCTTCTGCTCGCCTCCCGAGAGCGTCGCGACCAACCTCTCGGCCACCGCTTCGAACGAGGAGCGCAACGCCATCGTCGTGCACGTGGACCACAACACCTCGGCCTCGTAGCCCCCGATGTCTCCCCACGCACCGATCGCCTCCGCCAGGTGGAGCCCCGTCGCCGCCGACGGACCGGCTTCGTTGTCTCGCTCGGCGCTCGCCAGGGTCGCTGCGGCGTTCCGGATGGCCGGCGGTGAGAGCGACACGAGTAGGTCGCGCACAGTCGTTGCATCCCGCACCGACCCGATGAACTGCCGCATCACGCCGAGACGACCATCGATGGCGATGGTGCCGGTATAGCCCCGCTCGTCACCGGCGATCAGCCGGACCAGGGTGGTCTTCCCAGCGCCGTTGGCGCCGACCATCGCCACGTGTTGGCCGTCTCCGACACGGAACGAAGCATCGTCGAACAACGCTCCGCCACCGGGGAAAGTGAAGCCCAGACGGGACACCTCGAGGGCGCCCATAGTCGCCGTTCGCCCTGGCTACTCGTCGGCCAGGCCGGCCCGGATCTGGGCCAGGTGGGCTCGATCGTGGGCGACCAACAGGTCGGCGATGTGGGCCACCGAAAGCTCACCACGATCGGCGTGCAGGCCAGTCAGTTTCCATTCGGCCGGTTCGAGGGAGGCGAGGATCCGCAGGTTGGCATCGCGCAGCGCTCGCCAGCGGGCCAGCGACTCCTTGGCGTCGGTCTCGAGCTCGGCGAAGCGCCGCACCCACGCGTTCTCGTCGAACGCCGCGAGGTAGGGCCGGTCCGCCGTGAGGGCCATCCGGATTCGTACGCTGTAGACGAGCTCGGCGTCCGCGAGGTGGGCCACGACCGTCGCCGGCGACCACTCCCCATCGCCTGGGTCGCGATGCATGGCCTCGGTCTTCGCCGTCCCGAGCAGGGCCACCAATTCACGCGGCGTCCCCTTGAGTCGCTCGAGTGAGACACCAGGTTCCAGAACGGCCATCCCCGTACGGTAGACAACCGGTCCATGGACCCGGGCCCACTCAAAGACGTCTTGACCGTCGTGGTCGGGGTGGGGACGGGGGTCTTGTCGGCCTCCTTCGGCGTCGGCGGAGCCGTGGTGTCCACGCCGGCGATCCGGGCGCTCGGCGTGCCGGCGCTTTTGGCGGTCGGCACGACGCTGCCGTCGATCTTTCCCAGCGCGGTCACCGGAACGGCCCGTTACGTCAAGGAGGGACTGATCCTCTGGCGCGTGGTCGCGGTCACGGCCCCCGGGGGAATCGTCTCGGCCGTGATCGGATCAGAGCTGGCCGACGACGTCCCGGGGGAAGGCCACCTGCTGATGGTCCTCACCGCGCTGCTGCTCGCCTACACCGCCTTGCGGATGGCGCGGAAGCCGAAGGCGGCCGGGCTCCCTGAGACCGAAGCGCCATCCGGCCCGCCGCCGCGGGCTGGGAGTGGGCGGCCGTGGGCCTTCATCGGCGTCGGCGTCCTGGCCGGCCTGATGTCGGGGCTTCTCGGGATCGGCGGCGGCACGGTGATGGTGCCGGGGTTCACCGTGCTCGGGAAGCTGCCGCTGAAGACGACGATCGCCACCTCCCTTGCATGCGTAGCGATCTTCGCTATCCCGTCGACGATCACGCACGCCCTCAACGACAACATCGATTGGCGCATCGCCCTGTTGCTCGCCATCGGCGTGATCCCTGGCGCCCGTCTCGGTGCCGCTGCCGCCATGCGGGCGACAGATGAGGGCCTGCGCAAGACCGTTGCCCTGTTCCTCGCCATCATCGCCGCCGTCTACCTGGTCGGCGAGTTGCTGGCGTTGTAATTCCGGCCCAAGCCCTTCACAGAACGCAGAGTTGGCGCGCCCGAGCGAACACGGCGTCGAACATCGGCTCGGTGAGCACACCGGTGAAGGTGTTCTGTTGGCTCGGGTGGTACGAGCAGATGATCCAGCGCTCGTCCTCGAGCTCGATTTCGGCGCCGTGACCGAACCGAGGACGGGGCCGGGGCACGTCGAGCACCCGACAGAGTGCGTCGTAGCCGAACGCGCCGAGGGCGACGAACACCCGGAGCTTCGAGAGGAGCGCGATCTCTCGAACCAGGTAGGGCTGGCACGTGTCGCGCTCGACCGGCGTCGGCTTGTTGGCCGGCGGCGCGCATCGCACCGCGGCGGCGACGTAGGCCCCAGTGAGACGCAGGCCGTCGCCGCGATGCACGCTCGTCGGCTGGTTGGCGTACCCCGCCTTGTGCAGCGCCCGGAACACCCAGTCGCCCGAACGGTCGCCGGTGAAGACGCGCCCAGTGCGATTTCCACCGTGGGCGGCCGGAGCCAACCCCACCACCAGCAGCGTGGCGGCGGGATCACCGATGCTGGGCACCGGACGGCCCCAGTAGTCCTCGTTGCGATACGACGCGCGCTTGTCCCTGGCCACCTGCTCACGCCACTCGACGAGGCGGGGACAGGCGAAACAGCTCGTGATCTCCGCCTGCAGGCGTGCGAGCGAGTCCGGTGGCACGGGCGGCAAGGGTAGGTTGGCGCCGCCGATGCCGTCCGCGCCCCCGCCCCGTCCGACCCGCCAGACGAAACCGAAGCCGACTCCACCGACCACGGTGCTGTTCGTTCGCCACGGCCAGACGCCGACGACGGGGTCGGTGCTCCCGGGGCGAGCGAAGGGGCTGCACCTCGCCGATACGGGGCGCCAGCAGGCCGAGGCGGTGGCCGAACGACTGCGTGCCCTCCCGAAGATCGACGCCATCTACGCCTCCCCTCTCGAGCGCACGCGTGAGACCGCAGCTCCGATCGGCAAGGTCCGCCAACTGAAGGTGGTGCCGCTCCGAGGGCTGCTCGAGTGCGAGTTCGGGGACTGGACGGGTCGGAAGCTCAAAGACCTCATGAAGCTGCCCGAGTGGTCAACGGTGCAGCGCTACCCCAGTGGCTTCCGCTTCCCCAATGGGGAGTCGTTCGCAGAGATGCAGACGCGCATCACGGGGGCCGTGGCCGACGTGGTGGCGCGCCACGCCGGTGGGACCGTCGTGCTCGTCTCTCACGCTGATCCGATCAAGGCGGCCGTGGCCTCCGCCCTCGGCACCCACCTCGACCTCTTCCAACGCATCGTCATCTCCCCTTGCTCCATCACGACGATCGCCTACGGACCGGGCGGGCCCGTGGTGCTCAACGTCAACTCCACGACCGGCGATCTCGCCGCGCTGCGGCCCTCGTAGAGGACATCCATGGCTGAATCCTTCGATCTCCCCTCCGTGGACGCCGTCACATTCGGCACCATCGGCGAGCCCGGCCAGCGGGTCTTCTACGTGCAAGCGTGGGCCGGCCAGACGGTCGTCACCCTGAAGGTCGAAAAGCAACAGGTCGCCAGCCTGGGGGTCGCACTCGACGGGATCCTGGCCGACCTCCCACCGGAAGCGACCCCCATCTCGGCGCCGGGTCTGCAACCTCCCATCGAGGCCGCCTGGGTCGTCGGTGGCATCGGCTTGAGCCACTTCGACGAAGCGACGCAGCGGGTCACTCTGCTCTTCGAACAACTCGTGGCCCGGAGCGACGACGACGATGCGATTGACGACGACCTGCCATCGGGAGCGACGGCGCGAATCGGCGTCACGATCGGACAGATGGTGGCCCTCGTGGCGCGGGGCGAAGAGCTCGTCGCCGGCGGACGGCCGAACTGCCCGCTGTGCGGCAACCCGATGGACCCCGACGGCCACGTATGCCCGAAGACCAACGGCCACCTCAAGCACTGAGCGACTCGCCAATGCGGCGGTTGCTGCTCGGGGGCGAGATCGAGCTGAAGGGCCGCATGCCCTGGAGCTCGAACGGCACCTTCCTCGTCGGCGTCGGGCTCGGCGAGACGGCCGTGGATGCGATCTACAAGCCTGGCCGTGGCGAGCGTCCGCTCTGGGACTTCCCCGGCGGGCTGTACCGACGGGAAGTGGCGGCCTGTCGCTTGTCCGACGCCCTCGGGTGGGACATCGTCCCTGACACCATCATCCGGGAGGACGGACCGCTGGGCGAGGGGTCGTTGCAACGCTTCGTCGACGCCGACTTCGCACAGCACTACTTCACGCTCCTCGAAGAGGAGGCCCATCGCCCACAGTTACGGCGTATGGCTGTCTTCGATCTCCTGGCCAACAACGCGGATCGCAAGAGCGGGCACTGTCTGCTCACCGAAGACGGCCACATCTGGGGCATCGACCACGGCGTCACGTTCCACGACGAGCCGAAGCTCCGGACCGTCATCTGGGACTTCGCGGGGGAGGCGATCGACGCCGACGTGTTGGCCGACGTCGCCAGGCTGCGGGAAGTCCCGCCGGATCTCGACGACCTGCTCACTCGTCACGAGCTGGCGGCGTTCAATCGTCGGGTCGAGGCCGTCATCCGCCTCGGATGCTTCCCCGATCCGGGCGGCGACCGCCCGTACCCCTGGCCGCTTGTTTGAACTCGCGTTAGCGGTTCTTGAGGGCTTCGATCAGCTTCGGGACGACCTTGTGGACGTCGCCGACGATGCCGAGGTCGGCGATCGACAGGATCGGCGCCTCCTCGTCCTTGTTGATGGCGATGATGTTCTTCGCGCCCTTCATGCCGACCATGTGCTGCGTTGCGCCCGAGATGCCGAGGGCGAGGTAGACGGTCGGCTTGACCGTCTTGCCGGTCTGGCCGACCTGGTAGGCGTACGGCACCCAGCCGGCGTCGACGATGGCACGGGAAGCGCCGGGCGCCCCCTTGAGCAGCTTCGCCAGCTCCTCGACCATCTCGAAATTCTTGGCCTCGCCGAGGCCTCGACCACCGGAGACGACGACGGCGGCCTCGTCCAGCTTCGGACCGGTGCGCTCCTCGACGTGCTTCTGCTTGATCTTGGCGGCGTTGGTGGCACCGGTGTCGGGGGCCTCGATGGCCTCGACGGCGGGAGCGCCGCCGCCGCTCTCCTCCGGGGCGAACGACTTGGCCCGCACGACGAAGAGGTAGGGGGTCTCGTTGGTGAGTTTCGCCTTGACGATGGTGGCTCCGCCGAAGATGGCGTGCTCGGTCGTGCCGTCCTCGCCGAGGCCGACGAGGTTGGTCAGCACGCCGAGGTTCAGCTTCGCCGAGAGCCGGCCGGCGATGTCACGCCCGTCGTAGCTCTGCGGGAACAAGATGGCGTCAGGCTTGTTGCCGCCCGTGATCTGCGCCGCCAGCGCGGCCGCGACCGGCACACCCGGCAGGGAACCGCCGAGGTCCCCGACGTTCAGGACCTTCGTCGCACCGAATCGGCCGAGGTCGGCGGCATAGCCGTCGACGCCTTCGCCCCAGGCGACGGCCTCGACCGTGGTGCCGATCTGGCGGGCCTTTGTCAGCAACTCGTACGTGATGGTCGTGGGCTTGCCCTCGGCACTGGCTTCAGCCAGCACCCACACCTTGTCGAACGGCATCTCAGATCACCTTCAGCTGGTCGAGGAATGCAACGATCTTCTCGTGGGCGTCGCCTTCGTCGACGACCTTCTCGCCGGCCTGACGCTCTTCGGCGGCGACGACGTCAGTGATCTCCTGGGTGACGCTGACGTCGACCCCTTCGAGATCGCTCACCTTGAGCTCCTCGACGGGCTTGCCCTTGGCCGCCATGATCCCCTTGAACGAGGGGTAGCGGGGCTCGACGACGCCGGCCGTCACGGTGACGAGCGCCGGGAGGGGGCACTCGACCTCGTCGTAGCCCTCTTCGGTCTGGCGCTCGACCTGAACGGTGGTGCCGTCGGTCGTGATGCTCTTGGCGAAGGTGATCGACGGCAGGCCCATGAGCTCGGCGATCTGCACGGGCGTGGTGCCG
>JBKJKM010000284.1:0-4053 GCA_046597375.1 Acidimicrobiales bacterium | reverse complement strand
ACGGACCGACGTACCCGGAGGCATCGAGGTCGTCGGGGAGGACGTCGTGGTGCTCGCCCTCGGTGTCCGCAGCCATGACCGCCATGATGCGGCGACATCGGCCTCTGCTACAAAGCGGCCATGTACCCACTGGGCGCGCCGTTGCCGATCCCGCCGCCGGCCGAGCGTCTGCAGCACGCCTGGTATCGACGAGCGGAGTCCGACTACCGCTTCGATTTCTGGACGGCCTTCGGCTGGACCATCCTCAGTTTCGGTGTGTACGCGTACTACGTCGCCTACCAGCTGTGCCGCCGGATGCGCGACCACAACCGCCGGCGCCTCGAGCTCCTGGAGGCGGCCAACGAACTGGCGTGGAACCGGGCGCTGGCCGCCGGGCGCGCCGACGAGCTGGCCCCGGCCTTCCAGCGAACGGCCGCCCACCTCGACGTGCTCCGACGCCTGGCCGGCGACTTCCGCGACCCGGCCATCTGGCTCGTCATCGTGCTGTTGTCCAGCGGAATCGGGCTGATCGTGCTCTACGTGCTTCTCGACCAGGACCTGGTCAAGCACGCCCAGGCCGAAGCCGCCGTCGAAGCCGAGTTGGCGGCGCTGGCCCACGCCTTCGGTGCCAACCTGGCGCCCCTGCCGGCGCCGGTGCTCAAGACCAACCACAGCTACGGCGGTCGGGTTGCTGCCACCATCGGCACCTGCGGGATCTACAGCTACGTCTGGCTCTTCAACCTGATGGAAGAGGGCAACCGCCACTTCGAGCGGGACTGGGCTTGGGAGGACGCGTTTGCGCCCGTCGCCCTACCGAGCGCCGCCTGACGTAGCCTGGAATCGATCGGGCTGGGGCCCACCAAGGAGACGTCATGCAGAGGAACATCGCTCCCGAGTCCCTCGCTCGTGACTCCCGGTTCAACCGGGTCACGACCGTCGAACGCTTCAGCGATCCGCGGCCACAGCCCGACGACCGGAAGATGGACCCCACGAACATCGACGTCCCCGATCGCGCCCGGCGCCAGATGCACGGCATCTTCGTCGGCGAGATCCAGGCTCTCGAAGGCGCCGGCAGGACCGCGTGGGATTACGACTCGCCGTCGCAGGTGCCCTTCGAACTCAAGCTCGACATGGCTCGCCAGTGCTGGGACGAAGCTCGCCACTGCGAGATCTCGTGCCGGCTGAACGAGCACATGGGTATCGAGATCGGCGAGTACGCCGAAGGCATCACGCTCTTCGAGGCGGCGTGTCACGAAGACCCCGTTTTCCGCCTCGCCGGTGTCAACCGAGCGCTCGAGGGCCTCGCCATCGACGTCTTCACCACCATGCGCGACTTCGGGAGCGCCATGTCCGACCCGGTGCTCGAGTTCTGCGAGGACTGGATGCTGGCCGACGAGGTCACCCACGTGAAGATGGGCTCGCAGTGGCTTCGAGCCGTCACCGAGGGCGACCCCGACCGCCGAGCTCGCGCCCTCGAGTTCCAGAAGACCGTCGACAGCCTCTTCAACTTTCGCGGCTTGCGGGGCGAAGGGCCCGACGCATCGATCCGGCTGGCCCGGAAGTTCCGTGAGATGGCGGGCTTCAGCGTCGAGGAGATCGACGACATCGCCGAGATGGCGGCTCAGGAGCGCGCCGCGCGCGTAAGCGCTTCCACCTGAGGTCGAGCGGCGCCATGAGCATCCTCACGACGCCGCTGCGCATCAACGGAGCGACGCTCCGCAACCGGCTGTATCGCGCGCCCGTGCTCGAAGGGGCCGGCGACGGAGACGACGCCGCCGAGATCTACGCCCGCCACTTCGTAGCCAATGCCAAGGCCGGCGTGGGGCTCATCATCCAGGGCTCGTCATGTCTCTTCCCGGAGGGACGCACGTCGCCTGGCATGACGACCGTGGACACGAGGGAGAAGGTGATGCGGCTGGCGCCGATGGTGCAAGCCGTGCACGCCGAGGGCGCCTCGATCTTCCTGCAGGTGGGCCACGGCGGTCTCTACGCCATGGAGGCCTGGCACGAGCCGTACGCCTCGAAGCGCCAAGGCCCGTTGCTCGCCGCCTCTCCACTCCCCTGGTTCCTCCGGCCGGTCTTCGCCCGCACCCCGATTCACGTCATGACGGCCGACGACATCCGGGCGATGGCCGAGCGCTATGGCGACGTCGCCGCCTGGGCGCGCCAAGCGGGCTACGACGGCGTGCAGCTGGGGTCGGCCAACGCCAAGCTGCTCGACCAGTTCCTGTCGCCCTTCTACAACCGCCGCACCGACGACTTCGGAGGTTCGCTCGAGGGCCGAGCAACGGTGTTGCGATTGATCCGTGACGAGGTGTCGAGAAGAGCGGGCGCCGACTATCCCTGCACGGTCAAGGTGCCGGCCGAGACGGGGCCACCGATCGGCGGTCACTCGACGGTCGACGATGCGTTGGCATTGGGCCGGCTCGTCGAAGAGTGGGGCTTCGACGCCGTCACCCCGGTCGAGGTGTCGGTCTTCCCGGACACCACCCTGTCGCGTGGCGGCGTCCCCGACTCGCTCTGGACCAACAAGGGGATGGCCGAGCGTTTCAAGAAGGCCTGTCCATCGCCAGTGCGTCGGGCCGTGATCTCGGCGGGCTCCCGTATCGGGGCGAGGCGCGCCCCGTTCGTCCCCGTCTGGAACCGTGACCTCTTCGCAGCGATGAAGCGGCAGGTGTCGATCCCCGTGCTGGCCGTCGGTGGCATCCGAACGTCCGACGAGGTCCACGCGATCCTCGACGCCGGCGAGGCCGACCTGGTCGGCATCGGCCGCCCGTTCTATGCCGAACCCGACCTGGCGGCTCGCATCCTGGGCGACGACCGGCGTCACGACGCTGGGTGGTGCGTGAACTCCAACAAGTGCGTGCCCGCCCAGATGCTCGGCATGAAGGGGGCCTGCTACAACCCCGAGGTGACACGCCGACGCCGAAGCGCCGGCACCGAGTGAG
This sequence comes from Acidimicrobiales bacterium, assembly GCA_046597375.1. GTDB lineage: Bacteria > Actinomycetota > Acidimicrobiia > Acidimicrobiales > CADCTF01 > DATLED01. Next base: position 1,126 of record JBKJKM010000284.1, on the reverse strand, counting down.
CGAGGCGCCTCCCAGCCCGGGTTGGTGGAAGGCCTCCGACGGCAATTGGTACGCACCCCAGCCACCGTCGCCGATCGTGCCCAACCGGAGCGGCAAGGGGTGCCTCATCGCCGTGCTGGTCGTGTTGGGGGTCGTCGCCCTGCTCGGAATCGGTGTGGCTCTCGCTCTCGCATTCCTGGCCGACAAGACCTCGGACTCCATCACCCAGGTGCGCGAAGCCCTGGCGACACCGTCGACCGTCGATCCGGCCGACCCCGACGGGAGACCGGAGGATCAGGTCGTCGACGTCGGCGACGACGTGCGGATCTCGGGCTACTCGGCGACGCTCGTGTCGGCGAGGTTCGGGGAGGCGGATCCCGTTCTCTTGGTGGGCTTCGCCATCGAGAACCGGGACGATCGCGCCCAGCCATACAACTTCGCCGACGTCCGTTTGCAATTGCCGAACGGCACCGTCGTGCCGACCCAGTCGGTCGACGCGACGACGGCTGGTTCGCTGGCCGCCGGCGAGCGACGCCAAGCGATGCTCTCGTTCGCGACGGGCTCGCTGGAGGGCGACTTCTTCGTGATCTATCGACCGGACGCATTCGACGAGGCGCGAGGCGTCTGGCCGATCAGTCGGTAGGCCAGGACCCTCGGAGCTTCGCCCACGTGGCATCGAGACTTTCCGGCAGGACGCGGGTCTCGGCCACCGACGTCATGAAGTTGGTGTCGCCGTTCCAGCGCGGCAACAGATGGACGTGGAAGTGCCCGGGCACGCCGGCGCCTGCGGCCCGGCCCAGGTTGGCGCCGACGTTGATCCCCTCGGGTCGGTAGGCCGCCTTGAGCGCCCGCACACCGGCCGTCACGGCCGACCACACCTCCGGCGCGTCGGAGCCGAGGTCCTCCAGCTCGCCGATGTGGCGCGTCGGCATCACCATCAGGTGCCCGCTCGTGTACGGGTAGGCGTTGAGGATCGCGGCAACGCCTTCGCTGCGCCAGACCACGTTCGTTGCGTCATCTGGCTCGCCGCTGGTGAGGATGCGGCAGAACACGCAACCCGCATCGCCAGGACCGGTCTCCCCGACCGACGACACGTACTCGTTTCGCCAGCCGGCCCACAGCCGCTCGAGGCTCACGAACGGCGGAA
>JBKJKM010000219.1:0-8548 GCA_046597375.1 Acidimicrobiales bacterium | reverse complement strand
CGAGGAGGCGATCTTGAAGCCCTCCACCGCCGACAGCACCGAGATCGCAGGCGTGATCAGGCCATCGCCGTAGAGCAGGGCCGTGCCGAAAACGCCCAATAGGACGAGGACGGCGGTGCGGCCGCCACGAGGTGCACCCTTCGCCGGCATCACGAGGGCGGTGAGGGCGAGGATCCCGCCCTCGCCCTTGTTGTCGGCCCGCATGACGAGGCTGAGGTACTTGATCGAGATGATGATGATCAGCGACCAGAAGGCGAGCGAGGCGAGCCCCATGGCGTTGGTTCGAATGACCGGCAGGTCCTGGTGTTCGAAGGCCTCGCGAAAGGCGTACAACGGGCTGGTGCCGATGTCGCCGAACACGACGCCCAACGCTCCCAGCGCCAACGCTCCGATCCCCTTCGAGTGCCCGCCGCCATGGCCGGGCTCGTCGTGGGCCTCCGCGGGTTCGCCGCCCCCCGCATGCGTCGCACCGCTCACGGCGCCAAACTAGCGACTCGGGCCGTTTGCGCTGACCGGCGGGCGCCGAGTCAACTCTCCAGACCTATGCACATCATCGTTCTGGGTTGCGGACGGATCGGCTCACGTCTGGCGACGACCCTCGAGGCCGAGGAACACACCGTGGCCGTGGTCGACCGGGACCGCGATGCGTTCCGTCGCCTTCCCGAGCGCTTCACCGGCCGCGCCGTCCTCGGCAACGTCATCAGCCAGTCCGTCCTCGAGCAGGCGGGGATCACCGAAGCCGGAGCGGTCGCCGCCGTCACCTCCGGCGACAACTCGAACATCGTCGCCGCCCGTATCGCCAGGGAGACCTACGCCATCGACTCTGTCGTCGCCCGGATCAAGGACCCGAAACGGGCCGAGATCTATCAGCGGCTCGGCATTCCGACCGTCGCCACGGTGACGTGGACGACCGATCAGGTGATGCGCCGGTTGTTCCCGACCAAGTCGATGACCGACTGGACCCACCCTGACGGCAACCTCCACCTCGTCGAGCGCGACCTCCCCGCCGGCTGGGCCGGCAAGCGCCTCGACACCCTCTGCGGAAATGGGAAGGCCGACGACCGCTTTCGACTCGTGTCCCTGACGCGGGCCGGCGAGGGGATGCTGGCGACGCCCGGCATGGTGGGACAAGAAGGCGACCTGCTTCACCTCCTCGTGCACGACGACGCCACGGCCCAGCTGGAGCAACTGCTCACCGACGGAGGGGGACACGAATGAAGGTCATCATCGCTGGAGCCGGCGCCGTGGGGACGTTCGTCGCCTCCGACCTGAGGGCGGCCAACCACGAGGTGCTGGTCATCGAGCGCAACGCCGACCTCGTGGCCCGCCTCCGTCCGTCGAGCGACGTCGACCTGTTCCTCGGAGACGCCTGCGAGGTCTCGGACCTCAACGAGGCCGGCGTCGCCGATGCAGACGTCATGGTGGCGGCCACGGGTGAGGACCAGGTCAACCTCGTGATCTCCCTGCTGGCCAAGCAGGAGTTCGCCGTGCCGCGCGTGGTCGCTCGCATCAACGAGCCGCGCAACAAGTGGTTGTTCAACAAGTCCTGGGGCGTCGACGTCTCGGTTTCGACGCCGCACCTGCTGACGGCGCTGATCGAGGAGGCCGTGTCCGTGGGGTCGCTCGTGCGCTTGTTGGAGTTCGAGGGCGGCGAAGCGCAACTCATCGAGGTCACGCTGGCCGAGGACTCTCCGGCGAAGGATCGCCCGATCGCGGACCTCGCGGTGCCGAGGGACGCAACGTTCGTCGCCATCGTGCGAGACGGTCACGTGGTCGTCCCCCGTGGTGACACGGTGCTCCAAGGCGGCGACGAGGTGCTTGCGTTGACCACACCCGACTCCGAAGATGCGGTGAAGCGCATCCTCATCGGGCCGGGCGAGCCCCCACCGTCGACCGGCAGGTCCTAGAGCGGCTCGTCGAAATCGAGGTCGAGGTCGAGGTCGAGGTCGGTTTTCGGGTCGACGGCGAGGCACGTCATCGACATCGTCACCCTGGTGCCGTCACCCGACGAGTCGATGCGCACGTCATCGACGAGCGTCCTGATGAGCGGGATTCCGAGGCCCCGCTCGAAGTTGAGGCGCTCTGGGTCGGTCACCGGCGGGTGCTCCGGCAAGGTGTCGGGGTCGAAGCCCGATCCGCGATCCTGGATCTCGACCTCGATGCGGTCGTCGTGCTCGGTGCAACGAATGAGGACGCTGTCGTTCGTCGCCGCCGAGTGATGGGCTTCGATGGCGTTGGTGCAGGCCTCGGAGACCGCCACCTTCAGATCGTCGACCCGATCGTCGCTGAGATTGCGTCGCGAACAAGCCAGCGACGAGATGACGAGACGCGCCAGCGCTACGAACTCCGGGCGCGCCGGGATCTCGAGCTCGATGGCCGACGCCATGCCCGCAGCCCGGTCGCTACTCGGCGACGGCTGCGTCGACGGTGTCGTGAATCGAGAACACCTTGGTGAGGCCCGTGATCTCGAACACCTTGAGGATGCGGTGCTGCGTGCACACCAGGCTCAGGTCGCCGTTGTGGCTCCGCACGCGCTTCAGGCCACCGACGAGGACACCGAGTCCGGTGGAGTCCAGGAACTCGACGCCCTCGAGATTGACCACGATGCGGTGCTGGCCGGCTGTCACCAGCTCGACCAACTTCTCCCGGAGTCGCGGCGCGGTGTAGACGTCGACCTCACCCTTGACTGCGAGCACGGCGAAGCCGTTCTGCTCGGTGACGTCGAGATCCAGTTCCATATCGACTCCTTGGAGGGGTGCGCCTGGGCGCGCCATGAGGCGAGCCACGTCGTGTGGGTCGGAAACGTAGTACCCCCCTCGCCGTACTGTCATACCTGTGCCGCTCGACCCCCTCGAGGCGGTGCTGGGCTCGCTGGGTTGGCGGGATCAGCTGGTGCACCTCGAACGGCTGCCTGGCCGGGCGGCCGAGCACGCCGCCGTGCGCGACCCGCTGCACCCTGCACTGACTGAGCGTCTCCCTCCGCTGTACTCGCACCAGGCGACGGCCATCGATCTGGCCCGACGGGGACGGTCGGTTGCGATTGCCACGGGCACCGGGTCCGGGAAGTCGGTGTGCTTCCAAGTGCCGATCGCCGAGGCCATCCTCCGGTCGCCATCCGACGCCTCGGCGCTCTTGCTCTATCCGACCAAAGCACTCGCGCAAGATCAGCTGCGTTCGCTGGCCGCCCTCGAGATCCCCGGGCTGGTGCCCTCGACCTACGACGGCGATACCGACCCCGCCACCCGGGCGTGGGTACGGCGCCACGCCAACGTCGTGTTGACCAACCCCGACATGTTGCACGCCGGCATCCTCCCGAACCACGGGCGATGGGCCACCTTCTTGATGCGGCTGCGTTACGTCGTGCTCGACGAGCTCCACACCTTGCGGGGGATCTTCGGCACCCACGTGGCCCACCTCGTCCGGCGCCTCCGACGGCTCTGCGGGCTGTACGGCTCGTTCCCCACTTTCATCCTGGGCTCCGCCACCGTCGGCACCCCCGGCCGGCTCGCCTCGGCCATCTGTGGTGTGCCGGTGGAGGAGGTCGTCGACGACGGCTCCCCCCGGGGCGAGCGGCTCTTCGCCCTCTGGAACCCACCGCTCCTCGATTCCGGCGCACGCGGTTCGGGCAACGTCGAGTCGGCGTCGTTGCTGGCCGGTCTGGTTGCCCAGCGCTACCGCGGCATCGCCTTCACCCGCTCACGCAAGGGGGCCGAGATCGTGGCGGCTCGGGCACGCGACCAACTTCCCGCCGAACTGGCGCCGTCGGTACGTCCCTACCGGTCGGGCTACCTCGCGTCCGAGCGCCGGGAGATCGAGGACGAGCTGTTCTCCGGGCGCCTGCGGGGTGTGTCCGCGACGAACGCCCTCGAGCTCGGCATCGACGTCGGCGGCCTCGACTTCTGCATCCTCAACGGCTTCCCGGGAACGATCGCCTCGATGTGGCAACAAGCCGGGCGGGCGGGGCGCCAACAACAGCGATCACTCGCCGTGTTGGTGGCTGGCGACGACGCCCTCGACCAGTGGTTCATGGCCCACCCCGATCAGCTCTTCAGCCGCACACCCGAGCCCGTCATCGTGAACCCCTCCAACCCGTTCGTCCTCGACCCCCATCTCGCCTGTGGTGCCTACGAGCTCCCGCTGACGCCGGCCGACGAGACCTACTGGGCCGACGACGATCTGGAGGACGGCATCCGCCGTCTCGTCGTCGACGACGCCCTCCGCCTGCGGGAGGGCCGGGCCGTGTACGCCGGGCGGGAGCGGCCGGCCCACGGGGTCGGGCTGCGCTCGGGCTCGACGGGCGAGTTCTCGATCGTCGACGACGACGGTGTGCTCATCGGGACGGTCGATGCCGCCCGGGCCTTCTCGTCGGTACACCCGGGCGCGATCTACCTGCACCAGGGCCAGCACTACCGCGTCGCCCGCCTCGATCTCGACGACGCCGTCGCCTGGGTCGGTGCCGTCGATCCGCTGGAATCGACCCAGACCCGTTCGGAGACGTCGGTGCGGCTCGTCGAGGAGGAGCAGGCCGCCGATGTCGGCGCCGCCCGCCTGTCACTCGGCGTCGTCGAGGTGACGGAGCAGGTGACGGGGTACCGGCGCATCTCCCTCGTCGACGGCGAGACCATCGGCGACGTGGACCTCGACCTGCCACCGACCTGCCTCGTCACCCGGGCCTTCTGGTACACCGTCGATCCGGCGGTGCTGGCGGTCGCAGGTATTCGGGCCCGGGCCGTGCCCGGAACGCTTCATGCCGCCGAGCACGCCGGGATCGGCATGCTCCCGCTCTTCACCATCTGTGACCGCTGGGACGTCGGCGGGGTCTCGACGGCGTTGCAAGCCGACACGGGCCGGCCGACGATCGTCATCTACGACGGCTACCCCGGTGGCGCCGGCATCGCCGAGCTCGGCTTCGCCGCCGGTCGCTCACACCTCGAGGCCACCCTGGAGGCGATCGCCGGCTGCGGCTGCGACGACGGGTGTCCCTCCTGCGTGCAATCCCCCAAGTGCGGCAACCTCAACGATCCCCTCGACAAGTCCGGCGCCATCGCCTTCCTCCGCGCCGTGCTGGCCAACTGAACTCCGGTCGTTGGTTTTGCCTTTCCGGCAGCCGTTCGGGCAACACCAATGCAATTTTCACGACCGCAAGGGCAACCGCAACGCGAAGTTTTCGGCGGGGAGGGCTTCAGGCGGACGAGGCGGGCGGGTTGATCGGCTCGAGCCGGCGGCGGTTGGCGGCGACGAATGGGCGGACGGCGAACCAGACGAGGCCGGCGAGGAGGGCGAGCGGGACGAGATAACCAGCGGAGACGATCACTCCGGCCAGCACGGCCTGCGTGGCATCGACGGCCCGGGCGAAGGCATCACCGAGCGGCGAGGCGCCGCCGTCGGGGACGAAGGCGGCATTGGGTTCGGCCAGGGCCAGCGTGAGGGTTGCAAAGGAGACGGCATCGGTCAGCCGGGCCTGCTCGCCGGCGAGCTGCTCGATCTGCTCTCGCACGGTGGAGAGCTGGCGCTGCACTTCGATGGTCTCGCCGATCGTGCCCGTCTTCGTCATGAGGATACGGATCGCCTCCTCGTGGCTCCGAAGGTTGCGGAGGCGGGCCTCGAGGTCGGTGAGCTGGCCTCCGACGTCCGTGCCCTCGACTTGTTGGGATCGGAGATCGCCGAGCTCGATCAGCTGCGTGCGCGTCGCATCGAAGTTGGCCGACGGCACCCGCACCACCAGGGAGCCCGCGGACTGACGGTCGGCCTCGTCGTCGGTGCTCTGGCGGCTGTCCGAGGAGGCCACGAACCCACCATTGGCGGCGGCGATGGTGGACACCTTGGAGAAGGCGGAGGCGAACGAACCTGTGTCGACCTCGATCTCGAGGCTGGCCGTCTTGACCACTCGGTCGTTGCCGAGCCCTTGTGGGAGCGGTGCCGCCAGGTCACCTGACGGTGCCGCGCCGGAAGCGCCCCCGCCACTGGCCCTGATGGCAGATGCCTGTGGCCGCGCGTCGTTCTCGCTCTCGTCGGCACCGCCTTCGGTCCCGTCGGCCGCTGGCAGATCCTTGACCTGCGCCGCGTTCTTCGACGAGGCGCTGCACGCACCGAAGGCGAGAAGTGCCAGGAGGCCGAGGGCTGCGAGCTTCGTCCGCCGGTGTTGGTGTCGCATCGTCGTGCCGTGTTGGTTCCGCATCGTCATGTCCTGCCCCCTGGTCGGCGTTCAGGGGTTCGACGTGCGGCAATGACCGACCGGTTCCCGGCGCGTCGCTCTCAGCGGGTGGGCGTCGGCCCGAGCACCAGGTAGCGCACCCGCTTGGCCACGTTGACGGCATGGTCGCCAAGGCGCTCGTAGTACCGGGCGACCAGCGTCATCTCGGTGGCCACGGGGACGCTCAACTGACCGGAGACAAGTTCGGCCGTGAGGCTCACGTGGAGGTCGTCGAGCTCGTCGTCGGCACCATCGAGTGACTCAGCCACCTCGGCGTCGCGCTCGAGGTAGGCGGTGGCGCTGGCGCGCCACATCTCCACACCGACCCGACCCATCTCTTCGATGAGCCCTCGGATGCGGGGCGGGAGCTCGCGGGGCAAACCGCGCGCGGCGGCCTTGGCGATGTGCTCGGCCAGGTCGTGGCTGCGCTCCAGCTCGGGGACGATGCGCAAGACGGTCAGCAAGAAGCGGAGGTCTCGGGCCATCGGGGCCTGCAACGCGAACTGGTGCTGCACGAGGTCTTCGACGTCGTGATAGAGCGAATCGATCAGCTTGTCCTTGGCGACGATCTCTCGAGCCGCCTCACGATCACCCGACAGGAACGCGTCGGTCGCCTTGGCCAGCCCCTCGGCGACGAGGGCGAACAACTGGATCACCTTCTCGTCGATCGTCTGCAGGTCTCGATGGAAGGCGAGGCGGAGTTCTTCGGGCATTGGCTGTCCTGGTTCGCGGGGCCGTCGGGGCCACCGGCTCGGGGATGTCGAGGGCGGGCGCGTCGAGAGGTGCCACCGTACGCCGGACTCGGCGCGGTGTCGGCCCGACGTCCGTGGCGGGAGGCGCCAGGTCGGCGGCACGGCGGACCTCCCGGGTGGCGTCGTCGAACAACGCCTCGCGAGCGGCGGCCCGCTCCGCCCGTCGGAGCCTCGCCTGGGGCGGCGGCGGAGGTTCGATCGGGGCCACGGCCATGGCCACGGCCACGGGAAGGGGCCGGCGGCGGCGGCGCTCGGCTCGACGCTCGGAGGCCGGAACACCAACAGGTCCACTCGGAACGAGCAGCGGCTCCAGGACGGGCTCCGGCTCGTGGACGGCCTCGGAGACGGGCTGGGGCTCGAGCGCGAACTCCGGTTCGAGCGGCGGCACCGGGTCGAGGTCGAGGTCGTCGGCCCGGCGGACTTCGGCCTTCACGAAGAGGCCCGACATGCCGAGAACGAAGAGCAGTAGACCGCCGGCCACGAAGCCGATCGAGCGGCGACGCTCGCCGGCGTCGTCGGACACGAGACGTTCGCCGATGCCCAGTTCGGGCTCGTCGCCGCCGGGCTCGGCCAGATCTCCGCCATCGACCTCGGGCTCTTCCAGCGACTCACGCGGCCGGACGTCGAACGGGAGCGTCGGGTCGAAGCCGGGATCGGGCTCGGCCACGCGGCGGGCGGCTTCAGTGCGCCGTTGGGCATCCAGGGCGGCCGCGAATTTCCGGAGGTCGACGGTGTTGTTGGTTCCGCCGGTGACCGGCGTTGCTCGAGACAGCGTGGTCGACGTTCCGCCCGTTCCCGTTCCCGTCGCCGCGGCGTCGGCAGTGGCGCTCCCGCCCGCGGTGGTGTCCGATCCCGTCGCCGACGTGGACGTCGTGTTGGCGGCCGTCGTGGTGGTCGGCGGCGGGTCGACGTCGGCCGTCGCCACATTCGATTCCGGCGAGACCGCCCCCCTTCCCTCCGTCGAGCCCATGCGGATCGCCCGCACCCGGTAGCGCCAGCCTCCGACCGGGGGCTGGTCCGTGGCGGACGTGGCTGGGCTCTCGACATACGACTCGTCGATGGCGGCCCACGCGTTCTTCCCCTGCGGTGAGCGCTCGACCTCGTACCCGACCAGATCCGGCTCGAGATTGGCGTTCCAGGTGATCGTCACCTTCCCCGCTGGACTCACCGACGTGGTGACCCCCGTCGGCTTCGCTGGAAGCGCGCCCAGGTAGAAGAGTGCCGTGGTCTGGCCACGTTGCGTGCCGCTGGGCCGGTCACCGAAGGCCTCGACCTCGAGGTCGTAGTCACCGTTGGCCGGCAGCTCGAACTCCCAGTTCAGCGTCGAGCCCGTCGGTGGAGGGCTCGTCGGCGGGTCGGGGAGGATCTGTCCCGCTCGTTTGCCGACGACCGTTGCTTTGATGCCGGTCACGCTGTACTTGCCGGAGATGGGTCGATTGGCCTCGTTCGTCACCGTGACGCGAAGTGGCACCGTCGACGAGGTCATCGGCCTGTCTGGGTCGGCGCTCGACAACAGGCCGCAAACGGTGATCCTCAGCTCATTGCTCGTGACCGTCGCGCGGCACTCGCTGGTGCTCTGGGCTTGCGTCGGCCCTGGCGCCAC
>JBKJKM010000111.1:0-2619 GCA_046597375.1 Acidimicrobiales bacterium | reverse complement strand
GTTCGAGATGTCGGTCCCGGTGAGAGAGCAGATCATCGTCTGGTACTCGAAGAGCGCCTGCAGCACGCCCTGGCTGACCTCGGGCTGATACGGCGTGTAGGCCGTCACGAACTCGCTTCGGAACGCCAGTCGCTTGGTCGCCGACGCGGTGTCGTGGTCGTAGGCGCCGGCGCCGGCGAAGCACGTGAGTTGGGTGTTGCGGTTGGCCAACCGCTCCATCTCGGCCAGGGTGTCGAACTCGCTCAGCCCGTCAGGCAGCTCGAGGTGGCGACCGTCGTCGCCGGCCGCCAGGCGAAGGGCCTCGGGGATGGTCGAGAACAAGTCGTCGAGCGAGGACACCCCGACGAAGTCGAGCATCGACGCCAACTCGGCATCGGTGTGGGGAACGTAGTGACCCAACGGATCAGCCCTTCTGGGGAGAGACGAACGGAAGCTTGACGACCTCGGCGGCAAGACGGTTGCCGCCGCGCGCCTCGATCTCGACGGACGTTCCCGGCACGCTGTCGGGAGGCAAAAAGGCCAGCGCGATGCCAGTGCCGAGTACGGGCGAGAAGTTGCCCGAGGTCACGACGCCGGCCGGTTGCCCGTCGATCAGGACGGGGTAGCCCTCACGTGGCGGCTGGCGCCCTTCGACGAGGAGCCCCCGGAGACGACGGGACACGCCGGCCTCCTTTTCAGCTTGCAGTGCGGCTCGCCCGCGGAACCCCGCCGGTTTGTCCCAGCCCACCACCCAGCCGAGGCCGGCTTGCAGGGGGGTGATGCCAGGACCCAGTTCGTGGCCGTGTAGCGGGAGGCCGGCCTCGAGGCGCAGCGTGTCGCGGGCGCCTAGACCCGCGGGCACGACGCCGGCGGCCAGCACCGCGTCCCAGAAGGCCGGCGCGACGGCGACGGGAACGGCGCACTCGACGCCGTCCTCGCCGGTGTAGCCGGTGCCGGCGGCCGTGACGGTCGTGCCTGACCAATCGAAGGTGGTGACGGCGAAGCGGGGAACGCCAGCCGCTTCAGGAGCGACCGAAGCCAGGAGCCTTCGAGCCTGGGGGCCCTGCACGGCGATGATCGCTCGCTCGGCCGTGGTGTCCCGTCCGCCGATGGCGCCGACGACGCCGTCGGTGTTGGAGGCGTTGGGCATGACGTGGAACTCGTTCTCGGCCACCCACCACACGATGATGTCGTCGACGACGCTGGCGTTCTCGGGGTCGAGGAGATGCGTGTATTGCGCCCGACCGGGCGTGATTCGTCGGAGGTCGTTGGTGAGAGCGGCCTGTAAGCGATCGAAGGCGTCCTCGCCCTCGATGGCGACCGTGCCGAGGTGGCTCACGTCGAAGGCAACGGCGCCGTGGCGACAGGCCAGGTGTTCGGCGATCGTCCCGGAGGCGTAGGCCAGCGGCATCTCCCAGCCGCCGAAGGGCACGAGCTTGGCCCCCAGTGCCCGATGGGCGGCGTCGAGGGGTGAGCGCTTGTCCACGGCCGGAGCCTAGAGGCGCTCCCCGAAGTCGAAATCGATCGGCTCGATCAGGTCGAGTCCAACGAGCTGGGACGGCTCCTCGAGGCCGTATTTGGCCAGCAGGTTGAGGTAGTCACGCTGGTAGAAGATCTTCACCGACACCTCGGGGTGGAGCTCTTGGAGGCGGCGGACCTTGCGGTTCTTCTTGGTCACCAGCTTCTGGTTGAGGGTGGTGATCTCGATGAAGAGGTCGTAGGCCGGAAGGTAGAAGTCCGGTGAGAACGCCTGCACGGCCCGGCCTTGGCGGTCCCACTCGAGCGTGAAGGTGCGGGGCTCGTACTCCCAGGCGATGCCGTAGAAGTCGAGGAGCTTGGCGAACTGGCGCTCCGAGTTGTGGGCGAAGCGCACACCCTCGTGGAGCGAGGGGCCGTCATAGGGCGGAGCCGGGGTGGGCTCGGCGGCCGGCACCGACAGGAGCGTCAGCTCCCGCTCGCCGCCCGCCGAGGAGCCGGCGCGGTGTCGGCCGCGACCGCACCGGCCTTGGTCGCGGCCGCATCCTCGAGCGAGTGGAGGGCGGCGTCGAGCTCGTCCTTGACGCTGCCGAGAGGAAGGATGTTGAGCACGCCCTGGCCACCGCGCAGGAGGTCGACGATCTCTTCACCGGAGGCGGCCAGCACCGACGACGTGCCGTTGAGCACCAAGTTGGCGGCGGCCACGTCCTCGCCGAGGTTCTCTCGGAGGTAGCCGATGGCCACGCGGGCCGACTGCAGGGCGATGCCGGCGTCGAGCAGACGCTTGATCACCTTGAGCTCGAGCAGGTCGCGGTAGGAGTACCGGCGTTGCGTGCCGCTCCCCCTGGCCTCGCTGATCGAGGGGCGGAGGAGGTCGGTGCGGGCCCAGTAGTCGAGCTGGCGATAGGTGATGCCGACGATGGCGCAGACCTGCGGGCCACGGAAACCGACTTCGGTCACGGCGAAGTGCCTTTCAGCGGTCGAACTGACACCAGCGTAACTACGCCAGTGTAGGGAGCGTACGCACGCCTCTCCCCCCGAGTCAACGTCTCTGGCCTCGCTTGCTCGTTGCCCCGGCGGCGTCGGGAGCGCCAGCGAGCAGCCGCCAGCCGAGCGGCAAGGCCCTCGGGCCGGAGGCCGGCGCCGCAGAGCGAGGCCCAATGA
>JBKJKM010000279.1:0-7678 GCA_046597375.1 Acidimicrobiales bacterium | reverse complement strand
ATGTGCTTGAGGGGGTTGAGCGTCAGGCGACCGGCCCGCTGCGCCGTACGGTCGCCGAAGAGCAGGGCGACGGCGCCGTGGGACACCTCGTGGAGGATGATCGACGGCAGCAATACGGCGTAGAAGATGATGTCGGCCCGTTGCAGCGACCCGCCTCGAAGGGCGTAGTACACGAAAACGGCGACCAGCAGCCCCAGCACGACGTACTGGTACGGCTTGTTGCGGCGCACCGCCGCGGTCACAGGTGCCGGATCCACGGTCTCGATGATGCCTGGTCGGCCCCGCTACGGGGACGCAGGCTCAGCGATTGGAGGCGCAGTCGATGCAGAGCCTGGCCGCCGGCATGGCTTCGAGCCGTGCCTCGACGATCGGCTTCTCGCAGTTCTCACAGATCCCGAACGATTCGCCGCCCAGCTTCTCGAGCGCGTGTTCGACGTCGGTCAACGTCTCCTGGAGGGTGTGGGCCAGCGCTTCGGCCTCGCCCCGCTCGGCCGTGACCTGGCTCGAGTCGGCGAAGTTGCCGTCGTATTCGAGGCCCGCCCCGCCGTCGGCGAAGCCGAGTTCGACGAGCTGGCCGCGCAGCTGGTCGCGTTCGGCCACGAGGCGCGACCGCAGATCGGCCAGGAGGGTTTCGCTCGGCATGGGGAACGATCGTACCCGCCCGACTGGTCCCCTTTCACCGTCTCGGCCCTCAGACGGCGCCGACGGCCACCAGCGGATCCACCCCGACGATGCCCATCGCCTCGGCCACGGCCGGGTTGGTGACCTGGCCCCCAACGGTCGTCAGACCGCCGCGCAGCGCCGGGTCGTGGGCCACGGCCCCCGCCACACCCCGTTCGGCCACCGCCAGCACGTAGGGCAGGGTGGCGTTGGTGAGGGCGTAGGTCGAGGTGTGGGGGACGGCCCCCGGGATGTTGCCGACGGCGTAGTGCAAGACGTCGTGGACCACGTACACCGGATCGTCGTGGGTGGTCTCCCGGGTCGTCTCGATGCAGCCACCCTGGTCGACGGCGACGTCGACGATCACCGCCCCCTTCTTCATGCCCCGCACCATGTCGTCGGTGACCACCATCGGGGCCCGACCTCCCGGTACGAGGATGGCCCCGATGACCAGGTCGGCCTCGGCCACCGAGCGCTCGACGGCGCCCCGATTGGACGCCAGCGTCATGATCCGGCCCTTGTGGATCTGGTCGACGAAGCGGAGCCGATCGAGGTTCTTGTCGAGGAGGATCACCTCGGCCTCCATACCCTGGGCGATCCACGCCGAGTTCCATCCCACGTTCCCGGCGCCGAGGACGACGACGCGAGCCGGACGCACCCCAGGGGCGCCACCGAGAAGGACGCCGCGGCCGCCGTTCTCCCGTTCTAGGTAATGGGCGCCGATCTGGGTGGCCATGCGACCGGCGACCTCGCTCATGGGGGCGAGCAGCGGCAGAGCTCCTCCCTCGAGCTGCACGGTCTCGTAGGCCAGTGCCGTCGTCCCCGCCGCCAGCAGCGCTCGGCCGACCTCCGGGTAGGCAGCGAGGTGGAGGTAGGTGAAGAGAACGGACTCGGGTCGCAGGCGCGACAGCTCCGGACCCTGGGGCTCCTTGACCTTGACGACCAGCTCGGCCGACCAGGCGTCGTCCACCGACACCGTCTCGGCGCCGGCGGCCACGAGTTCGGCGTCCGTGATCGACGAGCCCTCGCCGGCGCCGGCCTCCACCAGCACCCGATGCCCGGCGGCGTGCAGCTCGCGCACCCCGTCCGGCGTCATGGCAATCCGGTACTCCCCCGTCTTCGTCTCCGCCGGCACCCCGACGATCACCGGAGCGATTCCCGGAGGAGGGACAGGCCGATGACGGTCTTGGCGTCGGTGATGGCACCGGACGCGATCATCGCCGGCACGTCGTCGAGGGCGACCTTTTCGATCGTCATGTGCGCCTCCTCGATTCCCTGGCGGTCGAGCTCGCACGGTTCGAGGTCGTAGGCCGCGAACACGTGGACCACCTCGTCGCAGAACCCTGGGGAGTTGTGGAACGCGCACAGCTTCTCGATGCGCCCGGCGCGCATGCCGACCTCTTCGATCAGCTCCCGGCGGGCCGTCTCGATCGGCGGCTCGCCGGCCACGTCCCGGAGCCCCGCCGGGATCTCGAGCAGCTCCGCATCGACGGCCGAGCGGTACTGGCGGACCAGCAGCACGGCCGTGCCCTCGTCGGTTACCGGCACCACACCGACGGCCCCGGGGTGGTGGACGACGTCGCGCTCGAACGTCATCCCATCCGGCGCCTCGTAGGTGGCCCGGCCAAGCGAAATCCGGTCGCCCTGATGGATCAGTCGCTCCCCGACCTTCTCGAATCGAGCGGTCACGACCTCACGACTCCCGCCATCAACGCTAAAAGTCGGGCAGGCGGGGGTTGCGACCGTTGGCACGGTCGAGGGCGGCGCCGACGAACTCGTAGAACAAGGGATGGGGCCGGTCGGGGCGGCTCTTGAACTCGGGGTGGGCCTGGGTTCCGACCCAGAACGGATGCCCGGGGAACTCGATGAACTCGACCAGCCGGCCGTCGGGGGACGTGCCCGTACAGGCCAGACCGGCCTCTTCGAGGCGGTGGCGGAAGCGGGGGTTGACCTCGTAGCGGTGGCGATGGCGTTCGAACACGACGGGCTCGCCGTACGCCTTCTCCACCTGGGAGCCGGGGGCGAGCTTGGCCACGTAAGCGCCGAGGCGCATCGTGCCGCCCATGTCGACGACGTTCTTCTGCTCGTCCATGAGGTCGATGACGGGATAGGGCGTGTCGGGATCGATCTCTCGCGAGTTGGCGCCGCTCAGCCCGGCCAGGTTGCGAGCCACGTCGACGACCATCATCTGCAGCCCGAGGCACAGTCCGAGGCACGGGAGCTCGCTCTGGCGGGAGTAGCCGGCGGCGGCGATCTTGCCTTCGATGCCACGCGAGCCGAAGCCGCCGGGCAACACGATCCCGTCGAGATGGGAGAGTCGAGCCTCGGCCAAGAGGTCGGTGATCTCCTCGGAGTCGATCCACTCGATCTCGACCTTGGCCCCGAGGTGGAACCCGCCGTGCTTGAGCGCCTCGGCCACCGACAGGTAGGCATCGGGCAACACGACGTACTTGCCCACGATGCCGACCCGGACGACGGTGTCGCAGTGGTCGATCTTGTCGACCAGCGCCTCCCACACCGACAAGTCCGGCTCGCCGGGGAGGTCGAGCAACTCGCAGACGTAGTTGTCGAGGCCCTCGTTCCGCAGGACGAGCGGGATCTCGTAGATGTTGCGGGCATCGGCGCAGTTGATGACCGCCTCGACGGGAACGTCGCAGAGGTTGGAGATCTTCTTCTTCTGGCCCTCGGAAATCGGCGTGTTCGACCGGCAGACGATCACGTCGGGCTGGATGCCCATGCTCCGCAGGTCGCTGACCGAGTGCTGGGTCGGCTTGGTCTTGTGCTCGCCTGTCGGGCCGATCAGCGGCACCAGGGTCAGGTGGATGTAGCAGACCCGGTCGCGGCCGACGTCGTTGCGGAACTGCCGGATGGCCTCGAGGAACGGCAGGATCTCGATGTCGCCGACCGTGCCGCCGATCTCGGTGATGACGACGTCGACGTCGTCATCGGCGATGCGGAGGATGCGGTCCTTGATCTCGTTGGTGATGTGCGGCACCACCTGCACGGTCTTGCCGAGGAAGTCGCCCTTGCGTTCCTTGGAGATCACCGACGAGTAGATGGCGCCGGTCGTCGCGTTGGACGTGCGCAACAAGTTCTCGTCGATGAACCGCTCGTAGTGCCCGAGGTCGAGGTCGGTCTCGCCGCCGTCCTCGGTGACGAACACCTCACCGTGCTCGAACGGGTTCATCGTGCCCGGATCGACGTTGATGTAGGGGTCGAGCTTCTGCATCGTGACCCGCAGACCGCGGGACTTGAGCAGCCGGCCGAGGGCCGAAGCGGTGAGTCCCTTGCCGAGGGAACTGGCCACTCCACCCGTCACGAAGATGTGTTTCGTCACGGGCTTTCACCGTACCCCTCGCGCGAGCCGGATGGAGCGATGGGCGACGGATCGATCCGGATCGGCCGCAGCTGAGAGGACCGATTGACCACGATGGCCTGGCCCCCGATGGCATCGATGCTGGTCACCGAGGTGCCCGACGGCACCTGCCCCACGACGACGGGCGCCTTCCCCTCGCCGTCGAGTCGCACCACGTCGCCGCCCGACACGACGAGAACCGCCTGCGGGGTCGATCCGACGACGGTCGACGCGTTGCGCAGCTCACGCACCGCCCCTGTGGAGAGGTCGATGAGACGAGCCCGCCTCGTCCCGTCGGCCGTCGTTTCGGTGAACGCCACTTCGCCGTCACCGACGAAGGCCGGTCCGGACTCGTCACTTCCACCGGGTGGGGTCAACGTCGAGCTCTGTCCCGTCGTGAGATCGACGAGGGCGAGGTGGCGTTGCGGAGGCCCGAGCGCCGGCCGTTCGACGGCGGTGACGACAGCTCGTTTGCCCGACGTGTCGACCGCCATGCCGTGCCCCGTGCCGAAGCCGAGGACCGGGCTGAGGGGCACGCTCCCCCGCACCGTGCCGTCGATGTCGACGATGGCGAGCGCACCGGTGGGGATCGGTCCCTCGGCCACGAGCAACGTGGCGTCGTTGGCGAACCAGGCGGCGTCAACGACCCGGCTGCCCGGCTCGGTCACCGGCCGAACGACACCTTGTTCGGCTAATCCCAGACCCTCGTCGTTGAGCACGGCCAGCCGGCGACCGTCCCGGCTCACCAGACCTCGACGGCCCGGGACGGCGGCATCTCCACCGTTCTCGGAGGCGCCGAAAGGCTGGTCGCCAAGAGGCCGAAGGCCGGCGACGCCGCCGGTGCCCTGGTCTTCGCCGGCGATGAACGCAAAGGCGATCGCCAGGGCGACGACTACAAGCCCCAAAGCCACGGCCACCCTGCTCAACGGCGGCGACCGGCCCGATCCAACATCCGGAGCGGCGCGAAGCCTTCGATCACGCGGCTGAACGACACCCACTCCGAGATCCCGTTGAGGATCGCCACCCCGCCCAGCACGGCCAGGCGGGTGACCGGACTGCCCGTGGCCACCACGGCTAGTCCGACCACACCGCCGATCAGGTTGGCGCCGGTGTCGCCCAACATCATCCGCTCCCGCAAATCATCGAGCAGGAGGGCGAGGGCCCCGCCGATCACGACGGCGGTGGCGCCGAGGCTCGCCGTGGCCGAGGCGGCCACCGTGAGGACGACGAAGGCCAACACGCCGACCTTGATGGTGCGTCCCGGTGCCCGGTCGAAGAGGTTCCCGAGGTTGGCCGCAAGTGCCACGAGGGCGGCATCGGTAAGAAGCGATCCCAGACCTCCGTCGGGTCGGGTGGTGGCCACGGCGAGGACCGCCACGGCGCCACCTCCGAGGAGCTTGAGGCCGCCGGTGGTCAGCCGTCCTGCGGCGACCGACCGGAGGTGCCCGCGAAATCCCCGGCGGTCACCGTTGCCGGCCAGGTCGTCGACCAGCCCGAGCAGCGACAGCCCGACGGCGAGCACCAACACACCGAGGCGGCGGCCGTCGATGCGGCTGCCGTCACCAGCCGCCGCCGCGGCCACGACCCGCACCGATTCGACGGCCAGGACGGAAACGGCCAGGACGAGCCCGGCGGCTGTCGGGAGGGCGTGACCTCGGTAGTTTTCGCGCCGGAAGACGTCATCGGCCAGGACGGGACGAAAGAGGAGCCACACCAGACGCGCTGCGAGGAACCCCACGAGTACGCCCAACAGCACGGTCACCGATGCCCGCCGATGGCGAGGCCGTCATGTTCCCGTTGCAGAGCCAGCAGCGTGAGGAACGGACCGAGATACACGAAGACGACGGCCGTCACGACCACACCGGAGTCGTTCACGGCGTAGCCGACAAGCCCGGCCGCGAGCGTTCCGACGACGCCGGCGCGCAAGGCCGATCGGGGCGGGAGCAGGTTGCGCCAGCCCCGCGCCCACCCCAGCACGTAGAGCATGTAGACGGTGATGATCACGACCGTCCAACTCCAGGGCGACTTGTAGGTGCGGAGGTTGACGGCCAGCTTCCGTCGCGCCGTCGTCGTCAGTGCGCCAAGGCCGTCCGTGCCGATGTTGGCGACGAGGCGGCCGAGATGCGTCCGGGTCGCCGCCGGTCGCAACAGGTCGATGCCGGTGGCGAGGGCGAGGGCGAGGATCGTGATCACGCCGGCGGTCGCCAGCGCACGCGCCGTCACCTGCCGACCCGAGAGCACGAGCAACGTCAACCCGAACACGGGCACGAGGGTGAGAATCCCGCCGACGTCGGAGCCGAGGCTGGGCGCGCCGTCGAGCACCACGACAAAGGCGAAGAGGCAGGCGACGGCGAAGACGGCCTCACGGCGTCGGGGGGCAAAGGCCACGTGGATGGCCCCGAGCAGCACGGTGGTGGCGGCCAAGGTAGCGAACGCCGTGTTGCCGAGGCCGGTGAAGCGGGCGGCCGTGTGCAGGGAGTAGCCGAGGAGGCTCGAGGTCTGCAGGCGCGCCCCCGTGGCGACATCGAACGCAAGCAGGGTAACGGTGGCGCCGAGGATCCAGGCCAGCGGACTGAGCGGGTGGCGACGGGCCCTTCCGGCCAGCGCCACGATGGCGACGACGAGCCCCACGAGCACGACCACACCGCCGGCCCCGAGGTTGGCGACGTCGGGGATGGCCCGAAAGACGAAGGTGGCCAGCGGGTAGGCCGAGATGCCGAGGACCATGGCGCGCAGCGGCCGTCCGGCCCGACCGGCGCCACCCAGGCGACCAAAGGCGACGATGGCCAGGAGGTAGAGGACGGCCTGCAAGATGATGTACGTGAGGGTGAGGGGCAGATAGATGCCCTCCCGGTACGTGGCGTCGCGGTCGAGGGTCCGGAACCGGTCGACCTCGACATCTCCCGGCCGGAATCGAAATGGGTGGCCGATCATCCCGTTCGGCACGGCGACGTCCAAGGCCCGCAGGACGGTCGGCGCGACATCGGTGAGGGTGACGACCCCGGCCCGGCGCGTCGACGGCGAGTGCAGGTAGCCGTGGGGCACGCCCTTCCCCCACAACACCGTCGGCGTGAGTCGCCACTCCCGAGCGGGCGGCACCACGGACACGATGACGAGGAGGGTGTCGTCCTCGAGCCGCGCAACCACGTCGGAGAGAAGCTCGTCCGTCTCCCGCAACGCCCTCGCCCGCACGTCGTCGGCGACGGCGTTGGCCGCCATCGGGGTGAACTCGGCGGCGCGGTCGAGGTCGCCCGGATCAACCAACACGACGTCCGCTGACTCCAGCGCGGCGTCAACCTCGGCGAGCATCGAGGCACGGTCGGCGGTGTAGCCGAATGGCGCCGTTGGGTCCTGGCGCAGGAGGTCTCGGCTGACCGCTCCGGCGTCGACCGATCCACCGCCGTCCATCATGGCCACCGCCGCCGGGCGAAGCAGGCTGGCCCGCTCCCCTAGCGGATTGCCCGTGTCGGCGTTCCCGACGACGGCCGTGCGCCGGCCGGCGTTGTGCAAGGCGTCGGCCAGCGCGCCCGGACGGCTCGTGAGGTAGCGGCCGGCCACCCGCAAGCTCAACGCCGGCCGCTACCTCACGAGCCGTCCGGGCGCGCTGGCCGACGCCTTGCACAACGCCGGCCGGCGCACGGCCGTCGTCGGGAACGCCGACAC
>JBKJKM010000143.1:0-5481 GCA_046597375.1 Acidimicrobiales bacterium | reverse complement strand
ACTCCCCCGCCGATGGCGCCGGCGACGACGAACGCCACGAGGGTCCCAACGAGGACGAAACGACGCCGACGGACCGTGAACTGCGCAAGGCGGGTGAGCATGCCGAGACCTCTTTGCTATCGACGATAACTTATCGTCGATAGCTTTAGCTCGAGCGACAGAGTCCGTCCAGAGGACATCCGTCACAGGGCCCGGAGGGCGGCGTCGCAGAGCGAGACCGAGAGCTCAGCCGGGATAGCCGTTGGTGATGGGCATGCGGCGGTCGCGACCGAAGGCCTTGGGGGTGACGCGAACGCCGACCGGGGCCTGGCGGCGCTTCCATTCGGCGACGTCGATCATGCGGGCGATGCGCTTCACCAAGGCGGCGTCGTGGCCGGCCTCGACGAGATCCTCGATCGTCTTGTCTTGCTCGACGTAGGCCTGCACGATCGGGTCGAGCACGTCGTAGGGCGGAAGAGACTGGTCGTCGCGCTGGCCCGGGCGGAGCTCGGCCGACGGCGGCTTGTTCAGTACCTCCTCGGGGATCAAGTCGTAGCCGGCCATGGCGTTGCGGGCCCGGCACAACTCGTAGACCGACGTCTTCACGACGTCCTTGATGACGGCGAACCCGCCGGCCATGTCGACCCCGTAGATGGTGGTGTACCCGACGGCCAGTTCGCTCTTGTTGCCGCAGATCAACACGAGCCACGACCGGAACTTGTTGGCCAGCGCCATCAGGTAGGCCGCCCGGATGCGACCCTGGAGGTTTTCCTCGGTCACGTCCGCATCGAGACCTTCGAACGAGGACTCGAGCTCGGCCACCATCGCTGCGTAGGCCGACTCGATCGGGATCGTTCGGAGGTCAATGCCAAGGTTGGCGGCGAGCTTCTCGGAGTCGGTGATGGAACCCTCGCTCGAGTACCGCGACGGCAAAGCCACGGCGTGTACGTGCTCAGGGCCCAAGGCGTCGGCGGCGATCACCGTGACGAGCGACGAATCGATGCCGCCGGAGAGGCCGAGCACCACGTCGGTAAAACCGTTCTTGCGGACGTAGTCGCGCGTGCCCAGGACGAGCGCCCGGTAGACCTCCTCGACGGGATCGAGGGGGGCGACGATCTCGGCATCGCGGTGGTCGGACTGTTCGATGGGCGCTTCGCTCACCACGACAACCGGCAGGGCCTGCGCCGGTCCGCGCCCGCGGGGGTCGAGCAGGCGTTTGCGGAACACCGGCTGCACCTCGAGGTCGAGGATCAGGGTGTGCTCCTCGAAGAGCGGGGCCTCAGCGACGATCTCGCCGTCGGCATCGAACACCACCGATCCGCCGTCGAAGACGAGCTCGTCCTGGCCCCCCACCTGGTTCACGTAGACGAGCCCGCACGAGGCGTCGGCGGCGCGCGTCGCCAGCATGCGATGGCGCTCGGCGACACGGCCGGCGTGGTACGGCGAGGCGTTGAGATTGAGGATGAGTTCGGCCCCACCCGCGGCCTGCAGCGACATCGGACCGGTAGGGCTCCAGATGTCCTCACAGATCGACACGCCGATCCGCACGCCCCCGATCAGGTAGAGCTGCAACGGCTCGGAACCCGGCGTGAAGTACCGCTGCTCGTCGAAGACGGCGTAGTTCGGCAACAGGCGCTTGCGATAGATGCCCTTGACCTCACCCTCGGCGCACACGGCGGCGGCGTTGTAGAGGTCGAGGCCGGCGTCGGCGAACCCCACAACGGCGGCGCACCGACCGGTGCGGCGAGCGATGCGCTGGAGCGCCTCGAGGTTGTCCTCGACGAACCCCGGCTTTAGAAGAAGGTCTTCGGGCGGGTACCCGGTGACCGCCAATTCGGGGAACAGCGCGACGTCGGCCCCGGCGGCTTCGGCCTCCTCCAACGCCGCGAGGATGCGGGCCGAGTTCCCCTCGAGATCACCGACCTTGGTGTTGACCTGGCAGGCGGCGATACGCAGTCGTCCCATTGCCGATCCAGGCTACGCCCCGCCGCTCAACGAACCGCAGCCTCGACGACGGCACCGGTGACGCAGAGCAGCTCCTCGCCGCCGTGCGGTCCGACGAGTTGCAGGCTGCCCGGCAAGGTCCAGCCGGCGACAGGGATGGGCAGGGCCAGCGCCGGGTTTCCGGCCACGTTCCACGGATACGAGAGGCTGTTGACCACACCGTCTTCGGTCAACGGCGGCGGCGGTCCGAACATCGTGGGCATCGCAATCACCGACACCCGGTCGAACATCGCTGCCACCTCCGCCGCCCACGCCGCTTGTGCGGCTCGTGCCACCGGGATCTGCGCCGGATCGATGTCGCGACCGAGTTCGGTGCGGGCACGGGCCTCGTCGCCGATGCGCTCCGGCGCCCGCTCGACGAGGTGGCCGTCGGATGTCCAGGCCTCGCTGAGGAGCAACACGCCGAAGGGCATGCCCGCGCCGTCCCATCCCGGCAGCTCGATCTCGACGACCTCGAGCCCGGCGGCGGCGAGGGCGGCGTCGACAGCCGCCTCCAGCTCGGGTTCGGTGCCGGCGATGCGTAGGCGACCCACGGTCGTCGCCGCCTCGACGCCCTCGACCGTGAAGCCAGGTTCGAGCAGATCCATTCCCTGCACGATGCCGGCCAGGTCGCGAGCCAGCGGCCCGACAGTGTCGAGACTCGGCGACAGCGGCCAGACCCCACGCGTCGAGATGCGCCCGAAGGTCGTCTTCATCCCGGCGATGCCGCAGCACGCCGCCGGCAACCGCACCGACCCGCCCGTGTCCGTGCCGTACGCGATGTCGGCTTCTCCATTCGCCACCGCCACCGCCGAGCCACTCGACGATCCACCGACGAGGCGATCGGGATCGAGGGGGTTGACCGGGTTTCCGTACCACGGGTTGCCCCCGTGGGTGCCGAAGCACAACTCGTGGAGATTGGTCTTTCCGACGATCCGCGCACCGGCGGCGCGAGCGGTGGCGACGCAGTCGGCGTCGGCTACGGCCGGTCCGGCGACGTCGGCGACCGCTGCGCAACCAACCGTGGTCGGCACCCCTTCGACGTCGATGGCGTCCTTGACGGCCAGCCGCGGCCCGTCGCCGGGAGGAGGATCGATCTCGAGGATCCAGGTCGCAGAGGAGGCCATGGCCCGAGGCTACGGGTCCGATCGATCGCCGAAACGGTTCTGGGCGCGCTCACGTCCGCATGCGGAGGTGAGCGCGCCCAGAGCGACGAGCGGCGTTCGGGGTGGGGCTAGCGCTTCTTGGCGGTGGGGGCCTTCTTGGCCGCCGGCGCCTTCTTGACCGGTGCCTTGGTGGCGGCGGGAGCCTTGCGGGCCGGTGCAGCCGCCTTCTTGGCCGGGGTGGCAGCCTTCTTGGCCGGCGCCGCCTTCTTGGCCGTCGAGGCACCGCTGAGGATGCCGGCTGCGACCTTCGGGGCGAGGCTCGGTGTCATCACCGAGTCCTTGAACGCCTTGAGCATCGTCACACGCGGCTTGGTCGATGCCTTGATCTTGATGGCCTCGCCGGTGGCGGGGTTGCGACCCATGCGGGCCGGACGCGACACCTTGGCGAACTTGGCGAAGCCGCTGATGGTGACGACCTCGCCCTTGGAGACTGCAGCGGTGAGGACGTCGGTGACCCCCTTGAGGGTGGCGTCGACCTGCCGCGGCTCCGTGCCGGTGTGGGCAGCGACCGCATTGACGAGCTCGCGTCGATTCATGTGGTGAGGTTCTCCTTGGTTGAACTGCTCTCAGTGTTGCGGGAAACCTCAGTATTTCCAGGGATACTCGGCCGGTTTCCGAGGCCAGACGCGAATCTGGGTCGTTACGCCTTCGCCAGCGCGGCGCAGCAGGTGTTGGTGATGAGGCGGGTCACGACGTACGGGTCGCAGTTGGCGTTGGGACGCCGATCCTCGAGGTAGCCCTTGCCGTCCTTCTCGACCTGCCACGGGATCCGGACCGAGGCGCCACGGTCGGAGACGCCGTAGGAGAACTCGTTCCACGGGGCGGTCTCGTGGAGCCCGGTAAGGCGGTGCTCGATCCCGAAGCCGTAGTTGTGAACGTGCTCCTCGGCGTTCTTGCCGAGCGCCTCGCAGGCGGCCACCACGGAGTCGTAGTTCTCGCGCATGGCGTTGGTGGAGAAGTTGGTGTGGGCGCCGGCGCCGTTCCAGTCGCCGCGCACGGGCTTGGCGTCGAGGGTGACCGACACGCCGTATTCCTCGCCGAGTCGATGGAGCAGCCAGCGGGCCACCCACATCTGGTCGGACACCTCGAGCGGGCTGAGCGGGCCGACCTGAAATTCCCACTGGCCGGGCATGACCTCGGCGTTGATCCCCGACAGGGAGATTCCAGCCCGGAGGCAAGCGTCGAGGTGGGCTTCCACAAGCGGCCGACCGTAGATGTCGTCCTGGCCGACGCCGCAGTAGTACGGACCCTGCGGGCCGGGATAGCCGCCGGCGTCCGGGAACCCGAGCGGACGGCTGCCCTTGAAGAGGGTGTACTCCTGCTCGATGCCGAACCAGGGCTCCTGGTCGGCGAACTTGTCGGCGACGGCCTTGAGGGCCGACCGCGTGTTCGTCGGGTGGGGCGTCATGTCGGTGAGGAGCACTTCACACATGACGAGCTTGTCGTCACCGCCGCGGATCGGGTCGGTGTAGACGGCGACCGGCTGCAGCACGCAGTCGCTGGCTTTGCCGGGTGCCTGGTTGGTGCTCGAACCGTCGAAGCCCCAGATGTCGGGATCGGCGCCGTCCGGCAGGATCTTCGTCTTCGAACGGAGGAGAGGCGTCGGCTCGGTCCCGTCGATCCAGATGTATTCAGCCTTGTATGCCATGGCGTGCACGCTACCGACCTGCAGGTTTCTCTTCCGTTCCCGTTGTGTGAACGCTCTGTTACACGGAGCCAGGCGGCCGGAACGGCTGCCACACTCCGGGTATGCAGCGCCAACAGGACTATGTGCTCCGTTCCGTTGAGGAGCGTGGGATCCGCTACATCCAGCTCTGGTTCACGGACGTGCTGGGCATCCGCCGGGGCTTCAGCATCACGCCGGCCGAACTCGAAAACGCCCTCGAGGACGGCATGACATTCGATGGTTCGGCCATCGACGGGTTCAGCCGCGTACAAGAAGCCGACGTGTTGGCCATGCCGGATGCCCGCACGTTCCAGATCCTCCCCTGGCGCACCGACGACGTGGCCGTCGCCCGCATGTTCTGCGACGTCGTCAACCACGACGGCACCCCCTTCGCCGGCGATCCTCGCCAGGTCCTCCGCCGCCAACTCGAGAGGGCACGGGCGATGGGCTTCACGTTCTACGCCGCCCCCGAGCTCGAGTACTTCTACTTCGGTGGTGGCGACCCGGCGCAGCCGTTGCTGCCTCTCGACCACGGCTCGTATTTCGAGATGACGGTCAACGATCTCGGAAGTGGGTTGCGCCGCAAGACGGTCCTGACACTCGAGGACATGGGGATCCCCGTCGAGTACTCCCAGCACGAGGACGCGCCGAGCCAACACGAGATCGACCTGCGCCACACCGACGCCC
>JBKJKM010000138.1:0-22907 GCA_046597375.1 Acidimicrobiales bacterium | reverse complement strand
ACCTGGGATCGAGCTGCCCAACGGGAGTTCTTCGCCGTCTTGCGGGAGGGGTCGGCCCGTTCGTGGCGCTTCCTCGAGACCACCGGGATGCTCGAGCTCGTCCTGCCCGAATTGGCCGTCACCCTCGAACGGCGTCGCCAGGATGCCTCAGAGCTCGACTACCTCCAGGTGCTCCGCTTCGCCACTGTCGAAAAGATCCACGAGTTGGCGTCGAGCGAGGAGTACCACCGCCTGGAGCATCCGGACCGGCTGTTGTTGGCGGCCCTCGTCGTCGACATCACGGGGGAGTACGAGCCGCCGCGGGTGGCCGCCCGGCAGCTGGTCCGCCGCTTGCGCCTCGGGGTCGCCGCAGAGCAGGAGGTCGACCTCCTGCTCGCTGATCGAGGACTCCTGCGCGCCGCCGCCGGGCGCCCCGACGCCCTCGCCGAAGATCGAGTTGTTCCTCTTGCGGTGCACCTGGGATCCGTCGAGCGCGCCGTTGCCCTCCAGATCCTCACGCTGGCGTCGGAGGACCTGGCTGCGTGGGAGCAGCAGCGGGTGGCGTCGCTGGTGGCGCGCGTTGGCGAAGCCTTGGCCCAGACAGAACTCACGGGTCTCGGGGCGCGGACCCTGGCGCAGGAACGGTTGCGGGAGGCGGAAGCCCTGGCACCGGACGCAGCGGTGCGAGAGCGCCTCGCCCACGCGCCGCGCCCGTGGATTCTCGGCACGCCGAGCGAGGCGCTGGCGAGGCAGGCGGCCCTGCTCGAGCCCCTGCCCCCGGGCGATGCGGTGCGCACCGCGGTACTCGGTGACCGCATCGAGGTGGCTTGTCGTGACCGGCGGGGACTACTGGCAGCGGTGACCGCCGTCCTCGCCGACGCCCGGTTGGCGATCGAAGACGCAACGACGGCGACGTGGCCGGATGGTGGGGTCGTCCTCGCCTTCGACGTGGACGGTCCGCCGGCCGACGCCCGCCAGCTCGCTACCCGGATCGAGGCGACACTGCGGAACGGTCCACCGTCGGCGACGCCCGTCAACGACGCGACCATCACGTTCGATGACGACGCGTCCCCCTGGTACACGCTGGCCGACGTCGAAGCGCCCGACCGGGCGGGACTGTTGCATGACCTGACCGCGGCCTTCACCGTGGCCGGCATCGTGATCCACTCGGCACGCGTCACGACCGCCGTCGGGCGAGCGATCGACCGCTTCGAGCTGACGGATCGTCGCGGAGCGAAGCTCACGGCGTCCGACCAAGAGGTGATTCGTACCGTTCTGCGCCAGGGCGGACGCATCCGAAGGTCGGCGCTCGGGCGTACGCGCAAAGCCGCCATGTTGTCGAAACGTTCGGGGCACAGCGTGGAAACAACGGCTCCTTAACGTCGCCTTGCAAGGGCAACGGCGCCCTTCGAACCACCCGTTCCCTTTCCTTTGGAGGATCCTTTGCGTAGAACGCTCACGCGCGTGGGTGGAGTGGCCGCCATCGCCACGACCGCCCTGCTGCTGTGGCACGTCAACCCAGCCGCCGCCGACTCGATCGGCACCGGCATCTCCGAGTTCGGAGAGGACGTCCAGGGCAGCGAGATCAGTTTCAACTTGTTGTGGATCATCCTTGGGGCGGCCCTCGTCATCTTCATGCAGGCCGGGTTCGCGCTCGTTGAGACCGGCTTCTGCCGGGCCAAGCATGCGGCCCACGTGGTCATGACGAACTTCGTCATCTTCGGAGTCGGGTTCGTCGCCTTCTTCCTCGTCGGGTTCGGCCTGATGTTCGGCGGCTACTCGGCAACGATCGGTGCAGACGCCGTTCCGGTCATCGGCAAGGGGGCTTACGACGTCGCCCTCGGGAGCTTCCTGATCACGATTCCCGACTTCGGCGGGATCCTGGCCTGGGCCACTCCGGCTCTGGGCGGCAAGGCCTACGACGTCGGTGTGATGGCCTTCTTCCTCTACCTGTGCGCCTTCATGGACACGGTCGCCACCATCCCCACGGGCTCCATGGCCGAGCGGTGGAAGTTCAAGAGCTTCATCGTGTGGGGCCTCTTCTGTGGCGCCATCTACTACCCGCTCTTCGGATCGTGGACCTGGGGCGGCGGTTGGTTGTCGCAGCTGGGGAACAACTTCAGCCTCGGAAGCGGTTACGTCGACTTCGCTGGTTCTGGTGTCGTCCACGCCATGGGCGGGCTGGCGGCTTTTGCCGGCGCCAAGGTGATCGGTCCTCGCATCGGGAAGTACGGCCCGGACGGCAAGCCCCGCACGATCCCCGGCCACCACCTTCCGATGGCCGCCCTCGGCACCTTCATCCTGTTGTTCGGCTGGTTCGGGTTCAACGCCGCCTCGACCTTCGCGGCGACCGACGCCCGCTTCGTCGTCGCCGCCGTGAACACCGGCATCGCTGCAGCCTTCGGGGCGACGATCGCCCTCTTCTATGCCTACATGCGAACCGGGAAGCCCGACCCGGGCATCTGCATCAACGGCATGCTGGCCGGCCTGGTGGCGATCACGGCGCCGTGCGCCTTCGTCGCACCGTGGGCCGCCGCCGTGATCGGCAGCCTTGCGGCACTGATCGTGACGGAGTCCATCTGGATCGTGGAACGCAAGCTCAAGATCGACGATCCGGTCGGTGCCATCAGCGTGCACGGCGTCGGCGGACTTTTCGGCGTCCTCTGCGTCGGCATCTTCGCCGACGGCACTTATGGAGCCGGATGGAACGGCACGGGCAACGCCCTCGCCGAACCCCTTGGCAACAACATCAAGGGGATCCTGTACGGGGACGCCGGCCAGCTCGGCGCCCAGGTGGTCGGTGTACTCGTGCTCGTCCTGGTGATGCTGCCGATCGCCTTTGCCTTCTTCAAGATCCAGGACAAGTTGACCAAGGGCGGGATCCGCTCGAGCGAAGCCGACGAGATCGCCGGCCTCGACCTGCCCGAGATGGGCGCGCTGGCCTATCCCGAATTCGAGATGGCCATCGAGGGTGCTGATCCCGAGATCGGCCATCGCCCGCTCGTCGGATCGGCCAAGGGAGGATCCGGAGGAGGCGACACGGGTTTCCTGCAGTAACCCAACCGCAGTGATGGGTGGAGGCGACGCCGGCTCTTCGGAGCCGTCGTCGCCTCCATTCGCGTCAGTCCCCCGGGGTGTCGTCGGTGGGGATGGCCTCGGCCCCGCCCGTGGCCGGATCGTCGCCCTGCTTGGCCACGGCGTCGGCGCGTCGGGCGACGTCGTCAGGGTCGCCGAGGTAGCGGGAGGACACGGTCTTGAGCCGGTCGTCGAGCTCATAGACGAGCGGCACACCCGTGGGAATGTTGAGCTCAGCGATCTCTGTATCCCCGATGCGGTCGAGGTGCTTCACCAACGCTCGCAGCGAATTGCCGTGGGCGGCGACGAGAACTCGGCGACCGGCCCGGAGATCGGCGGCGATCACGTCGTACCAGTACGGGAGCACGCGCACGACGACGTCCTTGAGGCACTCGCTGGTCGGAAGAAGATCCGGAGGAAGGAGCTCGTAGCGCCGGTCGTGCGATGGATGCCGTTCGTCGTCCTCGGCGAGTGGCGGCGGCGGCGTGTCGAAGCTCCGCCGCCAGATCTTGAACTGCTCGTCGCCGTACTCCGCCTTGATCTGGTTCTTGTTCTTGCCCTCCAGGTCGCCGTAGTGGCGCTCGTTGAGACGCCAACTGCGCCGTACCGGGAGCCAGAGAAGATCCGCTTCCTCGAGGGCCAAGTTGGCGGTGCGGATGGCCCGGTTGAGCAGAGACGTGTGGAGAATGTCCGGGAGCAGACCTTCCGCAACGAGAAGTCGCCCGGCCTCGCCGGCCTCGGCTTCACCCTGCTCTGACAGCGGTGCGTCGTACCACCCGGTGAAGAGGTCCTGTCGGTTCCACACGCTTTGGCCGTGACGGAGGAGGATCAACGTCGACATGCGACGGATCGTATTGGTCAACCTCCTCCACCCCCAGCCGAATCTGGGGGGCGACGATCGTTTGCCGGCCGGCGGCGAGCGCCGACGATGACGACATGAGCCTCGCCCCTCGTCCCCGACAGTCCACCGTCGTCCGAGCCCTCGGAGCCGCCCTCGTGCTCCTCGGGCTCGGCGCTGTACTGCAAGGCCTCGGTCTCGGGTTCTACTTCGCCGGCACCGACGATGCCCTCTACAAGGCATCGGTTGGAAAGGATCTCGTCGCCCTGTCCTGGCCCGCCGTACCCCTCGGAATCGTGGCGCTGGTCTGGGCTCGGCGACCGGTGCTCTCGGCTCCGCTCCTCGTCCTCGGGAGCGTCGCCCTCATCGCCGTCGTCGGCGGTGTCGTCCAATCCGAGCAGCGACTCCGGCCCGAGGCGGGCGAGCGCCGGGTCGCCGCCGCCTTCGTCCCGCCGGCGGGGGCCACCGAGGGCACCGGAGATCGAGCGGCGCTCGACGGTTTCTCCTTTCCGTCATTCCGCCGGAGCTGGACCGTGCCCGGTGACGTCGCCAGCGTCTGTCGGGCCGCGGTCGAGCGTCTGGAGGCCTGGAGCGAGCGCCCGGTCACGCAGCCCGACGTCTCGTCGAGCGACGGCTGCTTCGCCTTTGGTCGGCGGGATGGCCACGACGGCTCGGTCTACGTGAGCGAGGACTTCCGCGATGCCGCGATGATCGAGATCTCCTTCTCTGTCACCCGCCGCACCTGAGACGAATAGGTTCGCCCGATGCGCGACGTCCCCTTCGACCGGTTCGTGAAGTTCCCCGAGCTCACCGAGATCCTCGAGGCCTTCGCCGCCGAGTTCCCGACCCTGGTCAAGCTCTCGAGCATCGGGCGTTCGCACGAAGCACGCGACATCTGGCTGTGCACCATCACCAACTCAGCGACGGGACCAGCCGACGAGAAGCCAGCCATCTGGATCGACGCCAACATCCACGCCACCGAGCTCACCGGCTCGACCGCCGCGCTCTTCCTGATCAACAAGCTGCTCACCGGGTACGGAAACGACGAGACGGTGACGCGAGCCGTCGACACCCGCACGTTCTACGTCGTCCCCCGCATGGGCCCTGATGGCGCCGAGCTGGCGATGGCCGAGAAGCCGAGGTACGTCCGCTCGTCGGTACGTGACTACCCGTACGCCGAACAGCGCGACGGCATGGTCGCCCAGGACATGGACGGCGACGGCCGCATCCTCACCATGCGGGTGGCCGACGCCAACGGCACGTGGAAGACGTCGCCGGCCGACCACCGCCTGCTGGTGCCTCGCGATCCGACCGAAGTCGGCGGGCACGGTCCGTACTACCGCCTCCTGCAGGAGGGGGAGATCCAGAACTACGACGGCGTCACGATCAAGCCGGCGCCGGCGTTGGCCGGCCTCGACATGAACCGGAACTACCCGATCGACTGGCGCACTGAGGGCGAGCAGCACGGCGCCGGGCCCTATCCGACGTCGGAGCCCGAGATCCGCGCCGTCGTGCAAGCCATCGTCGAGCGCCCCAACATCACCGCCTTCATCCAGTACCACACCTATTCCGGCGTCCACCTGCGTCCGTACGGCACGAAGTCGGACGACGGGCTGCCCACGTTCGACCTGCGCGTCTACAAGAAGATCGGCGACAAGGCGACGGAGCTCACGGGCTATCCAGCGGTGTCGGTGTACCACGACTTCAAGTACGACCCGAAGGACGTCATCACCGGTGTGGCCGACGACTGGGCCTACGACCATCTTGGCGTGTTCGCCTGGACAACGGAGTTCTGGAACCCGTTCGTCACGGCCGGCATCGAGGGCTATAAGTTCATCGACTGGGGCATCGACCACCCCTTCGACGACGACCTCAAGCTGCTGGCTTTCAGCGACGAGCAGCTGGGCGGTGAGGGCTTCGTCGACTGGTACGAGTACGAGCACCCGCAGCTCGGCCCCGTCGAACTCGGCGGGTGGAACTCGGCCTTCTGGATCCGCAACCCGCCGCTGCATCTGCTCGAGGCCGAGGTCGCCCCCCACGCCGATTGGGCCATCTGGCACGTGCTCATCTCGCCGTCACTCGAGGTGCGCAGCCTCGAGGCCACCCCGATCGGCGACGGTGGCGACACCTGGCAGGTGCGCTTCGTCGTGCAGAACACCGGCTGGCTGCCGACGAACGTCACGGCGAAGGCGGTCGAACGCAAGGCGGTCAAGCCACTCGTATTGGAGCTGATGGTGCCGGAGGGTGGACCGCTCGAGTTGGTCGGTACCCACCGTCGCCAAGAGCAAGGCCAGCTGTCCGGGAGGGTGGGCAAGAACTCGATGCTCGGTGGCTTCGGGTCGGCCGTCGACTCGACCGTCGACCAGGCCAAGGCCGAGTGGATCGTCCGGGCGCCGGCGGGCACGTCGGTGGCGGTCGAAGCGCGACACGACCGCGCCGGCGTCCTGCGGACGTCGGTTGTGCTGGGCGGCTGAGGCTCAGGCGCCGGTGGCTGGCTCGCCGGCGCGGTCGCTCGGCGACGGACCCCGGAGGATCACGGTGATGAGGCTGCCGCCGGCCCGGTCGGCCTGGGCGACGGTCATCTCGAAGTCGAAGCCGGCGAGCCAGGCGAAGCTCACCGGAATCCTCTTCTGGGCCGCCGTCCCCGCCACGGCGAGGAGCGAAGCACCGATGGCGAGGGGCAGGGCGTCGACGTAGTCCCGCAGCTCATCGGGCACGTCGAGGCCAAGCCTCGCCAGCCCATCCGATACCGGGCCGAACGGGTCGAGCTCCACCGACTCCCCGGCCTCGAGCGACTCGAGGAAGAAGCGCTGTTGGATGCGCTGGATCATGGCGACGTGGATCGGATCGGACATCGGGGCCTCCCGCTCGGCTGAACGGGCCCCCTTCTACTACGCGAAAGCCGCGATCTGTTGCGCCCGGGAGGCGTGGTGATGGAGGCCCGCCGCCTCGGCCCGCTCGAGAGCCTCGGTTGCCAAGACCGTCGCTCGGTCCTGTTCGCCCGCTTCCGCCGAGGCTTGCGCCCAGTCGAGGCGGGCGTTGATCCCCGCGAGCACGGCGCCCATGGCGTCGTTGTGCGACGTGGCGGAGCGGAACCACGCGTCGGCCTGGCTGGCCTCGCCCAGCGAGGACGCCAGCAACCCGAGGTGGCGGTCGACCGATCCCGACGCCACCACACCGCCGCCCACGACGATGTTGTGCCCGGCAGCAGGTACGAGGAGCTCGTACAGGACGGGCGCGAGTCCCCGGTGCCCGACGGCGGCCACGGCCTCGGCGGCGAGGGAGCACGTGAAGAGCCAGAAGTCGTCGACGGGTAGGTCGAGCAACGCTTTTTGGTCGAGCGCCGCGACCAGCCGACCCGCCTCCGCCACGTCGCCGGCCTCGAGGGCCGACTGCACCTGGAGCAGCCGCCACGCCAGCATCTCGTCGGGGTCGGCGGCAAAGGCGTTGATGATCGGCGCCAGCTCGCCGAGCCGTCCCTGCTCCATCCGTATGGCGACGATCTGGGCGGCGTGGTTCAGCGGCGCGTCGGGGTTGTTCGACCGGCTGCCGACGGCCAAGGCCTCGTCGGCCAGTGCCTCGGCCGCCGCCAGGTCGCCGGCGAAGTGGGCCTGCATGGCACGGTACGTGAGGACGTAACCGTCGATGCGGGGGACGTGGCGGACCTGCGCGGCCAGCGACGAAAGCATCGCCAGGTCCGTCGTGACGGACGCGATGTCGCTGAGCCGCAAGTGGTCGATCACCAGTGACGCCCACGCGGTGAGCCCGAGCTCCCGATCCCCGACCTCCTCGGCGATGCTGAGGATCTCCCGATCGATCCCGAGGCGGCGCTCGAGGTTGTCGAGGCCGTTCAGGCACTGCCTTCTGGCGTTGAGGGCGAGGGCTGTTGCCCGGGCGTCGCCTGAGCGACGAGCGGCGTCGAGGGCCTCGATGCTGAGTTGGTCGGCTTCGCTGCGTGCGCCACCGCCGAACAGCTCCCGCGCCAGCCGGGACAGCAACTCCGCCCGTCGCCGATCCTCGGACGCCGTCCCGGCCACGGCCGCCACCGCCGTCCGCAAGGCATCGACCAGCTCAGCGTCCATGCGACCGACACCGGGCCCGGCCTGCCCCATCCCGAGCGCCGCAGCTGCCACCAGGTCGGCCTCGCCAACTCGGCCGGCTTCCTCGAAGGCCCGCCGGTACGCGTCTCGCGCCGCCACCATGTCGCCGGTGTACGTCGCCGCTCGCCCGAGGCCGACCAAAAGGCCAGCGGTGCGGACGGGGTCTGGATCGCACTGGCCGGCGGCGACCACGGCCCGCTGGTAGTGGGCCACCGCCTCCTCGTAGGCGTACGCCCGCACCGCCTGCTCACCGGCTCGACCGGCGTAGGTCACGGCCTTGTCGGCGACCCCGGCGGCGGCTGCTTCGGTGAAGTGGTGGGCGAGCACGGGAAACTGCGCCGGGTCATCGCCGCGCAGCCGTTCCAACACCTCACCGACCCGGCGGTGGAGCTCGGCCCGCCGTCCCCGCGGCAGCTCGGCGTAGAGGCTGCGCCGCACGAGTGCGTGCGAGAACCCGAGGAGTCCCGGCTCGCCCGGTACCTCGGCGATCTCGCGTGACGCCTGCGCCTCGTCGAGGGCGTCGAGGACATCCACGCGCGGCAGGTCACAGGCGCGGCCGACGGTCTCGACGTCGAACTGGCTGCCGACGACGGCGGCGACGGTCAGCACCGCCTGCGTCCGGTCTTGGAGCCGGGACAGCCGTCGGCGGATGATGGCCCGCAATCCATCGGGGACGGGTGCACCGTCATCGAGCAGGACCGAAGGGTCGCCGTCGGCCGCCTCCCGCAGCAGCTCTCGTACGAACAAGGGGTTCCCCGAGGTCCGCGCTCGGACGATCTTCGGCCAGTCGTCCGGCGCTTCGGATTGGAGCGTTCCTTCGAGCAGCTCGGCCACGTCGCCCACCTCGAGCCCCTCGACCGCCACGACGGCGAGGCGGTCGGCCCGTCGGAGGTCGGCGAGGAGTGCACCTACGGGCGGCGGAACCTCCGTGTCCCGGTAGGTCGCCACGACGAGGAGGGGCATGGGCTCGGCCGCCAAGAAGAGGTGGGCCAAGAGCAGCTGCGACGGCCGGTCCGCCCATTGGAGGTCGTCCACGAGGAACAACAGCGGGGCGTCGGCGGCGAGGCGAGCCAGAAGCACGCGCACGGCTTCGAAGAGCACATACCGATCGGCCGCCGGATCGGCGCCGAGCTCCGACGCCCCGCCGCCGAGCTCGGGGACAAGTTTGGCCAACGCCGAGATCGTGCCGCCTGGGAGGCCGGCGAGGTCCGGTCCGGCCACTCCGCGCAGTACATCCCGAAGCGCCTCGACGAACGGCTGGAAGGGGAGGAGCGGCTCCTGGTCGCAACGACCGAAGAGCACGACCCCGCCCTGCTCGCGCACGACGATCGCGAACTCTTTGGCCAACCGGCTCTTGCCGATCCCGGCCTCGCCGCCGACGGCGACCAGCCGTGGTCCGGCGGATGCGGCTTCCGCCCACTCGGCGTCCAGTGCCTTGAGCTCGACCCGCCGGCCGACGAACGCCAACCGCTCCCGGGCGGACAGCGGCGCAGGAAGGGTGCGGACCTCCCCCTCCTCGATCGACCACGCAACCTCGCACGCCTCGACGGGGTCAGCGAAGCCCTTGAGGGACAGCGGTCCCACCGAGGTGAACCCGACGTCGGCCTGCCGGCCGAGCACGGCCCGCACCACCGACGACGCCAGGATCTGCATCGGCTGCGCGGTGTCGCACAGGCGGCGGGCGATGTTGACGGTCGCGCCGAAATAGTCGCCCTCGTCTTCGATGGCCTCGCCGACGTGGACGCCGACCCGAACCTCCAGCGCTGGGCGGAAGTGGCGGCCGTGACGGGCCACGGCTCGCTCGATGGCGACGGCGCACCGGACGGCGTCCTGGGTCGAGGCGAAGACGGCCATGAGGCCGTCCCCGGTGTTCTTGACCTCGCGCCCGTTCGTCTCGGCCAAGGCGGCGCGCAGGAGGCCCACGTGGGTCCGGCGGGCGATCTCCGCCGGACCATCTCCCAAGGAGTCGATCATCGCGGTCGAACCCACGATGTCGGTGAACATCACGGTCACGGTCGCACTGGCGACGGCGCCTCGGCTCCCACCCAGCACGAAAACAGCCTACGTCGCCGTTCCTCCGGCGTCACTCCTGCCCGGTCATGGCCGAATTCCGAAGAAATGGCTTGATCTGCCATCCGAACTGGCAGAAGGTGCTGTCATGGCAACGATCGAGGCAAGAACCGATGTCCTGCGACGACTGGCCGACGGGGAGTTGACGGTCGAAGAGGCCGACGATCGGCTGGCTGGGCTGGCCGCCACCGCGGCGGGCCCCCCGACCGAGCGGTCGGACGGAAGGCGGGGGCGCCGGCGATCGGTCGACGAGGTCATCGCCCTGGCCGCCTCCGGCGTCGAAGCGTCGTTCCTACGCGCCTTGCGAGACGCGGGATTCGGCGACCTGACAACCGACGAGATCGTGCTCCTCGCCGACCACGGGCTCGAAGCCGACTGGCTGGCGGCCGTGCCTCGTTCCGTCCTGGCCGACCTCGACGTGGGCGACCTCGTGGCCATGGCCGATCACGGCATCGAGCCCGACGACCTGCAGTCATTCCTCGACCTGCGGACCGATGGAGACGACGCGTCGTCGTGACCAAGGACGGGTCGCGGCTGCCCCTTCCGACCCGCGACCCCTTCGGCGGCGGGGAACTGGTGGTCACCCGGCTCGAGAGCCAGGTGACCGGCGTGTCGATCGAAGGGCGATTCTCGCTCGGCTGGCTCGGTCGCTTGACGCCGGACCAGATCGACCTCGTCGGACTGTTGCTGGCGCGGCGGAACAACCTCCAGCGTCTCGCCTCCGACCTGGGAATCTCCTACAACACGGCCCGCAATCGGTTCGAAGAGATCGTCGTCGCCATCGGCGCGGCGGCCGAGGCAGAGACGTTCTCGAATTCGCCTGCGCGGCGGACCGAGATTCTGCGACGAGTCGAAGTCGGCGAGTTGTCGCCCGAGGAAGCCGCGCCGTTGCTGGAGTGAATGGGTTGCAGTGAAGAGGAACGGTCGAGTGTCTCGAGGGTGAAACCGCGCCGTTGTGTCGACTTGAGCACATTGGGCCTGGCACATCGGCATGCCGGGTTCTACGCTTGAGGGGAAGTCGCTCTAGCGGAAGCGATTTCGGTCGGGAGAACTCATGGCGGAGAGCAAGTCACGTGTCGCTCAGCGCGCGATGAAGCGCGTCGCAGTCGTCATTGCGGTGATCGCGAGCGCGCTGGTCGTGCTGCCGGCGGCGCTCACGCCGGCGGCCGCGCTCCCGACGTTCGACCAGGGGTCGACCGCTCAGTGCCAGGCACCCACGGGGTATGCCGAGCAGCGGGCGGGCGGCACCTTCCGCCAGACGTTCACCCCTGGACAGAACCAGCTGGCGGTCGTACAGCTCTGTGTGACTGCGACGAGCCCCGGTGCGGTGACCGTCGCCGTCGGCACCCGTGATGCCTCGGGCAACGCCCGCACGATCTCGACCGCTTCCAACACGCCGTCCGGCCCGGCTGACGGCGTCTGGCTCGAGATCAATGTGCCGGACGTGATCGTGACGCCGGGTCGTCTCTACGAGCTCGCCGTCACGCTTCCCGCCGGCGTCGCCTGGAGGGGGACTACCAGTGGGGTCGATGCCTACGCCGGTGGCGCATCCCTCACGGCGGGTGTCGGCGACTTCGGGTTCCGCACGTTCGCGGAAGCGATCCCGAGCCTCTACACCACGGTCCCCGGGTACGCCTCGGCCAACACCGATGTGCGCCTGGTGGAGGAGACCTTCAACACCCGCCCCCAAGGCCAGCCCATCGGCGGCGAGATCCCGGGCGTGACCTTGTCGAGCTCCGCCGAATATGACCTCCAGGTCTTCAGCTCGAAGTTGTTCGGGCTCTACGACGGGACGGCCCAGTCGCGCAACTGGAACTATCAACTGGCGTTCGACGCGCCGACGCGTTCGTTCGGGTTCTCGATCGGGTCGCTCGACCCGGCCACGGGCGATGTCGACGTGACGATCACGCTGGCGGGCGGCGCCACCGAGGTGCTGCACCTGTTCGACGACGACAACAACGAGAACACGCCGTTCTGGTTCGGGTATCGCGATGCCTCCAGGCTCGTGACCTTCGTCGACATCGAAGGTCCCTTGGAGATCACCGGGCTCCCGGCCGAGGAGTTCACCCTCGACGACGTCACCTTCGAGCGGGACATCCCCCGAGCGATCGCCTTCGATCGCAACACGGGCGGCACCAATAGAGACATCTTCGTCATGGACGGGAACGGCGCCCGCCCGACGCACGTCACCACCGCGGCGACGATCGACGTGGATCCGTCGATCTCCGAGGACGGCTCGAAGATCGCCTATACCTGCCGCGGCCCTGACGGTCGTGCCGATGTCTGCGTGGTGGATTCCGACGGTACCGACCCCCGAGTGATCACCGATTCGAACCTCGGCGGCCACCCGCAGCCGCAGTTCAACGCCGACCCGGCGATCTCGCCTGACGGCTCCAAGGTCGCCTTCACGTCGGGCACCTACAACAACGGCTTCGCGGTGTTCGACATCTGGACCGTCAACAGCGACGGCACGAGCCCGGTGGAACTGACGGACGTCGGCGCCTCGGACACCGCTGGCACGCGGGACGGGTTCGCGACCTGGTCTCCTGACGGTACCCAGCTGGCGTGGCAACGCGGCGACGAGAACGCTCTCGCCGCCGACATCGTGCGGATGCCGGCGGCTGGCGGCGCGATATCCGTCGTGGCGAACTCCGGGAACAACGAGATGCGACCGAGTTGGTCGACGGCGGGCATCGCGTACACGAATGGGCCGCTCGAAGGCACCGCTGGTGTCTACGTCGCCGACCCGAACGCGTCGAACGCCGTCACGGTGCTCGTCGACGAGCCGTTCTCGAACGAGATCGATCCGGCGTGGAAGCCCGGCGGCTCGGCGCTCGCATTTACGCGAAACGACTCCATCTGGCGCATCGAGAATCCCGGGGCCACGCAAACGCAGCTGACGACGGGGTTCCTGGACGCCAACCCCTCGTGGTCGGCGGCCGAGGACGCTGCGGTCTCGGGCACAACGCTCACGGCGTCGCGTGCGACCGCCCAGGCTGGTGTCGCCCGTGTCGATCTGGCGGCTATTCCAGCCGATCGTCTCTCGTCGATCGCCGCCGGCGTGCAGTCAGCGCCGGTCGGGTCCATTCCGGTCGGCTCGATCCCCGTGGGCTCGATCCCGGTGGGGTCGATCCCCGTAGGCTCGATCGACCTCGATGCGGCGCCCGTCGGATCCATCGGCATCCAGGGGTCGCCGGTCGGTTCCATCCCGGTCGGTTCGATCTTCATCCGGGGGAACCCCGTGGGCTCGATTCCCGTGGGCTCGATTCCCGTCGGTTCAATTCCCGTCGGCAGCATCGGGCTCAACGGCACGTTGTTCTCCTCCCTCGGCCTCGACGACGCCACCGTCGACGCCGTTCTCGCCGGAACGAACCTCGACCTGCTCCGCCAGTCGGTGACGCTCGCCAACGTGCTCGCCGATCCCACCGCCGGGCCCCGGTTCGCCGCGCTCGACCTCCGCGCCAGTGGACTGGCCGACAGCCTGTTCGGCTCCGTGAGCCTGGCGTCGCTCCTGCTCGGCGCCGTGCCGATCAACGAGATCCCCGTTCCCTCCGGATCCACCGCGGACGCGACGCCGACGTGGTGTGAGGTGTTGCTGGCCACCACGGGCTTCTCCTGCGCCGCCGCCAACATCGACCCCGACCAGCACTCGTTCCTGGGCGCGCAGCTTGCCGCTGCGCCCGTCGGTTCCATTCCGGTGGGTTCGATCCCGGTGGGTTCGATCCCCGTCGGTTCGATTCCGGTGGGTTCGATCCCGGTCGGCTCCATCGCCGTGCAGGGCTCTCCGGTAGGTTCGATCCCCGTCGGCTCGATCGCCGTGGAGGGTTCGCCCGTGGGCTCCATTCCGGTCGGTTCCATCAGCGTGCTGAACAGCCCGGTCGGTTCGATCCCGGTGGGCTTGATCCCGGTGGGCTCGATCCTGGTGGGTTCGATCCCGGTGGGTTCGATTCCGGTGGGTTCGATTCCGGTCGGTTCGATCCCCGTCGGCTCGATCGACCTGGCGGTCTCGCCGGTGGGGTCGATCCCGGTCGGTTCGATCCCCGTCGGCTCGATACTTCTCTGTGGCCAGCAGGCACAACCGGCGTGTCCTACCGAGGGAACGCTGGCCGACGCCGTCAATGCGGGGCTCGCCCTGAACCCCGCTGCGATCCTGCGCGACCTCGGCGAGGCGCTTACCGGATTCACGCCGGCGATCACCATCGACGACCTCGGCCCGGCTGGATATGACGCCGCCACGCGGCTGCAGCTCTGGGAGATCGTCACTGCTCTGGCCCCGTACAACGTGACGTTGGCGGACATCCGCGCCGCCCTCGACGAGATACTGCTCAAGGACATCGACCCGACGAAGCTCGGTGACATCACGCTCTACGAGCTCCTGTTGTCGCTGCTCGTCAGGTCGGATTTCCCCTGGGAGTCGCTGCCCGTCGAAGGGATGCAGGACTTCGCCGGCATCGCCGGCAACGAGCTCACCTACACCGCCACGGCGACGGTCGAGTGTCCGGTCGGGCAAGCCGCCGAGCTCGACGTCGACCTCGGCGACTTCCGCTACATCCCCGGAACCGCCTCGATCCAGGTCCAGAACAGCGCCGTCGGGGGTAACCGCGAACCTATTGCGCTGCCCGGTGGTGGCCTCCGGTGGAGCGTTCCCGGTGCCTGCCAAGGTGCATCGCAGCTCGTGAGGGTGGCGTTCGACGCCCACCCTGGGCTGACGCTCGGACTGGCGACGTCGGACCTGACGGTCCGGGCTGGCCAGGCGGTGCAGTCGATTGCCGACGCCGCGCCCGTCACCGTCACGGAGAACGGGGAGCCGGACGTGAGCGCCTCGCGCGGCGAGACGCCGGATCGCCTGATCGTGGGACACCTCGCCAGCGGGAACGACGTCGACACCATCACCGTGCCTATGCCGACGAAGGGCAGTCGCGTACGTGTGTTCCTGAGCCACGTTCCCGACGGTGCCGACTTCGACCTGGCGCTGGCGATGCCGTCGCCGCAACCGCTTTCCACTCCCGTGGGCTCGATACCTGTCGGCTCGATCCCGATCGAGGACGGCGGTCGCGGCGTGGAGGGTGCGGGCGCCCTGGCGAACGAGACGCTGCAGGACATTCCCGTCGGGTCCATCCCGGTCGGGAGCATCAGTGCCAACCGCGGTTCCGAGGATGAGGTGGCCCAGATCATCAGCGACGGTGGTCCCGCGCCACTCACGATCCGCGTCACCGGCTACCTCGGCTCCCACAGCGACGAGCCCTACGTCCTGCGGGTCAAGGTGTACGACCCTGTCCACCTCGAGTGTGCACCGCGAGGCGTCACGCCGCCGCCGACGCGTCCGTACATGCCGGCGCCGGTCGAGGGCAAGGAGTCGCTCTTCCTCGTGAACCAGCACCGTCTCGGCCAGCTGTACCCCGGCCAGGACGCCTCGCTGATGATGACCCGGCTCCAGGAAATGGCCGCGCGACCGGAGGTCGACGGGCTCGTCGTCCCGATCGACGGTGACGCCGAGGTCAACACCGCTTTCTCCAATTGGGACGCCAACCCCTGCGACATCGACGCCGCCAACGCCGTCGTCCGGCAGATCAACGACGTCGTTGCGACCTACCGGGCCGCCTCGGGCAGCCTCCGCAACGTCGTGCTCGTCGGCACCGACGAGGCCCTGCCCTTCGCCCGCATCCCGGATCTGACGACCCTCTCGAACGAGCAGGACGAAGCTGCCGATCTCGCATTCACACTCGATTCCGGCGGCAGGGCGAACGCGCTGTACGCCGCCGCCGCCTTCGGCTATGTGCTGAGCGACGACGCCTACACCGCTTTCACCTCGATTCCGTGGCTCGGACGCGAGCTCCAGCTCCCCGAGGTGGCCGTGGCCCGTCTCGTCGAGACGCCGGCGGACGTCGTCGGGCAAGTCGACCAGTACCTCCAACAGAACGGCGTCATCGACACCGACACGGCGACGACGTTCACCTCGGGATACGACTTCCTCGCTGACGGCGCGACCGAGGTGGCAGGCAACACCGAGGCCGCGCTGGGAGCGAACGCCGAGACGGCCCGCAAGCAACGCCTCATCAGCGAGACGTGGAGGAAGGCGGATCTGACCTCGGTCCTGCTCGGCGCCGACACGCCGACGATCTCCTCGGTCAACGCGCACTACAGCCACAACCTGCTCCAGCCGGCCGGACCTGCGGATCCCACGTCGGCTGGTGGCGCCGGGTTCACCTCGACCGATCTGCTGTCCGTCGGCGAGGTGCGCAACGGCATCGACAACCCGGATCCCCAAGCGGACCTGCCGGCGGCAACGCTGCTCGGCCGGCTGCTCTTCACCATGGGCTGCCACGCCGGTCTCAACGTCGCCGACACGCTGGCGCCGGGTGATCCGGCGTCGCTCGACTGGGCGCAGGCCTACGGCGAGCAGCGCGCCGCCGTGTACGTGGCGAACACCGGCTACGGCTACGGCGACACCGTCGCCAACGCCCTTTCCGAGCGGCTGATGAGCCTCTTCTCCGAAGAGCTGGCGGACCCGTGGTCAACTCTGGGCGAGAAGCTGGTGCAAGCGAAGCACGAGTACTTCGCCACCATGGGCACCTACGGCGTCTTCGACGAGAAGGTGCTCGTCGAGGCGACGTTCTACGGGCTCCCGTTCTGGCGGGTCGGTCCGGCTCCGACCGGTCCCCGTCCGACGATCGGGTCCGGCCCGACGACCACGGCTGATGCGGTGGCGGGGGCGCCTGTCTCCACCGTCACCCTGAGCCCGATCTCGTCGGGCGAGGTCGTCCAGCAGACGTCGGCCCGCGGGACTTACTGGGCCGCCGGCGAGGATAAGGATGTGTCCTTCTCGCCGTACCGTCCACTGCAGCCGCTTCTGACCCGTGACGTCACCGTCCCTGGCAACACGGCGACAGGCATCATCCTCAAGGGCCTCGCCACATCGGACGTGCCGGTCGGCGACTTCGCTCGGGGCCTCCCGACGATCGACCTGTCGGCCAACGAGCCGGAGCCGTCGGCCAACGGTGACATCTACCCGGCCAACCTCCTCCACCTGTCGACCACGAGGCCGTTCGGGACGCTCGACCAGCGCCTCGTCGTGGTAGCAGGACAGTCCCGGGGTGACGATGTCGGCCAGGGCGGGATCGAGCGACTCGTGACTCAGCTGAGCGCCGATGTCGTCTATGGCATCGGTGGCGTCACCCCGCCGGTGATCGACCTCGTGGCATCGCAGTTCGCGCCTTCGGGCTCGGGCGGGAACCTCACGTTCCAGATGCGTGCGTCCGCCGCCGACGGGGTCAAGCGGGCGTCGGTGCTCTACAAGGTCGACGACCCGACCTCACCAAACGCTGGCATCTGGCAGTACGCCGAGCTCGATGGGCCGGCTACTCCCGGCGGCCTCTGGACCAAGACGGTGTCGGCTCCGAACGGTCGCGTCGAGCTGCTCGGTCAGGTCCAGGGCGTCAAGGGCGTCGTGGCCTACAGCACCAACAAGGGCCAGTTCTTCAACGCCGTGATCGCCGACTCGGAACCGCCGGTGGTCCAGGTGGCGGCGCCGATCTCCAACCAGGTGTTCGCCGTCGGCCAGCTGGCGGTGGCGGACTACAGCTGCGCCGACGCCAACGGTGTCGTTGTCTGTGTGGGCGACGTCGCCGACGGCGCCGTCCTCGACACGACGACGCCCGGACCGAGGACCTTCACCGTCGTGGCCATCGACCGTGCCGGAAATCGCCGGGAGGTCGAGGTGCCGTTTGCGGTCAGCGTCGCCGGCGACACCGAGGGCCCCTCGATTGCGATCGCATCGCCCGTTCAAGGGGTTGCCTACGAGAAGGGTGCCGAGGTCCCGGCGGACTACAGCTGCTCCGACCCCTCCGGGGTCGCGAGCTGCAACGGCACGGTGGCGGATGGCGCATCGATCGACACTTCCTCGGTGGGAACGAAGGCGTTCACCGTCACGGCGACGGACTCGTTCGGTCGTACGAGCACGGCACCGGTCAGCTACAGGGTCGTCGATCGGTCGGATCCCGCCATCGCAATCACCGCTCCGGTCGACGGCGCCTACTACTTCAAGGGCCAAGTCGTGCGCGCCGCCTACACGTGTTCCGACGAGCCGGGGGGCACCGGCATCGCTTCGTGCCAAGGCCCGGCGGCCAGCGGCTCCCCGATCGACACGACGGCGAAGGTCGGCCTCAACTCCTTCACGGTCAAGGCGCAGGACGTCGCCGGCAATCTCACGACGAAGACGGTGACGTACACGGTCTACGACACCTTCGGCACGAGGGGTTTCTTCTCGCCCGTCGACAACTTGCCCACCTTGAACTCGGTGAAGGCAGGATCGGGGGTCCCCTTGAAGTTCCAGTTGCTCGATCCTGCGGGCCAGCTCGTGGCCGACAAGGCTGCGCTCGCCCCAACGTGGTCAACCATCTCGTGCTCGAACAGCGCCACCGTGGACGCCATCGAGACGACCGTGGCCGCGGGGCAGTCGTCACTCAGCTACGACGTGGCCACGCAGTCGTTCGTGTACGCCTGGAAGACCGAGAAGCGCTGGGCAGGAGCGTGTCGTCAGTTCCGAATTACGTTCGCATCAGGACTCTCCGCCACGGGAACGGATGCGCTGACGGCGAACTTCAAGTTCCTGAAGTAGCCCTTGCCTGGGGTTCGTCAGCGACCGGTGCGCGCATGACGACCGTGTCCGGCCTCACGCCCAGCACCTTCAGCAGAGCCTCCGCAGCCGCCCGGGTTGTGTCGTCGCTCCGGATCTCGGCCAAGGCCAAGGTGGTCATAGC
Source organism: Acidimicrobiales bacterium (assembly GCA_046597375.1). Classification (GTDB taxonomy): domain Bacteria; phylum Actinomycetota; class Acidimicrobiia; order Acidimicrobiales; family CADCTF01; genus DATLED01. The sequence goes on along the minus strand of JBKJKM010000138.1, from coordinate 4,086 downwards.
AACCTCGTATTCGGCGGAGGCCGATCGCCCGACACGAAGGCTCGCCTCGAGCGAAGCCTGCGCCGCCTCGCGGTCGCCGAGCGCGTCTTCGGCGCACCCCTGGAGACGAAGGGCGAGCGCCTCGAGCACCGGCGTCCAGCAGGGGTCCGTTCCGAGGGAGGCCAGCGCGTCGACCGCCGCGAGGTAGCGCCCTTCGAGCACGTCCACCTCGACGAGCAGCAACTTCGTCTCGGCGAGGCAGTTCGCCGAGCCCAACGTCGTGAAACGGAGCACCGCATCGTGCAGCCGCCCCCGTGCTTCATCGAATCGGCCGGCACGGGCGAATGCACGGCCGGCGTTCTTCACGGCTGCGGCGGCGACGAGGGGGTAGCCGTCCGCGGTACAGACCTCGACCGCTTCGGCGAACAGCTCTTGCGCCTCGGCCAGCTTCCCCTGGTCCGAGAGGATCTCGCCGATGTTGTTCGACAGCGTGGCTGCGCCCACTTCGTCACCCACGCGCCGCATGGCCTCCCTACTGCGACTCCAGTAGGTGAGCGCCGCTTCCCAGTCGCCGCCGTAATACGCCTCGATGCCGAGGTTGTTCAGGGCCTTGGCGAGCGCATGGTGGTCACCACGACGCTCGTAGATCGGGACGGCGCCCGTTCGATAGTCGATCCGCTCCGGCCGTCCGAGGGAGGTGAGCGCAAGGTGCAGGAGATAGGTCGCGTGGGCAACGCTGACCTCGTCGTCGAGAGAACTGGCGTCGTCCAGAGCCGTCCGAGCCCACCGCACCGACTCGCGAAATCTCCCCTGGCGCAACCGGACGCCGGCGTAGGCGAGGGAGCACCGGACCTGCTCCGCCAAGTCCGCATCCTTCATCGCCCGTCGGTACCAGCGGAGCGCATCGGGGTATCGACCCGACCGTTCACGAAGCTCTCCTTCCTTGCGCTTCAGGCCGGGCCGGTCCGGGTGCAGCTTCCGCGACAACCGGAATGCATCGGCCGCTTCTTCGTAGCGTCCCGCAACCTCGCAGGAATCACCGAGGGCTTCGAAGACGCTTGCGAGGGTCGGTCGCTCGACCGCCCGAGTCGTTCGGGCTGCGTCAACCGCCATCCGATAGAACTCGATCGCCTCGGCGTGGGCCAGCTTGTCCGCCGCTGTTCGAGCCGCCTCCAGTGCGTACGTCCAGGCCTCCTCCGGCTGCTCGGCGCGGCAGTAGTGGATGGCGATGAGGTCCACCGGACCGCCCCGGGCGACGTAGCTCGCGGCGGCGCGTCGGTGGATCTCGACCCGTCGGCCGAACGTCAGCGCCTCGTAGGCTGCGTCTCGGACGAGGGCATGCCGGAACCGCAGCTCCGTTCCCGAATGCTCGATGAATTCGCTCGCCTTGCTCCAGTCGACCGGGGTGGTGTCCGGCAGCCCGCTGACGACCTCGTCGAACAATGCCGTGTCCGTGCGCAGTCCGAGCACGGAGGCGTACCGCAGAGCCGACCGTGTCGCCGGATCCAGTCGGTCGATGCGGACGGCCAGCAGTGCCTCGACCGAATCGGGCAGCGCGTCGAGCGAGCCGCCGGCGGACGCCGCCCTGACCAGCTCTTGCAGAAACAGGGGGTTGCCGCCCGAGCGCCGCAAGAGCTCGTCGAGCAGGCTCGGGCGCATCGGCTTGCCAGCAGTCCTCCTGGCCAAGCTCCGGAGGCCGTCCTCGTCGAGCGGCTGCAGCGCAATCCTGTGGTCCGCCGGTGCGACGTACCCCTTGCCGTCGTGGCGACGGGTCGTGATCAGCACCCAGGGGTGATGCGGCGTCACCGCGGCAAGCGTGCCGAGGGCCTCGGCCGACGCCTCGTCGGCCCAGTGCACGTCCTCGACCACGATCGTCGAAGGACCGGGCAGGAGGAGCTCGAGCACCTCTGTCAGGAGCAGGTGCAAACGAGGTCGACGAAACTGCTCACCGAGCTCGTCGACCTCGGCGGTCGACGGACAGGGCTCGTCAAACAGGGTGCGTAGCAGGGGCACCCACGGCAGGAGCTGCGGTCGATGGCGTCGGACCAGTTGGCGAATGGTGGCCAGTGGGCGGTCGGGCTGGCCGAGGGCGTCGAGCAGCAGGAGGCGGATGGCGAAGTAGGCCGTCGCTTGGCCGTACGGGCCGCACGCCGCCGTCACGACCCGCTCGATCACCGCCTGTCCCAAGGCGGCGGCGACGAGGCTGCTCTTGCCGAGACCCGGTTCGGCGACGATCTGCACCTCCGTCCCGGTGCCGGCTCGGGCATCGCTGAGTGCCCGGACGAGCTCGCCAAGCTCCGGTTCGCGGCCGACCAACTGCCCGGGCTCGCGTAGGTCGATCGAAGTATTTCTCCCGACGGCTTGGCGGACGCCGAAGGCGACGAGCGGCTCCGCCTTGCCCTTCGCCACGAACGGCGGGATCACGTGCAGCGCGAACCTCGTCGTCGCGTGCTCGAGCACGCCCGGCGTGGCGAGCACCTGGAAGGGTTCGGCCCTGGCCATCACCCGTGCCGCGATGTTGGTCGTGTCGCCGAGCACCGTGTAGGTGCGCCGGAACGCGGGCCCCACGTCACCGGCGAAGGCGTGCCCGCGGTTCACGCCGACGTGGATGCGAAGGCCGTGGTCGCCCTGTACGAGCTCGGTGGCGGCGAGGAGCATCCGGTCCTCGTCCTCGCCCAGCGCTCGTGGCGCGCCGGTGGTCGACATGATCTTCGTGCCGTCCTTGCCGACGTCCGTGGCGAGGAAGCTGACTTCGTAGCGGTCGTACACCTCCTGCGCATGGGAGATCGCACCGTGAAGCCGTTCCGTCACGAGGTCGAACCGCTCGGCCGCCAGGTCGTCGTCGATGCCCTGAAAGTTCACGAAGCTGACCGTGACGAGCCGGTGCTCTGGCTGGTGGCCACCGTGGGCGACGTGCGAGCGGATCGCCGTCGGCACGAAACCCATGGCGTCGATGGGCGAGCGATGCAAGGGTCGATGGTCGTCGTCGCTCGGCTTTGACGTTCGCCCCAGGAGGATGCCGGGCCCCTTCACCTGGCCGAGCCACGACGAAGTGAGCAATTGGGCGGCGGCCGGGCTGAGGAGGACCTCACCGGCGTCGGCGACGGCCTCCATCGAGCACGTCGTCGTCGCCGCCGGGCCGGCGCAGACCAGGTCGCGGTGGGACTCGCCAACGAGGAAGAGGTCGACGCGACCGGTGTGGAGACCAGCCGACATCCGCAGCCGTACGATGCCGGCGCCGGTGTCGATCCGCCCGACCTGGCGGAGCCTGGCCTGCATCTCTGCGGCCGCAAGGGCGGCCCGGCGGAGGTGTCCCTCGCCGTTGAACAGCAAGAGCAAGGCGTCGCCGCCGAACTTGAGCATGTCGCCGCCGCGGGTGGCTGCCACCTCCAACAGCTCGCTGAACACCGAGGTGATGACGCCGGCCATCACCTCCGCACCGATCTTGCCCCGCCTACTCAGGCGCTCGTTCAGAGCCGTGAACCCGGACAGGTCGGTGAACAGCAAGCTGCCGTCGATCGAGCGGTGTCGCGCCGTCGGAGACATCGACACCCATTGGTCGATGACGGCGGGAACGTAGGCCGTGAGGTCGACGTCCGATTCGTGCCCTGGTGCCACACCGCCTCCCGCCCTGGAGCTCTGCTCGTCAGTGTACGGATGGGTCTCGGCTCTCCAGCGGAAAAATGGGATGTGCGGAATACCTTGTGTCGGCCCGACCTTGATAGTGAAGCGCTCAACTTTGCTAGCTTGCACGCGCTACTACTACTCACCAAGTTCTCGGAGGCACCACCACCATGCCCAAGGCCGTCGGTATCGACCTCGGCACCACCAATTCGGTCGTCTCGGTCCTCGAGGCGGGCGAGCCCACCGTCATCCCCAACGCCGAAGGCGCCCGCACGACGCCCTCGGTGGTCGGCTTCTCCAAGACCGGCGAGGTGCTGGTCGGCGAGGTGGCCAAGCGTCAGGCCATCACCAACCCCGACCGCACCATCCGTTCGGTCAACCGCCACATGGGGACGAACTGTACCGGCACCATCGACAAGAAGAAGTACAAGAGCCAGGAGATCTCCGCCCGGATCCTGCAGAAGCTGAAGCGCGACGCCGAGG
>JBKJKM010000061.1:0-39464 GCA_046597375.1 Acidimicrobiales bacterium | reverse complement strand
CTGCCGCATGACGACGCATGATCGCCCCTTCGGTCGCTACTTCGAGGACTTCGAGGTAGGCGACGTCTACAAGCACTGGCCCGGGAAGACGATCACCGAGTACGACGATCACCTCTTTTGCATGATCACGATGAACCATCACCCGCTGCACACAAACGAATGGTTCGCCGCCAACGAGACCCCCCAGGGGAAGAACGTCGTCGTCGGCAACCTCGTCTACAGCCTCGTCCTCGGGATGAGTGTCCCGGACATCAGCGGGTCGTGCATCGCCAACCTCGAGGTCACCGACCTCAAGCACAAGAAGCCGACTTTCCATGGCGACACGATCTACGCCGAGTCGAAGTGCATCGACAAGGTGGCGTCGACGTCGAAGGACGATCGGGGGATCGTGACCGTCGAGTCAAAGGGCTTCAACCAGCACGGTGACGAGGTGTGCTCGTACACCCGCAAGCTCATGGTGTGGAAGGCCGCCGCCGGCCCGCAGCGTCAGCGTCCCTACGGCGAGGACGTCTGGCCGTCTTGAGCCGCCGCCGTCGGCGCCTGTTGCTGGTCGCCGCCGGCGTCCCGATTGCGGCCATCGCCGTCCTCGGGATCGAGGTCGAGCTGGCCCGCCGAGGCGCCAACCTCGACGAGGTCGAGCTCATGTATCGCCAGAGCGGCGCCACGCGCGCCCTCTGGCTCGGGGATTCCACCGCCTACGGCCTCGGTGTGATCGACGGCGCAGATGCGGTCGCCTCGCTCGTTGCCGAGGAACTCGGCGAGGCCGTCACCAACCTCGCCGTGTCCGGAGCCACCCTCGCCGATGTCGTGGAGAACCAGTTGCCGAAGGCGGCCGGGATCCGACCCGCGATCGTCTACATCAGCGTCGGCGCCAACGACGTCACCCACCTCACCGGCTCGGGAAGATTCGAAGACCACTACCAAAAGCTCCTCAACGGCTTGCCGGCCGAGGCCGACGTCGTCGTGCTCGGCGTCCCCGACATGGGCGCACCGCCGCGTCTCGCCCAGCCGCTCCGAGCCATCGCCGGCCACCGCGGACGACAGCTCGACGCCGTGGTGCGACGAGTCACCGCGGGCCGACCGCGCACGGTCTATGTCGACATCGCCAGCCGGACCGGCCCGGTGTTCCGGTCCGATCCCGGCCGCTACTTCGCGGCCGACGGCTACCACCCGAGCGCCGACGGTTATCGCCGGTGGGCCGACGCCGTGCTCGCTACCGTCGGGCCGTGACGCCGATTCACGAGGCCGCCGCCAAGGGATTCGAGCGAGGCGCGGGAGAGTACGAGAAAGGGCGACCCGGCTATCCGACCGATGCTCTCGATCTGTTGGCGCGCAAGTGCGGAATCGATGAGCACTCCGCCGTGGTGGACATTGGCGCCGGCACCGGCAAGTTCACGCGACTCGTGTTCTCGCTGACGCCCCACGTGATCGCCGTGGAACCGGTCGCGGCCATGCGCGCCGCCTACGCCGCTGCTTTCGAGGGTGAGACGGTGCTCGACGGTACGGCCGAGCACCTGCCCCTTCCGGATGGCTCGGCGGACGTCGCCACCGTTGCCCAGGCCTTCCATTGGTTCGATGCCGAACCCGCACTCGACGGCATTGCCCGCATCTTGCGCCCAGGAGGCTGGCTCGCCCTGATCTGGAACACCCGCGACGATCGTTCGCCTTGGACTTCGCAGATCGGTGCATTGATGGACCGGCTGGCCGGTGATGCGCCTCGGTTCCGCAGTGCCGATCACCGGTGGCGCGACGCCATCGATGCCCATCCTGCGTTCGGACCGATGGAGGCGGCCGCCTTCGACAACCCCGTGCCGGTCGACCTCGACACCATGCTGGCCCGGGTGTCGTCGACCAGCTACGTCTCTGCCCTTCCGGACGACCAGCGGACAGCCGTGCTGGCCGAGGTCGCTGAGCTCCTCGAACGGGGACCGATCGCCGAGTTCGGACCGACGTTCGTCGAGTCGTACCGCACGGAGCTGTTCTGGTGTCGCCGGATCTGAACCCGACGCAACACGCGCTCCTCGCGTGGTCGGAGCGCACCCGTCGCGACCTGCCGTGGCGGCGAACCAGAGACCCGTGGTCGATCCTCGTCAGCGAGTTCATGCTGCAACAGACCCAAGTGGCTCGCGTCCTGCCGAAGTACGCGGCATTCCTCGACCGGTTCCCGACCGTCGTCGACTGCGCCGCGGCACCGGCCGGCGACGTCCTCCGCTTGTGGGCGGGGCTCGGGTACAACCGCCGGGCCTTGCACCTCCACGGGGCGGCGCGGCAGTGCGTCGAACGACACGGTGGTGCGCTCCCTTCCACCCTCGGCGAGCTGATCGCCCTCCCGGGAGTCGGGCCGTACACGTCGCGCGCCGTCCTGGCCTTCGCCCACGACGCCAGCGTGGGCGTACTCGACACCAATGCTGCCCGGGTGCTGGCCCGCCTCGGTGGCCGGCGGCTCAACGCGACAGCTGCGCAGTCGGCTGCCGATGCCACGGTTCCCACGGGGCGAGGCTGGGCCTGGAATCAGGCCATGCTCGATCTCGGGGCGACCGTGTGCACGAAGCGAGTCGTCCGGTGCGACGTCTGCCCATTGGTCGCCCACTGCTCATGGCACGTCGCTGGTCATCCGGAGCCGGACCCCGCCGACGGGAGCGCCGGTACGAGCGGACACCAGTCCGCCTTCGAGGGATCCGACCGCCAGGGCCGCGGTCGTCTCGTCGACGCCCTGCGCCGCGCACCGGTCGCAGACCGCGACCTTGCCACCGTCCTGGGCTGGCCCGATGATGCGCTTCGGGGCGAGCGTGTGACCCGCGCACTCCTCGCCGACGGTGTGATCGAACGCACGGCGACCGGTGACTGGGCCTTGCCTTCGTGATCTGCGGGCGCTTGGGGGCCTCAGCGACCTCCGAGCGCTCGTAGAACGGCCGGGAGGGCGTCCTCGGCCAGCGCTCGCATCTCGTCGTCGGTGCGGTCCTGGATGGGATGGGGGACGAACACGCGCGCAACGTCGAGGCCGATGGATCGCACCTGGGCGACGGCGGCGTCGACGAACGCGGTCGACGCGAGGAAGACCGACGGGATGCCCCGCCCTTCGAGATCAGCGATGTCGTGCACACTGCACGACGTGCATGATCCTCAATCGGCGAGGGCTTCGATCACCACGTCGCAGCGGGTAGCGATCTCGTGGCGGAGGTCGATCGGGGCGTTCTTGGTGAACGTCGGCTTCTTGTAGCGAACCGTCGTCAGCCCCTTGGCCGTCAACAGCTCGTCGAGGCGATCGAGAAAGACGTCGCCCCGGGCCTTGGAAATGTCCAGGAGACCGACCGTCAGACCAACGAGTGACTCCGGCCGAGGTGTCAGCTCTCGCGTCACCGTCGTCCGCTCACCCGTCGGATCCATCACGACGCGACTCATGTGCACACCTCCACAGTGACGGGGATACTGCCGGTGGCCCCGCTGGCCCACCCCGCGATGATGGCCGAGAACAGGCCCGCAGCGCCCCCGGCGTGGCAAAGCAGGAGGCCGCCGTCTCGGAACTTGGGCAAGGTGGCGCCGGCCAGGGACTCGGGGACGCCCTCCGTGATGCCGCCGGCACCTCGGATGAGCTCGGCCCCCGGCAACTGCAGTCGCGCCATGAGCTCGTCGATCAGCTTGGTGCGCGACCATCCCGCTTCGCGAAAGACGCGTGCGTGTTCGGGTGACACCACGACCAACGCATCGAAGGCGATCGGGAGCTTGGGGTGGGCGACCGTCCGCAAGCAGGCGGCGAACGTCCCTGCCAGCGATTCGGCGGTGCGCGACAGCTGGTCGACGACCGGCTGCACGCCGGCACCCGCGAACAGGGTCACCGCCGAGGCCCCCGGCTGGGCACCGCGGCTCTCGGAAAGCGGCTCCCACGGCGACCCGTCCTCGTCCTCGGCGAAGCAGAACGTGTATTTCCCCGGGTTCCCCAATGTCGCCCGATCGACGCCGCCGGGCCGGCCGCCGCCGACGTTGCGTATGACGAGCTGCAGGGCTCGGCCGATGGTGGCGTTGGCGCGGTTGCCCTGGCCGAGCGCATTGACTCCCCAGTTCATGCCGATCGCCGCCCGTATGGGTCCGTTGACGATGACGACGGGGCTCGAAAAGTAGGTGGTGGCCAACAATCCGTGGCCGTTGAACTCGTCGGTGCAGGCGGCTTCGACTGCGGTCAGCACGACAGGGAGGTACTCGGGCTTGCAGCCGGCCAGCACGGCGTTGACCGCGACCTTCTCGACCGTGCACTCGACGAGGTCCGGCGGCACGATGGCGACCACGTCGTCAGGACCCCGTGTCGTGCCCTCGAGCATCCGCAGAACGCGTACTTCGGTCGGAGCCACGACCGGAAGGCCGTCGGTCCAGCCCCGGTCGAACATGGCCTCGGCCTCGTCCTCGAGGTCGGCCAGTTCGACGCGTCTCGACCGCATCGTCGACCCCCGGAACCGAACGGCGAGCTCCTCGGCGATCCCCGGATCGAGCGTGCGCGACCCGCAACCAGGGCGGTATTCGGGGAGTCCGTCACCGAGGGCGTCGATACCGGTCATTCGGCGCCAGGCAGCCCTGTCCCAGCCCACGAGGCGCTCGACCTCGACGCCATCGGCGACCTGGATCAGCGTCGGTACTGTCTCGACGCCGAGCTCGTAGCTGGCATCCAGACCGGCGGTGTCGTCTTCGGAGATCAGGTGGACAGGCATCGCCTCGAGCACCGGCCGTACGAGCGTGCACGTGGCGCACTCGGTCCTGACCACGGCGACGAGTCCGTCCGGCAGTGTCACGACCCGAGGAACTCCACGATCTTCGAGTTGACCACGTCCGGCGCCTCGAGATGCAGGAAGTGTCCGACCCCAGGAACGATCTCGGCGCGCGACGGTGCGGAGAGCAGACCAATTGCGGCGCGTCCCATGTCGGCACCGATGCAACCGTCGTCCTCACCATGGAGGTACAACAGAGGCTGAGTTGGGAGGTTGCCGGCTGTGGCCGCGATGGCGTCGATGTCGGGGTCGGCCACCGCCGGGGGAGCTCCCGCAAAGGCGGTTCGGTAATAGCCGAGGGCGGCGCCGAGGTTCGCCGGATGGCGGAGGGCATCTCGGACGTGGGCGACGTCCTCGGCTCCGTCGTACCCGGGCGACCAGTCCTGCCAGAGCCGGGCGATGAAGGCGAAGTCGTCACCGGGGACGATGAACTCGGCCAACGGGAGCTGGAAGAACCACATGTAGAACGACCGCTTGATCTGGTCGTACTGCAGGAGCCCACCCATGGCTGATCCCGGCGGGACGGCCATGGCGATGACCTTCGACCACAGCTGCGGAGCGGCGGCAGCGGCCGGGTAGACCGCCGTGGCGCCCCAGTCGTGCCCGATGAGCACGGCGTCGCTGCCGCCCCCGAGCGCCTCGTGGAGCCGGTTGGCGTCAAGAGCCAAGGCCGCGGCCTGGTAGCGCCCATCGGCCGGCACACCGGTTGGTGCGTAGCCGCGCATCCAGGGTGCGACGGCCCGGTAGCCGGCGGCGGCCAGGGCTGGCAGGAGGTGCCGATAGGTCCACGCAGAGTCGGGAAACCCGTGGAGGCACAAGGCGAGGGGGCCCGATTTCGGCCCAACGGCGAGGTAGGCGAACTCGAGGCCGTTGGCCGAGATGGTCTCTTGGTCCAGGGTCGGTTCGCTCATTGGCGGATGCTATGCACCACTGGTCAAGACCACCCTCCGGCGTGCCGATCGATATGTGTGGCTCATCCCCTTCTTGACGACCTGCTGCGGGCACTCGCCGAAGCCGAAGGATCCGACTTGCACGTGAAGGTCGGCTCGCCGCCGCGCATCCGTGTGCATGGCGTCCTTCGTCGCATCGAAGGCGCACCCCAGGTGACCCCCGAACTGACGGCCGAATTCGCCGGAGCGATCATGCGAGCGGACGTGGCCGCGGTGTTCGAAGCGAAGAACGACGCCGACTTCGCCTACGCCGTCCCCCATCTTGGGCGGTTCCGTGTCAATGCCTTCCGCCAGCGGGGCACCGTCGGCATGATCTTCCGACGCGTGCTCACCGAGGTGGCGTCGTTCGAGAACCTCGGCCTCCCGGAGGTGGTGGGCCGGCTCTCTCAGGAGCATCGTGGTCTGGTGTTGGTCACCGGACCAACGGGTTCGGGCAAGACGACGACCCTTGCGGCCATGATCGACCACATCAACGAGACACGCGAGTGCCACATCGTGACGATCGAGGATCCGATCGAGGTGCTGCACCGCGACAAGATGGCGTCGATCAACCAGCGCGAGATCGGGTTCGACACCGACAGCTTCTCGAATGCCATGCGGGCGGCCATGCGCCAGGATCCCGACGTCATCCTGGTCGGTGAGATGCGCGACCAGGAGACCGTGGCGGCGGCACTCAGCGCAGCCGAGACCGGCCACCTCGTGTTCTCCACGCTCCACACCATCGACGCGACCGAGACGGTCAACCGCATCGTGGACTTCTTCCCGCCGCACCAGCAGCACCAGATCCGCGTCGCGCTGGCCGGTTCGCTCAAGGGCACGCTCTGTCAGCGGCTCGTTGCCACCGCCGATGGACTTGGTCGCGTCGCCGCCCTCGAAGTCATGGTCGTCAACGGCCGCATCCAGAACTGCATCGTCGATCCCGCTCGGGGCGGCGACATGCACGAGATCATCGCCGACGGTGAGTACTACGGAATGCAGACGTTCGACCAGTCCCTCGCCAAGCTCTTCGAGCGCGGCCAGGTCGACATGCGCGGCGCCATGACCGCCGCCTCCAACCCCCACGACCTCAAGGTGATGCTGCAGCAACGCGGCCTCGTGTCATCGACCTCACGCGCTAACTGAAGTACGTGTGGCTTCGGTCACACGAGGAGGAATTGCCGGAACCCGTGGGTAACCTCTTCGACACCAAGGGGGGTATGTGGAAGTCACGTTCTGGGGAGTTCGGGGCTCGACTCCCTGCCCGTGTGAGAGCAATCGGCGCTATGGCGGGAACACGGCGTGCGTCACCCTCGAGGTCGAGGGCGAGCCACCGATCATTCTCGACTTGGGCACCGGTCTGCGCTTCTTCGGCGAGACCCAACCGATCGATGGCTCCTTCAAGGGGACCGCGCTGATCACGCACATCCATTGGGATCACGTGCAGGGTCTGCCGTTCTTCCCTCCGGCGGATCGCGTGGGTGCGGAGCTCGACATCTACGGGCCTACCCAGGACGACGGGCCGTTGGGTGAGGTGTTCGGTGGCTTCATGCGACCGCCGTACTTCCCGGTGCACTTCAGCGAGCTTCGGGGTGCCATTCACTTTCACGACGTGCTCGACGACGACATCACCATCGGCAACGCCAAGGTACGGGTGCGGCCCGTGCCCCACTGCGGCCCGACCGTCGGCTACCGCGTCGATTGGGATGGCGCGTCGGTCGCCTACTTGAGCGACCATCAAGCGCCCCTGTCCCTCGACCGGGTCGCCGACTCGGTGCTCGAGCTGTGCGATGGCGTCGATCTCCTGATTCACGATGCGCAATACACCCGCGAGGAGTTCGCCGAGAAGGCGCACTGGGGGCATTGCACGGTCGACTATGCCGTCCTCGTGGCCAAGGAGGCGCGGGCCAAGCAGCTCGCGCTGTTCCACCACGATCCGTCCCACGACGATGATTTCGTCGATGAGCTGCTCCAGTCGGCCCGCTGCCTCGGTGCCATGGCCGGCATCGACGTCGTCGCCGCCGCCGAGGGTCTCAGGCTCTCGCTGCCCGCCACCTCGTGACCGACGAGGATCTGGAACGGCGCAGTGCGCCGACGTTCGACAGCGCGCGACTCAAGCAGGTGATGGGCCACTTCTGCACCGGGGTCACCATCATCACGGCCATCGACGGCGACGAGCCGGTGGGTTTCACGGCCCAGTCGTTCCAGTCGCTGTCGCTCGACCCGCCACTGGTGCTCTTCTCGCCACAGAAGTCCTCTACGACGTGGCCCCGCCTGCAATCCGCCCAGACCTTCTGCGTGAACATTCTCGGGGAGGACCAGGAGGCGCTCTGCCGTGCCTTCGCTTCGAGCGGCTCCGAGAAGTATCGCGGTGTGGGGTGGAAGCCCGGCCCGGCGTCGGGAGCGCCCGTCCTCGACGGTGTGCTCGGGTGGGTGGAGGCCAAGATCGTGTCGGAGATCGACGGCGGTGACCACCTCATCGTGATCGGCCGCATCCTCGACCTGGACCTGGCCAAAGAGGGCCGACCGCTGTTGTTCTACCGGGGTGGTTTCGGGCGGTTCGAGCACTGATGGCACCGTTGGTCACCGAGATGTCGGTGGCGGCAACGGCCATCGACGGCCTCTTCGTCATCACGATGAAGCAGGTGCAAGACGAGCGGGGACTGGTGCGCGAGTTCTACCGGGCGTCGTCGTGGGCTGATGCCGGCCTCCCCTCTCTCGGTCCGTGGCAACAGATGAACGTGACCGAGACGAAGTGCGGCGCCTTGCGGGGTCTGCACGGCGAGGACATGTTCAAGCTGGTGGCCGTGGTGGCCGGCGAGGCGCACGGGGCGTACGTCGACACGCGCCAAGCGTCAGCGTCGTTCGGACGGGTCGTTCAGGTACGGCTGGTGGCGGGCACGCAGGTGCTGGTGCCGGCGGGCGTCTGCAACGGTTTCCAATCGGTGACCGATACCCAGTACCTCTACACGTTCGACGCCGAGTGGCGGCCGGGCATGGCCGGAACGGCAGTCCATCCGCTCGACCCCGCCCTTGCCATCGATTGGCCGGTGCCCGTCGACGTCGACGATCCGTCGGTGCTTTCGGCCAAGGATCGCGGCCAGCCGACGTTCGATCAGGCCGTGGCCGGACGCGCCGAGAGGTAGTTGCGCACTGCGGGGGCGCCGACGAGGCGTGCCTGCACGTCGCCGTGGCGATCGGCCAGCAGCACCGTCGGGGCGCTCCTCACGGCGAAGGCTTCGGCGAGGTGCGGCTCACGGGTGGCGTCGACCGTCACGATGCGGGCCACCGGATCCTCGGCGGCCAGCTGCTCCTTCACCGGCCCGCAGCTCGCGCAGTACGGCGTCGTGAACACGACCCAGGTGCGGTCGGCACCATCGAGGAGCGCCGCCGGAACCCGAGGTGAGCGAGCGATCGGCCCTTGCAGGCGGGCTTGCCACTGGCGGTACATGCGGCGCCCGATGATCAGACCGAGGACGATGGCGGCAACGATGACGAACTTCATGCGACGAGCTGCACGCCGCGCCGACGGGCCACGAAGAGGTAGATCTCGCAGCCGACGCAGATACCGGTGACTGCGGCCAGGCCAGCGAGGGCGGCGACGATGAGCGCCAGCGCCCAGCCGAGCCCGATTGCGCCGGAGGCGAAGGCGAGCGTCGAGGTGGCCAGGAAGGCGACGCCGACTGCCGCGGCGAAACGGGGCGGGCGGGGATCTTCGAGGTCGTCGGGCGGCGCCAGACGGGGCCGGATCACCTCAGCGTAGAGGCGCAGGAACGGTCCGTACTTCGGGCCGAAGGCGGCACCGAGGAAGAGCACGACGGCGAAGACCGGGACGGCGATTCGGGCGTCGAGGAGGAACGCTGCGAGCAGCCCGATGGTCAGCACTGCCTGGTTGAAGCGGGGACCTCTCGGGTCGATGGGCTTCGGGGTGAGGGCCATACCAACGAAAACCCTACCGGCTGGGTCGACATTCCATCGCTCGGGTCAACGGCGCTTCTTGAGAAGGGAGAAGACGCCGCGTACGACCTGGTTGGCCATCTGGCGGCCCTCGCGTGACTTGAGGAAGCCGGTCACGACGTTCTCGTCCTTCTTCGTGACGGACCGCCTGGGCTGGGACGGCGGCGTCGATCGCTTCGACTCGGCCTCCTCGTCGTCGGCCGCCTCGGCCGCCGCCGACTCCGCGAGCTTGCCGGCCAGCTTCTCGCGCGCGGAGTCGCGGTCGACTTCCACGGCGTACTTCGACCAGATCCCGTCCGCTTTGGCGGCGGCGGTGATGGCGTCGTCGCCGATCGCGGCCATCAGGGACTGGGGCGGGAGGAGCTTTGTCCAGACGACCGGTGTCGGGGCGCCGCGCTCGGAGAGGATCGTGACCATGGCCTCGCCCGTGCCGAGTTGGGTCAGGTCCTCTTCCAGGTCGTAGTCGCCCGTCTTGGGATAGGTCGTCACCGCCGCCTTCAGCGCCTTGGCGTCACGCGGGGTGAAGGCCCGCAGGGCGTGCTGGATGCGGTTGCCGAGCTGGGCCAGAACCTGTTCAGGGACATCGTCGGGTAGCTGCGTGACGAAGAAGACCCCGACCCCCTTCGACCGGATGAGGCGAACGGTTTGGGCCACCGAGTCGAGGAACTCCTTCGAGGCGTCGGCGAAGAGCAGGTGAGCCTCGTCGAAGAAGAACACCAGCTTGGGTTTGTCGAGGTCGCCGACCTCGGGCAGTTCGTGGAACAGCTCCGCCAGCAACCACATGAGGAAGGTGGAGAACAGCTTCGGCTTGTCCTGCACGGCGGCGAGCTCGAGGCAACTGACGATGCCTCGACCATCGCTGGTCGTGCGCATAAGGTCGGCGACGTCGAGCTCGGGCTCGCCGAAGAACGCCTCGCCGCCCTGGTCCTCGAGCTGGATGATCGATCGCAGCAGCACGCCGACCGTGGCCGGGGACAAGCCGCCGATCTCCTTGAGGTCGACCTTGCCGTCGTCGGAATCCAGGAACTTCAACACCTCGCGTAGGTCGTCGAGGTCGAGCAGGGCCAGGTTGTTCTGGTCGGCGTAGCGGAACACCAACGACAGCGAGGCCTCCTGCGTCTCGTTGGCGCCGAGCACCTTGCCGAGAAGTTGCGGGCCGAAGGACGAGACCGTGGCCCGGATCGGCACACCCGGACCGATGCCACCCAGAGAGAGGAACGACGTCGGGAACCCGGAGCCCGTCCAGTCGATGCCCAGGTCGCCGGCTCGGCTGGTGACGCGGTCGCTCGACTCGCCCGCTCGGGAGAGGCCCGACAGGTCGCCCTTCACGTCGGCTGCGAACACGGGCACACCCATGGCCGAGAGTTGTTCGGCCATCAGCTGGAGGGTCTTGGTCTTGCCGGTGCCGGTGGCACCGGCGATCAGCCCGTGACGGTTGACCATCGCCGCCGGAATCTGCACCACCGCCTCAGGGTGGGTCGCCCCCTCGAGCATGCCCCGTCCCAGGCCCAGCGCCGGCCCTTCGGTGGTGTACGCCGTAGCGATGCGTTGCCCGAACGGGGCGGCGGGGGTCTTCTTTGGAGCCATGTCCGCAAGCTACCGAAGGTCGCCAGCATCGGAGACGGCCGTATCGACAAGGAAGTTCGGGCGGTTGAGAAGGAATCAGACGGGCGACAACCGAAGGAAGAGACGACCACGTACGGTGGTCGGATGAACGAGGACGGAGCACGGTGACGGATCTCCAGAGCCTGGGGCAATCGCAGGTCATTCGCTCGACCGCCGATGTGGCCGTCGCGAGGGAACGGGTGCGAGCGCGGCGCCTCCAGCGGCTCCGCAACATCCTGCTCCCGCTGGCGGCATGGGTCGCGTTCCGCCTCCTCACCGGAAATCCGGTGCAACCCGGCCTCCCGACCATTTCCGAGTCGATGGCCCCGTTCCTGCCCGGCCTGATGATCATGGTCGTGTTGATGTCGGTGGTCTTGTTGCCGATGTTGGGCGCCGGACGCTCGCCCCACGTGCTCTATCGGGCCAGCGAGATCGACGTCACCCTCGACGACGTCAAGGGCAACGACGTGGTGGTGGACGAAGTCGTCAAGACCCTCAACCTCTTCCTGGCCCACAAGACGTTCATGGAGCAGATGGGTGGCACCGCCCGACGAGCCATCCTCTTCGAGGGCCCCCCGGGCACGGGCAAGACCTACCTGGCCAAGGCCATGGCCAGGGAAGCCGGGGTGCCGTACCTGTTCGTCTCCTCGTCGGCTTTCCAGTCGATGTATTACGGCCAGACCAACCGGAAGATCCGGTCGTACTTCAAGGCGCTGCGTAAGTTCGCCCGTGAGGAAGGCGGGGCCATCGGCTTCATCGAGGAGATCGATGCCATCGGCTCGGCCCGTCAGGGCATGGGTGGCGGAGGCGGCCGCGAGGGCGTGTCCGGTGTGGTCAACGAGCTCCTCATCCAGCTGCAGTCGTTCGACACGCCGACCAGCGGTGACAAGGTGAAGGGCTGGTTCGTCGACCAGGTGAATCGCTGGCTTCCGTCCGATCACCAGTTGCGCAAGCCGGCGCTCGAGCCGGCCAACATCCTGGTCATCGGCGCCACCAACCGGGCCGCCGACCTCGATCCGGCTCTCCTACGTCCGGGACGGTTCGACCGCTCGATCTACTTCGACCTCCCCAACCGCAAGGGTCGCCGCGAGATCCTCGACTACTACCTCGGGAAGAAGGCGCACGCCCCGGAGCTCGACGAAGAGGACAAGCGCGACACCCTCGCCGCCATGACCTTCGGGTACTCGCCGGTGATGCTCGAGCACCTGCTGGACGAGGCCCTCATCTGGGCCCTGCGCCGAGGTGGGAACCAGCTGGGATGGCACGACATCCAACAGGCCCGCATGACCGAGGAACTCGGTCTGAAGCAGCCCGTCGACTATGCCGAGGACGAGCGCCGCACCATCGCCACCCATGAGGCCGGCCACGCCACCGTCGCCCACCTCGTCGGCAAGAGCCGCAAGCTCGAGGTGCTGTCGATCATCAAGCGAGGGCAGGCGCTCGGGCTGTTGTCGCATTCGGACCTCGAAGAGCGGTTCACCAACACCAAGACCGAGATCGAAGCCCGGATCATGATCAGCTTCGGCGGCATGGTCGCCGAGGAGCTGTTCTTCGGCGAGTCCGGCACCGGCCCGGCGGGAGACCTGCAGTCGGCGACGGCGGCGGCGGCGCAGATGGTCGGCTCGTTCGGTATGGCCGGCTCGCTCATCTCCTATGACTTGATGGCGGGCATGCCTGGCTCCAACGTGGTGTCAAAGGTGCTCGCCAGCGAGGAAGGCAAGGAAGCGGTGGAGGAGATCCTCGAGCGTTCCAAGTCGGCGGTCACCCGCCTGCTGGGCGAGAACCGCCATCTCATCGAGGGTCTTCGTGACGCCCTGCTCGAGCGGGACGAGCTCATCGGCCAGGAGATTCTCGAGGTGTTGCGCCATTCCGAACTCCAAGCCCTCGGCATGACCCTCGACCTCCGCGAGACCTCCCCCATCCCGACCGCCGAATAGTCAGACCGAACGCGTCACGTACTCATGCCGACCTGGTCGAGGGCGAACGCGTACCAGAAGGATCGTTCCCGCCACGCGTTGTAGCGGCCTGACGGACCACCATGTCCGGCCCCCAGCTCCGTCTTGAGGAGGAGGGGTCGGGCGTCGGTCTTGGTGACCCGGAGTTTGGCCACCCACTTGGCTGGCTCCCAGAAGGCGACGCGGGTGTCGTTGAGGCCGGTCGTCACCAGTATCGCGGGGTAGTCCTGGCCGGTGACGTTGTCGTAGGGCGAGTACGACTTCATGTAGGCGTAATACTCGTCGTCCTTGGGGTTGCCCCACTCTTCGAACTCCCCGACGGTGAGTGGAATCGATTCGTCGAGCATGGTCGTGACGACGTCGACGAACGGGACGAGGGCCAACGCCGCGCCGAAGAGGTCCGGTCGTTCGTTCACCACAACGCCCACGAGCAGGCCGCCCGCGCTCCCGCCCATGGCGACGAGCCGACCTGAGGTGGTCCAGTTCGCGTCGATCAGGTGTTCGGCGGCGGCGATGAAATCGCCGAAGGTGTTGCGCTTGTGTAGGAACTTGCCGTCGTCATACCACCGCCTCCCCATCTCACCCCCACCTCGGATGTGGGCGATGGCGTAGACGAATCCACGGTCGAGCAGGCTCAGCAGCAGCGGGGAGAACCAGGGGTCCATCGAGGCCTCGTACGACCCGTAGCCGTAGAGCATCGCCGGCGCCGTGCCGTCGCGGGGTGTCGTCCGCTTTCTCACCAGGGACAGCGGCACGCGAGTGCCGTCGGCCGCCACCGCCCACTCGCGGACGGACTCGTAGTCGTCCGCGTCATATCCGCCGAGCACCGGCACTTGCTTGACGAGGACACGGTCGTCGGTCCGAAGGTCGTGGTCGTAGGTGGTGCGTGGGGTGATGAGCGACTCGTACTCGAAGCGCAGAACGTGGCGGTCGAACTCGGGGTTGGGGCCGAGCTCGGTCGTCGACACCTCCTGGGGCACCTCGACGTTCCGAATCGTCCCGGTGGCGGCATCCATGATGCGGAGGCGAGGAACGGCGTTGGCGTGCTCGGCCAGGACGATGAAGTCAAGGAAGACCTCGACGCCGTGCAGGCGGGCGTCGTCACGGTGGGCCACGAGCTCTCGCCAGTTGGCGCGGCCTGGATCGGTGAGCGGGGCCTCCATCAGCTTGAAGTTCACGGCCCCGTCGGCGTTGGTCGTGATGAGGAACCGGTCGCCATGGGCATCGACGGAGTACTCGAGCTCGGTCGTCCGCGGTTCGATGATCCGGAACTCGCCGCCCGGATCGTCGGCGGCCAGGAACCACACCTCGCTGGTGAGCGAGCTGGCCGACGAGATGAAGACGAACTCGCCATTCTTGGAGCGATCACACCAGACCCGGAAGCGCTCGTCGTCCTCCTGGAACACGAGGGTGGCGGCCGCGATCGGGTCACCGAGACGGTGGCGCCAGATCTGATGGGGGCGGAGGGCCGCATCGCGAGCGGCATAGAAGACGGTCTCGTTGTCGCTGGCCCAACACACGTTGCCAGTGACTGCCGGGATGGTGTCGTCGAGATCGCGCCGACGTTCGAGGTCGCGGAAGTGCAGGTCGGTGTCGTCGCTGCCGTCGTAGTTCACCCCATAGGCGACGAGGCAGTGGTTCGGGCTCGGCTCGAAGGCCCGCAGGTCGAAGTAGGGCTTTCCCGCCGCCAACTCGTTTTCGTCGAGTAGCACCTGCTCGTCGGCGTCGAGGGTGCCGGTGCGGCGGCACCGGATGGCGTACTCGAGTCCCTCGACCATCCGCGTCGAGTACCAGTGACCGCCGTGGAAGACCGGCGGGCTCTCGTCCGTTTCCTGGATGCGGGCCTTGAACTCCTCGAACAGCGCCTCCTGAAGGCCCTTCGTGTGGGCCGTCATCGCCTCGGTGTACGCGTTCTCGGCCTCCAGATACGAGAGCGTGTCGGGATCGTCTCGATCGCGGAGCCAGTACCAGTCGTCGATCCGCTCGTCGCCGTGCTGCGTCAGCACGTACGGACGGCGGGGGGCCGAGGGCGGGGTCGGGCTCACGACGGCACGGTAGTTTCCGGTCCATGGCGATCTACGCACTGGGTGAGCGCGTTCCCACCATCGACCCTTCGGCCTACGTGCATCCCGATGCCACCGTCATCGGGCTCGTGGAAATCGGCGCCGAGGCCTCCGTCTGGGCCGGCGCGGTACTGCGGGGCGATTACGGCCGCATCGTCGTCGGTGCTCGCACGTCGGTCCAGGACGGCACGGTCGTTCACGCCACCCACGAGCTGGACACCGTGATCGGGAGCGACTGCGTCGTTGGCCACAACGCGCACCTCGAGGGCTGCACCATCGAGCCGCACTCCCTGGTCGGTTCGGGGTCGATCGTTCTGCATCGCTGCGTCGTCGGCCCGCACGCGCTTGTCGGCGCCAACGCCGTCGTCACCAACGGCACCATCGTCCCCCCGTACGCGCAAGCGCTCGGCATCCCCGCCAAGATCAAGCTCGACACCGTCATCGAAGGCACCTTCGCCCCCGCCGTCGCCCTCTACGTCGCCAACGCCCACCGTTACAAACAAGAACTCCGCCGCATCGATTGATGCCCTCGCTCTGCAGCGCCGCCCTCCGGGCCGAAGCCTTGCCGCTCGGGTGGCGGCTGCTCGCTGGCGCTCCCGACGCCGCCGGTCAGCGCGCGAACGACGTGGCTTCGCGCAGCGGATCCAAGAAGGAGATCGAACCTGTCGTGGCGCGGCGGCGGGCCCAGGTGGCGACCTCGACGTCGTCGGAAAGGTAGATCACCTGGGCGTGCGCCGAGAGCCGGTCGACCAGGTCGAGCATCGACCACTTGGCGTCGGCTCGGAGGTGCAGGAAGCACTCGTCCAGCACGAGCGGGAGGCTCTCGCCTTCGACCCCGCAGTGGCGCAGCGCCGCCAGGCGATCCTGGAGGAAGCGCTCGAGCTCGGCGATCTTGGTCGGGGTGGGCACGCCGATGTCGCCGTGGTGGTCCTCGAGGATGGCGACGCGACGCTCGAGGGCGGCGTGGCGGTCCGCGATGCGGCCGACGTCGGGCACGAGCCGATTGGCCATGTGAAAGGCCGTCGACGTGAGCTCGCGGCGGGCCTGGAGCTGGTCGGGATCGGGCTCGCGGGCGTCGGCGGCCGTGAAGGTCGAGCCGAAGTCGGTTCGGTGCTCAGTGGTGGCCAGTGCTTCGAGTCGCTCGATCTCGCGACTGATGTCGCCGATCGAGCGTCCCTTGGTGCGGGCCCGCACGCGGAGCTCGGCCCTCGATGCCCGCTCCTCGAAGGACGCCACTCGCGCCTGCAGGTCGCCGTCGGCCTGACCAAGCTGATCGAGAAGGTCTTCGAGTACGGCGCGTGCCTCTTGGTCGTCGCGCTCCGCCAGTTCGAGGCACTCCTGGAGGCGGGCGACCTTGGCCACTTCGGCCAGTTGGCGCACCAGGTCGTCAGCCAATGTGGGGTGCTCGATGCCGAACGGGCGGCACACGTCCATCAGCGCTTCCCGGGCCCGCTCGCCGAGCGGTTCGATCTCCTCGGAGAGTCGCCGCCGGGTCTCCGTCACGTCGTCGCCGAGACCTTCGAGAGCGGACACCGATGCGGCGTAGGCCCGCACCTCCCCCTCGAGCTCGATGGCCTCCAACGGCGACATGTCCCCGGCCAGGAGGCGCCAGGCGCCCATGGCATGGCGGTGATCCTTGGCGGCTCGCTCGAGAGGAATGCGTAACGACGGGTCCTTCAGGGCCTCCATGCGGCGGAGGTGGAACGAGAGGTAGGACGGCACGCCCCCCCGGATGAGGGCGTCGATCTCCCAGCCCTGCGCCTCGGCGAGCTGTTGGCGCGGGGCGAAGATCGACCAATAGGCGGCGGCGGCGCTCCCTGCCAAGGCGAGCGGGGCCATGAGCGGGACCAGAGGTAGGGCCATGGCCCCGAGGGCGGCGGCACCGCCCGCGGCCACCGCACCCATTCTGCGCTTCTCGATGACGCCCTCGGCCTCCTCGACCGCGGCGTGCGCGGATTCGATCTCGGTGACGATCGCGGGAGTCTCGCCGTCCGCGTCGGCCACGAGGCCGCCGAGCCGGAGCGACTCCGCCTCGAGGGCGCTGGCCGTGTGGATGGCCCGGACGGCCACCCGCCAGAGCCGGTCCTGATCGGCGCGAGCGAGTCGAGCGACGTCCGGATGAGACGGGCTTTCGAGGTGCGACGCCATCAACCCGGCCAGGCGAGCCGACAAGGTGGCCCGCTGCGCTTCCGCGGCGGCGAGCTCATCGACCAAGCCATCGAGGTGGAGGGGCACCTGGTCGGGGATGTTCAGCGCGCCCGCCAGCATGTGTCGATCGAGGCGGACCCGGTCCTCGCCGAAGGACTGGGTCGCGTCCGATAGTTGGCGGGCCATCTCACGCCAGCGGGCCGCCACGGGCCGCAACCGCGCGAGGTCCGAGGCGAGGGTGCGGTCGGCTTCGGCCTCCTTCGGTGAGCTGGCCAGCGCCGCTCGTTCTCCCCGCAGCTCCTCGAGCTCGAGCAGCATGCGGGCGTAGCGGCGTCGGGGCCGTCCGGTGTCGATCCGGCGGATCTGTTCGTCGATCGAGCGCAGCTCGAGTCGAAAGCTGTCGGCTGCGTCCTTGGCCACCCGGGCCGCATCCAGCTGGTCGGTGAGGGCGGCAAGCGCGGCCCGAGCTTCGATCAGCTCACGCGGCTCGGCCGGGCCCTGCTGGAGGATGCCCAGTTGACGGCCGTCCACGTACATGAGGGCGAAGAGCTGGTGGACGGAAAGACCGAGGTGCAGGTGCGGGGGGACGGCGGGCGTGCCATCGTCGTGGAAGGTGTGGAAGGTGCCCTCGGCAGTTTGATCCACGGTGACCCGCTGGCCCGCCCGTCCGATGTAGGCGAGCTCGCTCGACACCGTCGCTTCGCCGGCCAGCGTGCCGAGCACGACCTCGACCACTCCCTGGCGATCGTCGACGGAGATTCCCGAGATGACGGTCAAGCGGTCATGGAAACGCAGCTTCTGCCCGTCGCCGGAGACGCGGAGCGCCAATTGTTGCAACCGCATGGACGATTCCTCCCTACGGATGGATCGGCACTCCGGACACCCCGCTGAAGGCGCCCGACAAAGCTGACCCTTCGTCAAAAGGATTACTTCGGGACTCGAACAGTGAGGTACGCTCTAGGAATGCCAGACGCTGCGGTTCCCCTGCCTGTACCCGTGTCGGGGGACCGGCGGCCCGGCTGGCGACTGCTCCTGCTCACGGTTCGTCCGCACCGCAAGTCGGTGCTCCTCGGCGTGCTGGCCGGCTTCGTCTGGACGGCGGCCAAGGTGTCGGTGCCCAAGCTGACCCAGCAGGGCATCGACCACGGGATCATCAAGAACGAGGACGGCGCCCTCCTCATGTGGGGCCTCGCCATCCTTGCCGTCGGCGTCGTCTCCGCCACCGCGATGGGTTTCCGTCGCTACCAGGCCTTCGGCACCGCTTGGAAAGCCGAGACCGAGCTGCGCCAGCGGCTGTTCGCCCACCTGCAGCGCCTGCACTTCGCCTTCCACGACCACGCCCAGACCGGCCAGCTCATGGCCCGCTCGGCCACGGACATCCAGGCCGTCAACCAGTTCCTCGTGATGATCCCGATCACGATCTCCAACATCATCACGATGGTGGCGGTCACCACGATTTTGATGCTGACCAACTGGCAGCTGGCCGTCGCCGCGCTCATCGCCCTGCCGCTGATCAACGTCTTCGCCAAGCAGTTCTCGAGCCGGATCCACCCTGCCTCGATGGCGCTGCAGGCCGAGCTCGCCGACCTCGCCACCGTCGTCGAGGAGACCATCACCGGCATCCGGGTGGTCAAAGGGTTCGGCGCCGAGTCGATCCAGTACGACCGCCTCGTCGACCAGAGCACTCGGGTCTATGACCGGTCGTTGGCTATGGCCCGCATCCGGGCGGTCTTCAACCCGTTCCTCGACTTCCTTCCCGCCGTCGGTCTCGTCGCCGTCCTCTGGTACGGCGGTCGCCAGGTGATCGATGGCCGGCTCACCCTGGGCGAGCTCGTTGCCTTCAACGTCTACGTCTTCATGCTGATCCCGCCGCTGCGCATGACCGGCATGCTCATCGCCCAGGCCCAGCGAGCCGTCGCGGCGGCGGAGCGGATCGACGAGATCCTGCGCACGGCTCCGGCCATCGTCGACAAGCCGAAGTCCATAGATCTGCCGCCGGGTGGCGGGGACCTTCGCTTCGAGGGTGTCTCCTTCGCCTACATCGCCGGTTCGGAGCCCGTCCTTCGCAAGTTCAACCTGCACGTCAAGCCAGGCGAGTCGGTGGCCATCGTCGGTGCGACGGGCTCGGGAAAGACCACGGTGGCCCGCCTGATCCCCCGGTTCTACGAAGTCGACGGCGGACGGGTGCTCATCGACGGCGTCGACGTGCGCGACGTGAAGGTGGCCAACCTCCGCATGAGCGTCGGCATCGTGTTCGAGGACACGTTCCTCTTCAGCGATTCGATCCGCAACAACATCGCCTTCGCCGATCCGATCGCCGGCCAGGACCAGGTCGAGCGGGCCGCCTTCCTCGCCGGGGCCCACGAGTTCATCGCCGCCCTGCCCGAGGGCTACGACACCCTGATCGGCGAGCGCGGGTTCTCGCTCTCGGGTGGTCAACGCCAGCGCATCGCGCTCGCTCGGGCGATCTTGGCCGACCCGCGGGTGCTCATTTTGGACGACGCCACGTCCTCCGTCGATCCGACCAAAGAACACGAGATCCGCGAGGCACTGTCCGAGGTGATGCGGAACCGCACGACGATCGTGATCGCCCACCGGCCGGCCACCATCGCGCTCGCTGACCGAGTCGTGCTCCTCGACGAAGGGCACATCATCGTGGAGGGGACGCACGACCAGTTGCTCGAGACGAGTGAGGCGTATCGCCAAGTGCTGGCCCGCCAAGTCGCCGACGACAGCGAAGGCGGCGGCCTCGAGGCGGCGGCCAATGCCGCCGCCGATTCGCAGTCGAGCGGGGTGAACGCCTGATGCGCGGCGGCGGTGGTGGCGGCGGCTGGGGTGCGGCCATGGCCATGGAGGAGGACGAAAAGCTCGATGTGAAGCAGGCCGGCCAGGTCGTGCGACGCGCCTTCAAGATGCTGCGGCCCTACCGCAATCAGGTGATCCTCTCCGGCGTCCTCATGGTGCTGTTCACGACGGCTTCACTGGCCGGGCCGCTCCTCGTCCGCTACGGCATCGACCGTGGGCTCCGCAACGGAGGCGATCGCGGCGCACTGGACAAGGCGGTCATCGGTTACGGCATCGTCGCCGTCGCCTCTCTGATCCTGTCGAGGATGCAGATTCTCCTCGTGACCAAGGTCGGGGAGCAGTTCCTCCGCGACATGCGTCGACGGGTGTTCCGTCACCTGCTCGGTCAGTCGATGTCGTTCTACGACAAGGAGCAGACCGGCAAGCTCGTCGCCCGCATGACGTCCGACATCGACTCGCTGACCGAGCTCGTACAGGCTGGCCTCGTCATGTTCGTGACCAACGCGCTGCTCCTCATCGGGACGATCGGCATCTTGTTGATCCTCTCGCCGGTGCTGGCGGCGATCTGCCTCATCGCCTTGCCCATCGTGATCCTGGCTTCGATCCGATTCCGACGCGACTCCAACAAGGCGTACCTCGACGTGCGCGACCGCATCGGTCAGACGCTCTCCACACTGCAGGAGTCGATCGCCGGCGTGCGGGTCATCCAGGCCTTCGGCCAGGAGGGCAACACGATCAGCCGCTTCGGTGGCCACAACGACGCCCAGCTCGACGCCAACATGAACGCGACTCGCATCTCGGCCCGCTACTTCCCGGTCATCGAGATGGCGGGAATCGGGACGACGGCGGCCGTGGTCGGCATCGGTGGGGTGCTGGTGCACCGCGATCTCGTGACGATCGGCACGATCGGCGCCTTCGTGCTCCTGATGAGCAACTTGTTCGAGCCCGTGCAGCAGCTCTCGCAGCTCTTCAACGTGCTGCAGTCCGCCGCCGCCGCCCTGTCCAAGCTCTTCGGCGTGCTCGACACCAAGGCCGAGCTCTTCGAGCGGCCCGGCGCTGTCGACCTGCCGTCGACCGGCGACTTCGAGGTCGCCGGTCTCGGGTTCTCGTACACGGCGGCTCGGGCCAAGGTGCTCCACGACGTGTCACTCTCGATCGCCCACGGCGAGCGGGTGGCTCTCGTCGGACCGACCGGTGCAGGAAAGTCGACCTTGGCCAAGCTGATGGCCCGGCTGTACGACCCGACCGAAGGTGTCGTGTCCTACGGCGGTGTCGACCTGCGCGACGCCACCTTCGCCTCTCTGCGCGAACGCATCTGCGTCGTCCCGCAGGAGGGGTTCCTCTTCTACGGGACGATCCTCGACAACGTCCGCATCGGGCGCGAGGGAACCACCGATGACGAAGTCGTCGCCGCCCTCAAGCGCATCGGCATCTACGAGCACTTCGCATCGCTGCCCGACGGCCTGCAGACCGAAGTGCAGGAGCGGGGCTCACGCCTCTCGGCCGGCGAACGCCAGCTGGTCTCGCTCGCTCGTGCCGCCCTGGCCAACCCGGCCGTCCTCGTGCTCGACGAGGCGACGTCCAACCTCGACCCCGGCACGGAGTCCACCGTCGAGCACGCCCTGAACGCCTTGATGGAGGGTCGCACGGTCATCGTCATCGCCCACCGCCTCTCGACGGCCGAGCGGGCCGACCGCGTCGCCGTGGTCGACGCCGGCGGCATCCTCGAGCTCGGACCCCACGAGGAGCTGGTGGCCTTGGGCGGCCGCTATGCCGCCCTCTTCGCCAGCTGGTCAGGCGGCATGGCCGCCGCCGGCTGACCCACTTTGGTGAAGCGTTCTGGTCGCCAGAACGCTTCACGAAGGGTCGTGCAACGACCAGAACGCTTCACGAAACCGAGGCGATCTCGGCAGCGCCGTAGAGCGAGGGCGCGGACTACGAGCCGGTGGTCTCGGGCTTCGGCTCTTCGATACCGAGGGCCTCGACGGCGAGCTCGGTCTCGATCTCGTCGAGCAGCTCGACGATCTCCTTGCCCTCGAAGAGGGAGCGCTCACGGGTGAGACCGAGCCACTTCTCGACCTCGGAGATGATCGGGTAGGCGCGAAGGGTCGCGTACAGGTCGAGGAGGCGGTCCTGTACCTGCTGGGCCGACTGCAGCGGCTTGTCGGCCGTCACGGCCCGCCATTGCGAGATCTGCTGCTTGGCTTCGGTCTCCACGGTCTCCATGCGTTCCTCCCTTTGATGCCCGCCGGCTCTCTCTCTACAACCTCGGCCGGTTCCTCCATCATCCCAAGAACTACGAGACAAATGGCACCAGGTGACTACCGACCCGAATCGCTTCCTCATCATGGCGGTAGCCCGACAGGATGAAGGTGTCGATCCCGGCGTCTTCGTACTCCTTCAACGCCGTGGCAAGAGTTGGTCCGCTGCCGACCAGTGCGACGGATGCCCCGAGCCGTGCCCGGGCGAAGCCGTTCCACAGAACGGGCGTGAGCCACTCATCGTCCGGGTCGTCTCCCGATGCCCGCAGTTCGTTCTGTCGGGCCTGGCCGACTGAGTCGGTGCGGTCGGCGTGGTCGCGTAGCCGTTTCCGGAAGTCGTCGCCGATGTGGCCGACGATGTCCTCTGCGTCTCTTCTGGCCGCTTCGTCGGTTTCGCGGCACACGATCTGGAATCGGGTGCCCACCTCGAGAACCCGTCCGTAGGACGCCGCCAGCGCTTTGGCGGCTGCGGCACGCTCGGCCATCCGGTCAACCGGTTCGCCCCACATCAAGTAGACGTCGGCGTACCTGGCGGCTGCCTCCATGGCCGCCTCCGACGCGCCTCCTAGGTAGATCGGGGGGTGCGGCTGGGTGACGGGGGACTGGGCGATGCCGCCACCCTCGACCCGGAAGAACTCGCCCTCGTGCGACCATCCCTGTTCGTGCCAGCTCCGGAGCACGACTGACAGAAACTCCTCGGTGCGGCGGTAGCGGGCGGCGTGGTCGGTGCCGACGTCACCATCGGTGGCCAGTTCGTGGGGGTGACCGCCGGTCACCACATTCAGGAGCACTCGGTCGCCACCGGTGAGCCAGTCGAGGGAGGACGCCATGCGGGCCGCCACCGGCGGCTCGATGAACCCCGGGCGGAAGGCGACGAGGAACTTGAGGCGCTCCGTCAGGGGCGCCAGCGTGGCGGCGACCATCCAGGCGTCGAGGCAGCCCGAACCGGTCGGAACGAGCACCCCCTCGAAGCCGGACGACTCGGCCGCCCGCGCGACGGCCGCCAGGTGGTCGATCGTGGGCTCGATCCGCGTCGACGGGTCACCCAACCGGGCTTCGTCGCCGAAGCTCGGTAGGAACCAGAACAGCCGCATGCGAGGAAGGTTAGGAGGGTGGGAATTGTTACTATGGCCGTAGGAGAAATCCCCCTCGACTCTCCAGGAGCTGATTCGCTGTGACCACCCTCGAAGGCGGCCTCGACCTCGGGAAGTACAAGCTCGGCTGGTCCGACACCGTCGACTATCTCATCAAGCCCAAGAAGGGGCTCTCCGAAGAGGTCGTCAAGGAGATCTCTTGGATCAAGGGCGAGCCGCAATGGATGACCGACTTCCGGCTCCGCGCCTTCCGCCACTTCCTGCGCAAGCCGATGGCGCCGTGGTTCGCCATCAACATGCCCGACATCGACTTCCAGGACATCTACTACTACCTGAAGCCGACGGATCACTCGGTCAGCGAGTGGGACCAGGTTCCTCAGCAGATGAAGGACACCTACGAGAAGCTGGGGATCCCGGAGGCCGAGCGCAAGTACCTCGCCGGGGTCACCGCCCAGTACGACTCCGAGGTCGTCTACCACCGGAACCGGGAGGACCTCGAGGCCCAGGGGATCCTGTTCACGGACATGGACACGGCGGTGCGTGAGCATCCAGAGATCGTCAAGCGGTACTTCGGCACGATCATCCCCGCCGCCGACAACAAGTTCGCCGCCCTCAACACCGCCGTCTGGTCCGGTGGCTCGTTCATCTACGTGCCGCCCGGCGTCGAGGTCGAAATGCCGCTGCAGGCCTACTTCCGGATCAATTCCGAGAACGCCGGCCAGTTCGAGCGCACGTTGATCGTCGCCGACGAAGGTGCGACGGTGCACTACATCGAGGGTTGCTCGGCGCCCGTCTACACCAGCGACTCGCTCCACTCGGCCGTCGTCGAGTTGGTGGCCAAGCCGTCGTCCCGCATCACCTACACGACCATCCAGAACTGGTCGCCCAACGTCTACAACCTGGTCACGAAGCGGGCTCGCGCCGAGGAGGCCGCCCACGTGGAGTGGACCGACGGCAACATCGGCAGCCGTCTGACCATGAAGTACCCGTCGGTCGTGCTCGCCGGCCGCAAGGCCTCCGGCGAGGTGCTCTCGGTCGCCTACGCCGGCCCGGGCCAGCACCAGGACGCCGGCGCCAAGATGATCCACGCCGCCCCCGAGACGACGTCGACGATCGTGTCGAAGTCGATCTCCAAGGACGGCGGCCGCACGTCATACCGCGGCCTCGTCAAGATCGATCCGGGGGCGTACGGCTCCAAGGCCTTCGTCCGTTGCGACGCCCTGCTGCTCGACGACATCTCGCGCTCCGACACCTATCCGCGCCAGGAGATCCACGAGAAGGACGCCCAGATCGGCCACGAGGCCAGCGTGTCCAAGGTCTCCGAAGACCAGCTCTTCTACCTCATGAGCCGTGGCCTCTCCGAAGAGCAGGCCATGGGCATGATCGTGAACGGCTTCATCGAGCCGATCACGCGCACACTGCCGATGGAGTACGCGGTGGAATGGAGCCGGTTGATCGAGCTCCAGATGGAAGGGTCGGTGGGCTGACATGGCCAATCCCGCACTGAACGAAAAGGCGTTTGCTCCGGAGAAGTTCCGGCGGGTGAACCCGGATGCCGTCAACAACATCGACTTTGCGACGACTCGCGGTGTGACGGAACCGCCGGCGCCCGGATCTGCGGACACGTGGCGGGATCGGATGACGCTCGATGGCGTCGTCCTCCGGTCGCTGATCCTCTTCCCGATCCTTCTCGCCACCGGGTGGTTCGGCTGGCAGTCCGTCGAGCGCACCGAGCTTGGCGTCGACCTCCCCGGCTGGCTCTTCCCGGCGCTCCTGGTCGGCTTCGGCGTCGCCATGGTCACGATCTTCAAGCCGAGGGTGTCGCCGTACACGGCGCCGCTCTACGCCGCCATCGAGGGTCTGGTCCTCGGCGCCATCTCGGCCCTGTACGAGATCCGCTACGACGGCATCGTCCTGCAGGCCGTCATGCTCACGGGCGGCGTGTTCGTCATCATGCTGGGGCTCTACTCCAAGCGGATCATCAAGGTCGACGACCGGCTTCGCAAGGGCATCGTCGCCGCCACCGGCGCGGTCATGGTCGTGTACCTGATCTCGATCGTGATGCGCCTCTTCGGCGCCGACATCCCCTTCATCCACGAGGCCAGCCCCATCGGGATCCTGTTCAGTCTCGTCGTGGTCGGCATCGCCTCGGCCAACCTGCTCCTCGACTTCGACCTCATCGAGAAGGGCGTACAGAACGGCGCCCCGAAGTGGATGGAGTGGTACGCCGCCTTCGGCCTCCTCGTCACCCTCGTCTGGCTCTACCTCGAGCTGCTGCGCCTGCTGTCCAAGCTCCGCAGCCGGTAGAGGGTCGGGGCACACCGTGCCGATGCGCGAGCACTGCAAGCACTTCCAGAGCCGTACCTACGCCTCGGGTGAGGTCGCCCGGTTCTGTGTGCTCGACCTCGCGCCCGAGGCGCCATGGCGCTGCCCGGACGACTGCCCCCGCTACGAGCGGCGCATGGCGGATGTGGGTTGGGACATCAGCGGGCTCGTGCGGCCGTCGACGCCCGTCGAGCCCGACATGATCGAGCTCAACGACCACGCCGCCTCACTGCTCGACGAAGCCGAGGACATCCTCAACATCGCCGGCCCCGAGATCCTGCGGGAAGTGGAGAAACAACGGGCGGCCGAGCGGGGCGAAGGCGGGCTTCTCGACCGCCTGAAGAACCGTTTCCGCCGGCGTTGAGCGGCCTCGACTACCGCATCGTCGACGTCTTCACCGACCAGCCCCTCGCCGGCAACGCCTTGTGTGTCGTCACGAGCCCCGTCGACGATGACGAGCGGATGGCGGCCATCGCCCGCGAGGTCAACCTCAGCGAGACGACGTTCGTCACCCAGACCGGCGACGACAGCTATGACGTCCGCATCTGGACGCCCGATGCCGAACTTCCCTTTGCCGGGCATCCGTCGCTCGGCACGGCGTGGGTGCTCGGACCGAGACGTTGGACCCAACGGTCGGCCGGAGCAACGGTCGTGGTGGAGGCCTCGACGAGTGGCGCCGTGATGGGTCAGCCCGATCCCACGTTCACGGAGATCTACCCGGAGGAAGTGGCCACTGCGCTGGGGATCCCTGCGAGCTCGGCCCGCCTCGTCACCGTTGCCGAAGTCGGTGGCACCCGCCACCTGCTGGTGCCGACCGACGTTGCGATCGATGGACTCCGTCCTGACTTGGCGGCGCTGGAAGCGTCCAGTCGCGCCGTCCGGGCGACCGGCGTGGGCGTCGTTCGCCGGCTCGACGACGCCACCCTGCACGCGCGCGTCTGGATTCCCGGTTCGTCCGTGCCGGAGGATCCCGGCACGGGCTCGGCCGCCGGCCCCTTCGCCGTGCTGGCCCGTCGACTGTGGCAAACCGACGAGGACGTCGTCATCCTGCAGGGCGCCGAGATGGGGCGGCCGTGTCGCATCGACGTGCACGCCGAGGCTGGCAACATCCGAGTGGGCGGGAAGGTGGCAGCCGTCGCCGAAGGCCGCTTCACGTTGGGTCTCGCATGACCCGGGCACCTAGGATCAGCGCCCGGGGAGGCGCTCGTCGCTTCCCCGTTTCGCGACCCGAGAGTGGTTCCCGTCCGTGACTGCCTTCACCGCCGACCGATCTGCAGCTCTGGCTGGACCGGGGTGGCTGCGCGCCCGACGGGCGGCGGCGGTCGAGAGCTTCGCCGCCTTGGCCCTTCCGACCACGCAAGACGAACTGTGGCGCTACACGCCGATCGGACACCTCGACCTCGACACGTTTGCACTCGCCGGGACGCCCACCGAGGAGCGCAGAGGCTCGCTCTTCGTCGACGCCGTCGTGGAGCGCGATGCCTTCATCGTGATCGTCGACGGTCAGCTCGTGACGGTCGAGCTGTCGGTTGCGGCGACGACGTCGGGCATCACCGTGTCGTCGGCCTCCGACGCCGAGCCCCGCCACCTCGATGTCCCCGATCCCGATGCGCTCTCGGCGCTCCACGACGCCTTCGTGGCCGACATCGTGACCGTCCGGATCCCGGCCCGGACGGTGGTCGAGCGGCCGATCGTCGTGCTGCAACTCGCAACTGCCGGGGCCACGGCGAGCTTCCCTCACCTCGTCATCGACGCCGGGGAACAGAGCGAGGTCACCGTGCTCGACCACTGGACGTCGACCGGCGACGGCCGAGCCCTCGTAAGCCCGGTGGTCGAGGTGCAGTCCGGCGCCGCCGCCAACGTCAGCTACGTCAACGTGCAGGACTTCGCTCGCGGCGTCTGGGCCACCGGGCACCTGTTGGTGAGCCCGGGTCGCGACGCCACCACGCGTGCATGGGTCGCGGCCCTCGGCGGCAGCTACGCCCGCTTGTATCTTGCGGCCCAACTCACGGAGCAGGCCTCGAACGTCGACATCGCCGGCATCTACTTCGGCGAGGACGATCAGGTGCACGACTTCCGGTCCCTGCAGGACCACCAGGCCACACGATCGCTCAGCAACCTCCTGCTCAAGGGCGCCGCCGCTGACGATGCCCATGCCATCTACACGGGCATGATCCGGGTGCACGAAGGGGCCAAAGCGACCGAGTCGTTTTTGGCCAACCGCAACCTGGTGCTCTCCGACGGCGCCCACGTCGACTCCGTTCCCAACCTCGAGATCGTGAACGAGAACGACATCAAGAGCTGTGGGCACGCCGCAGCCACCGGACCGGTCGACGAGGAACACGTCTTCTACCTCGAGAGCCGGGGCGTGCCGACCGAGGTGGCGCAACGTCTCATCGTCTTCGGGTTCTTCGACGAGGTGGTCAGCACCGTGCCCGTGGCCGGCGTGCGGGAGCCACTGCGCCGAGCCGTCGCCGAAAAACTGGCCAAGGCGACCGTCCGTGGCTGAATCCCTCCGCCTCTGCGCCCGGTCGGAGATGACCGCCGGCGAGGCCCGCCGCTTCGACATCGGCGGCGAGCGCATCTGCCTCGTCCGGATCGGCGACGATTTCTACGCCATCGGCGACGAGTGCAGTCACGAGGACTACTCGTTGGCCGAAGGTGAGATCTTCGCCGACGAGAAGGAAATCGAGTGCTGGCGTCACGGCAGCGCCTTCTCCCTGACGACGGGCGAGCCCACCACCCTTCCGGCGACCCAGCCGGTGCCCGTCTACGACGTCACCTATGCCGGCGATGACGTGATCGTGACCCGGTCCGGAGGGGCAAAATGAGCGAGCTCGTCATCACGGGGCTGCGGGCCGGCGTGGCCGGGCGGGAGATCCTCACCGGTGTCGACCTCACCGTTCGCTCCGGCGAGGTCCACGCCGTCATGGGGCCGAACGGTTCGGGCAAGAGCACCCTCTCCCACGTGATCCTGGGTCGCCCGGGCTACGAGGTGCTCGGTGGGTCGGTCACGCTCGACGGCGTCGAGTTGCTCGAGCTGCCGACGTGGCAGCGGGCTCAGGCCGGGCTCTTCCTGGCCATGCAGTACCCGACTGAAGTGCCCGGCGTCAGCCTGTTCGAGACGCTGGAGGAGGCGGCCGTCGCCGGCGGTCGTGACCGCGATGAAGTTGTGGCCCGCGCCAAGGCCGAGGCCATACGCATCGGCTTCGACGAACGGTTCCTCACCCGGGCCCTCAACGTCGACCTGTCCGGCGGCGAGAAGAAGCGCAACGAGACGCTGCAGCTCGCGGTCCTCGAGCCCAAGATCGCCATCCTCGACGAGCTCGACTCCGGGCTCGACGTCGACGCCCTCCGCGACGTGAGCCGCCGAGTCGAGGCCGCGACCACGGAGACCGGGCTCGGCGTGCTCGCCATCACCCACTACACGCGCTTGTTGCTCGAGCTGAAGCCGGATGCCGTGCACGTGCTGTCCGGCGGGCGCATCGTGAAGTCGGGTGGTCCGGAGCTGGCCGACGAGCTGGAGGTCACGGGCTACGCCCCGTACGGCGGCGGCAAGGTGGAGACGGCGGCACCGCCCGCCGCCGACCCCTTCGCTGATCCGCTCGCCTAGCTCCTCCCGTAAGATCCCCCCAACCACTTGGGGGTTCGATGAAGCAGCTGTCCGGTCTCGATGCGACATTTCTGACGATGGAGACGCCGAACCAGTTCGGCCACGTCTCCAGCGTCTCGATCTACGAGCGGCCCGACGATCCCAATTTTGACCCCTTCGTGGCGTGGCGGGCGGCCATCGAGAAGCGCCTTCACCTTCTCGAGCCGCTGCGGCGTCGCCTCGTCGAAGTGCCGTTCAACATCGACCACCCGTATTGGGTCGAGGATCCCGCGTTCGACCTCGATTATCACGTGCGCCATACGGCGTTGCCGCCCCCCGGTGGTGATGCGCAGATGGCCAAGCTCGTCGGCCGCCTCATCGGACGCCCCCTCGACCGCACCCGCCCGCTGTGGGAGAGCTACGTCGTCGAGGGTCTCGCCGAGGGCCGTTTCGCCGTGTTCACCAAGGTGCACCACGCCACGGTCGACGGGGCCTCTGGCGCCGAGCTGTTGACGATGATGCTCGACCAGACGCCGGAAGGCGACGTGATCGAGCCCCCGACCGAGGAGTGGCGCCCCGAGCGCGTGCCGACGGGCGCCGAGGTGATGAATCGGGCGTCGGCCAACCTCCTCCGCAAGCCCGGCCGCCTCATGCTGTTGTCGGCCCGCGCCGCCCGCGAGCTCGGGCAAGCGACCCGCAACCCGATCCTCGTGGCCGCCGCCAACCAATGGCGCGACAGCCTTCGTGGCCCCGTCGGCGCCGTGCTCAACATCGGACGTTCACGCGACGAGGAGCGCGATCCGCCGCCGCCCCTTCCGACCCTTTCGGCGCCCCGCACGCCGTGGAACCGGTCGATCACGGCCCACCGCAATTTCTCCTTCCAGTCCACGTCGCTCGAGTCGGTCAAAGCCATCAAGAACGCCATGGGCGCAACCGTCAACGACGTCGTGATGGCGGCGTGTACAGGCGGCCTCCGCACCTACCTCGAGGAAAAGGGCGCCCTGCCCGACGAGCCCCTCGTCGCCATGGTGCCCGTCTCGATTCGCACCGGTGAAGAGACCGAGAAGTGGACCAACCGGGTGTCCGGCCTCCTCGCCTCCCTCCCGACGAACGAGCCCGACGTCAACGAGCGGGTGCGCAAGGTGCACGAGTCCATGGTCGCGAGCAAGGACATGTTCAACGCCATTCCGGCGGACATGCTCACCGAGTTCGCCCAGTTCCCGCCGCCGGCCATCTTCGCCCGGGCGTCGCGCATGGCCACTCGGTTCCGCCTGGGCGATCGGATGGCCCCCCCGGTGAACCTGGTGATCTCCAACGTGCCCGGGCCCCGCACGCCGCTCTACAGCACGGGCGCCAAGCTTCTGCACTACTACCCGGTATCGACCATCACCGACGGTCAAGGCCTGAACATCACGGTGCAGTCCTACCTCGACACACTCGACTGGGGTCTCGTCGCCTGCCGTGAGCTCGTCCCCGACCTCGACCACCTGCTCGACCTGATCATCGAGGAGATGGAGGCGATGGCCAAGGTGACGGGCATCTCGGCGCCCGTCCGCCTCGCCGGGTAACCGCAACTCCCCGCCCCGCCGCAGCCCCGCCGCCGCCCTGCCCATCCGATTTTTGAGACGCCAGTGGGCGGTTTTGCCCTACTGGCTGCTCGGAAATGCTCGCTGGCGGGCTCGCCGTTAGCGCGGAGGTTGGGTCGAGGTCGTCGTGGTGGTCGAGGGCTCGGGGACGAGGGTGGTGGACGGGCTCGTCGTCGTGGTCGGGGCGGCGGTCGTCGGTGTCGCGGTCGTCGGAGGGGCGGCGGTGGTCGTCGTGGTCTCGGGGGGCGCCGTGGTGGTGGGGGCTTCCTCGCTGGCCGGTGGCGCTTGCTCGTTGAAGGGCACCGGCGCCTTCTTCCCGCCGAGCACGTACACCGGCGTGCCGTTGGGAACGTTGTCGAAGAGCCAGAGGCTCGAGTTCATGGGGATGCGGACGCAGCCGTGGCTGGCGGCGTAGGCGGGGACGCTGGCCGAGCCGTGCATGGCGATGCCGCCGTTGAAGTAGAGCGGGTTGTAGAGCTCGCCGAGGCGGCTGACGCGGAGGCCGCGGATCCGGCGGTTGACCTTGAACGAGCCGCCTGGCGTCACGGCGACGTCGCACTCGCCTTCGACGCAATAGCGCTTTCCGTTGCCGGTCGAGACCGAGAGCACCTTCACGAGGGCGCCGCCCTTGTAGAGCTGCAGCACCTGCTTCTTGAGGTCGATTTCCACCCGGTTGCCGCCCCCGCTGGCCAGCATGGGCTCGGGTTCGCCGGCGTTGGCGATCTTGTCGAGCAGGTCGAGGGTCGCCTTGCCCGAACGCTCGTGGCCGAAGGCCTTCTGGAAGGCCATGACGGCGTGGCCGGTGGCGGCGTCGAAGGAGCCGTCGACCTTGCCGGTGTCGAACTTCAGGTCGGCCAGTTTCGCCTCCATGGCCTGGATCTCGGGGCCTTTGGCGCCCCGGGCGAAGACCGTCGGCGCCGGCGCAGTCGTTGTCGTCGTCGTCGCCTCCGTGGTCGTCGTCGATGCTTCGGTGGTGGTTGTCGACGAGGAGGTGGTCGACGACGAGGTCGTCGTGTCCGCAGCCGGGGCGGCGTCTTCTGCTCCGGAGCCCGAGCAGGCACCGGCCAGGAGGGCGAGCAGCACGGCGCTGCTCGACAGTCTGCGGGGAAGTGAGGCGCGCAACGAGAAACCTTCCAGTCGCCGTACGACCATCCAGTATGGAAGGCGTCTCGGCCTTCGGCGAATCCTACCGTTACAAGCGGGTGGTGCCGACCGCTTCGAGGAGGGCGAGGTGCTGTTCGGCGACGGCCCGGTGGTCGAGGGATGGCCGCCTCGAGCGGGCGGACGCAGCCGCATCGGCGAGCTGGCGGCGATCGAGGCGCTCGAGGGTGCCGGTCAGGTCGTCGCCATAGGGAATACCGGCGTCGCCGAGCGATTCGGTCAGGTAGCCCCAGTCGGAGACCAGGGCGGCGATGCCGGCGCCGACGACGTCGCCGATCGTTCCGGTCGTGATCATGTCGGCTTCGGTGAAGGGGAGGACGAGGGCGTCGAGGGATCGCAGGCGCTTGTCGTAGAGGGCCCGATCGACCATCCGATAGGACTCGGCGGTGATGCGCGGGTCGTCGGGGACGACGTCGCCCGGTCCGAGCGACCAGACGGCCAGCTCGAGGTCGTCCCTCGTCGTGGCGGCGAAGGCGTCGATCACGGACTGCACGTTCTTCTCCATTCGCGGCGCCCCGAGGATGCCGAGGCGGATCGGACCGAGGCGCTCGGCCGGGACGTCGCCGCCGAAGAGGTGGCCGAAGTGAGGGTGAGGGATGACTCGGTGCTCGGCGCCGGTGCGATAGCCGTAGCGCTCCTCGACCCGACGCCGGCCGTACTCGCTGTGGTGGACGACGCCATCGGCCGCTCCCGCCCAGACGTCGTAGATGGCGGGGAGGCGTGGGTCCTTGTCGTGGGGCACGAGGTTGTGCTGGGTCCAGACGATGCGGACCCCTTCCGACTGCAGTCGCTCGACGGCGGACCGATGGCGGCCGACGTCGGGTCCGAGGAACCACTCCGGCCAGTGCAGGTGGAACACGTCCCACCCATCGAGGTAGCCGTCCTCACCGAACAGCCGGGTTGTGGAGATCTGGCGGTCGACGACGGCGCCGTCCTCCACCAGCGGGTCGTAGATGCTGCGGTGGTAGTGGTGGGTCAGCCCGGTGGTGAGCACTCGCAGCTTCGGGGTCACCGTCCAACCGAAGGTCAGCTCCGGCGCCGGATCGAGGTCGAGTTGGTGCACGGTCGGGAGTTCGGCCCAAAAACTCCGATATTCCTTCAGGCCGCTGACGTCGATGACGGTGGCCGCATGCCCGGTATCGGTGCGGAACCTGATCCGCAGGGGCCGGCCGGCCGTCTCGCTCACCTGCAGCGCGATGGCGTCGGGGAGCGCGTCGGCGGCAAAGGTGAGCCGCTCGGTCACGTGCAGCGTCCGGCCCTCCACGCGGTAATCGACACGTCGGGTGCCGGGAAGTCGCTCCTCGGTCTCGTCGCGCTCGAAGCGGCGCGAGCGCGGGAACCCGTCGTAGGTGACGACCAGTCCGCCGGGCGCCTTCTCGACCGACGTCGGGAGGTCGCCACTCGTGTGGTGACGGCCCTCGCGGAACACCGTCGGAACCCCGGTCGGGAGGTCGGTGTCGACGGGCACTTCGAACAGGCCCGGGTTCCGGGGGGTGGGGAGGTAGTCGCCGACCGTCGAGCCGACGAGCGGCAGGACGAAGGCCAGGTCACGCGATCGATAGGTCCAGACGGCGGCTGGGCGGTCGGTCTCGAAGGCGATGAGCTCGTCGCGTGGCGGGAACAGGTCGGGTTCGCCGGAGAACGGGTCGTGTTCGCCAGCGACCGGGACAGCGAGCCCGTCGGCCCGCTGGAGCACCAGCGCCGTGTCGGCCAGCTTGCCAAGGCAGTCGAGCGTCATCTGGAGCCGGCGGAACGGCCCCCGGTAGCCGAACGTCGAGCGGTACTGGTGGGCCGTGATGACGCCGTCATCGGCGAACCACCGATCGATGTGGTCGAAGGCGTGCTCGCCCCGAGCCAACCACCGGCTCGGGTCGTCGACGAGGTCGTGTCCCGTGGCCAGGCCGGCCAGCTCGATGGTGAGGCAGGTGGACAGCGCGCCGATCGACCGTCCCCACGTGAACGCCGCGCCATTGGTGGCGGCGATGCGGTCGACGAGGTCGAGGGCCGATCGCGCGCCGGCGCGCCAGACGGCGCCGAGCCGGTCGGCCACCGGTTCGGTGAAGAGGTAGATGTCGCCCGAGTAGATGTCGTAGCGACCGATGCGAGATTGTGAGTCGTCGAGATATCCCCCGGGGTTGCCGTCGAGCAGCGCCACCGTGCGGGTGGTGAGGTCATGGAGCACCTCTTGGTCCACCGGCTGGTCGAGGCGGGCTCGGGCCGCTTCGCAACGCAGGAGGACGGCGGCGTAGTTGCGGGGCAGCTCGCCGGCCGTGAGGCGGGGAAGGAACGAGGTGGAGTCGCACGCCTCGAACAACACCTCGCGGGTTGACTCGCCGAAGCGCTCGAGGAGGGCCGGGTACCGCAGCAACGTCTCGGCCACCCGGTACGAAAAGAAGGAGTGAGTGCCGGCACCGTCGGTCGGGGCGAGTACGACCTCGAGGGCGTCTTCGATCGGGAGACCTCCGGCGCGCTCGATGCCGGAGGCGCCCAGGAGGCCGAGAGTGAAGGCGAGGTCGGCGCGAACATCGGGAGCGACCGGGTGGCCGGCGAAGATCCGAGGAATGCGAAAGCCCGGGAGGTGGGCGGCGACCAGCGCGTCCACCTTGGTCGACGTGAAGGAAACCAGCCGGTCGTGCAGGGGCGACGTCAACCGGCGGCCTGGACGATGGCGGCGTCGCTCACCCGAGCGTCGCCGACGACGGGCCGATCTCCGAGGGCTTGGTCGTCGTGGTGTTCGTCCTCGAGGGGCTTGTCGTCGAGGGCGCGCAGCACCTGGGGTCGGGTCACACCGAGCACGCCGAGCGCGAGCAGGAGTAGGCCGGCACCGCCGATGGTCGTCGCCCGTAGTCCGACCTGGCGGGCCAGGACGCCTTGCACCAGAGCGCCCACCGGGAACACGATCGACAGGGTGGCGAAGTAGAGGCTGAGCACGCGGCCTCGGAACGCGGCAGGGGCCCGCAACTGCATCACGGCTGAAAGCCCGGACAGGATGCAGATGTAGGCGCCGCCGACGACGACGATGGCGCCGACGGCGAACGGCACCGAAGGTGACAGCGCGTAGGGCACGAGGGCGAGCGGCGTGAGGATCAACACGGCGACGAGCATCCTTCGACGCCCGTACCGCTCGACGAAGCTCGGGAACAACAGCGAGGCGATGACGGCGCCGACGCCCTGGCCCGTGGTCATCACGCCAGTGGCGGCCGCCAAGGCCTCCCGGCTGCCGTTGGTGAGGGTGTCGGCGAAGGCCGGGATGAGCGCGATGAAGGGGGCGGCCAGCGCCGCGGCCACGGCGATGAGCCCCATGGCTGCACGCAACGCGGGCTCTCGGCGGACCGTCCCCACACCGGCGCGGAGGTGACGGATCAGCCCATGGTCTTCGCCTTCCGGCACCGTCGGCGGAACCCGCACGAACAGGTAGGCGACGATCACGGCCAGGAAGGAGAGCGCGTTGATGGCGAAGGCGGCTGCGTACGAACCCGCCACGATGACGAGGCCGGCGAGCGCGGGGCCGATCACGCGGCCGAGGTTCCACTGGGCGGAGCCCAGACTGATGGCACCGACGACGTCCTCGCGTGGGACGAGGTCGGGGAGCATCGCCTGTTGGAACGGCATACGCAACGCGCCGACGCAGCCGGCCAGGAAGACCACGAAGGTGATGACGTAGGGGTCGGTGTTCCCGGCGCCGACGATGAGGGCGAGGGTGGCCGCCAGCGACCCTTCGACGGCTGTGCCGACGATGGCGAAGCGGCGACGGTCGAGCCGGTCGGCGAGTGCCCCGCCGATGGGGGCGAGGATCCCGTTGGGGAGGAAGCCGGCCACGAAGGCGACGGCCGTCCACACCGGGTTGCGGGTGATGCCGGTGACGAGGGCGCCGACCGCCACGGTCTGCATCCAGGTGCCGATGTTCGAGACCAGGCTGCCCGTCCAGAGCAGGGCGAAGGAACGGTGCCGGAGCGGGCGCAGGGCGACGACGGGCACGGCCCGATCCTACGAGGCGACCCCGGCTACGCCGTCACTCGTCGACGAGCGATATGGCCTGCACCGGGCAGGAGTTCACGGCCGACTCCACGCTCTTGCGCAGCGCCTCGTCAGGGTTCTCCTGGAGGACGTAGAGGTAGCCGTCGTCGCGAACCTCGAAGACCTCGGGGGCCAGGCCCTGGCAGATGCCGTTGCTCTGGCACAGATCGAAATCGACGACGACTTTCACAGCGACACCTCCGGTAGCGACATGACCGGGCTTACCCTACGCAGCGTGCGGGTCGTGGACATTCCCAAAGGGATCAACTGATGGCGCTGTGGACGTGCCCGTCGTGTCGTCGGCGCTTCGGCCGGTCCAACCAGTCCCACGAGTGCGCCCCGGCGATGACCATCGGGGAGTACTTTTCGACCGGTCCTCCGTTCGAGCGCCCGGTCTTCGAGGCCGTGCTGGCCTTCGTCGAGACGCTCGGTCCGGTGCACGTCGAGCCCGTCTCGGTCGGCATCTTCCTCAAGACCAGCCGGTCGTTCGTTCAGCTCCGACCGCTGACGAAGTGGGTCGCCCTCGGGTTCTCCCTCGACCGATCGGTCGATCACCCCCGCATCGCCCGGCGCATGGCGGCCCAGCGAGGCTCGCGCACCCCGACGACCTACCACATCGTGCGGCTGCGCCAACCGGACGACGTCGACGACGTTGTGCGGGACTGGCTCGTCGAGGCCTACGAGCGCTCCGTCAGTGGGCCTTGACGCGGTTGTTGCGGGGGTGGTGTTCGAGCTCGACGAGCCCGAGCTCCTCCAGCAGCGGAGGGACGTACATCCCGAAGCGTCCGCGGTAGCCCTTGCGCAGGCCATACCAGCCGCCGACGGGGTTCGACTCGCTGCGACCCCACGCCTCGACCGTGCCTTCGGCGGCGTCGGCCTTCTCGTCGGCCGCACCCAAGGGCATCCAGTCGCCGTGCGCTCGCAACATGGCGTGGAGGTCTTCGATACAGCAGAGCTGATAGCGGAGCTGGGTCGAGCCGACCTGGCAGACCAGCTCTGGCGGAGTGACGGCCTCGTCGCGGTACATCTCGTAGGCCGACGATCCGGGCGCCGTCTTCAGCTGCCAGGGATCGTCCTTGGTTCCAGAACCGGGCACGAGTTCGAGCCTAGGAGGGTGCTCAGAGCGCGGCGGACTCGTCGAGCCCCTGGGCGAGCGTGTTCCACGAGAGGGTGGCGCACTTGATCCGCACGGGGAACTTGACGACGCCCTGCAGGGCCTCGAGGTCGCCGAGCTTCACGTCGGGGTCGGGCGCCACCGCCTCGGCCTCGCCGGTCTCCTTGCCGTCGGCGTCGAGCGACCGTTCGTGGATCGACATCATCGCCTTGAAGGCCCGGATCAGGGCGCGAGCTTCTTCGATCGACTTGCCCTTGACGGCGGCCGACATCATCGACGCCGACGACTGGCTGATCGAGCAGCCCTGCCCGCCGA
This sequence comes from Acidimicrobiales bacterium, assembly GCA_046597375.1. Classification (GTDB taxonomy): domain Bacteria; phylum Actinomycetota; class Acidimicrobiia; order Acidimicrobiales; family CADCTF01; genus DATLED01. The sequence goes on along the minus strand of JBKJKM010000061.1, from coordinate 1,783 downwards.
TCTTGACGTCGGCCACCTTGCCGTCGGCCACATCGAGGAAGACGACGATCTCGTCGCCGCACAAGGGGTTGAAGCCCTCGGTCTTCACCGCGGGCGGGGTCTCGAGCTCCCCGCGGTTCCGCGGTGAGCGGTAGTGGTCGAGGATGATCTCTCGGTACAGGTCTTCCAGGCCGGGCACGTTCGTTCTCTCCTCAGTCCGATCCGAAGAAGTCGGCGGCGGCGGTGAGCGCCTCGCTCAGGACGTCGACGTCGGCTTCATCGTTGTACACGTAGAACGAAGCGCGCGCCGTCGCCCCGACGCCGAGCTTGCGCATGAGCGGCTTGGCGCAGTGATGGCCGGCCCGTACGCAAACCCCGTGGGAGTCGAGCACCTGGCTGATGTCGTGGGGGTGCAAACCTGCGAAGGCGAAGCTGAGCACGCCACCGCGCATGGCCGGTTCGATCGGGCCGTGGATGGTCAGGCGATCGCCGTGGCGCTCGGTGAGGGTGCGCATGGCGTAGGCGGTCGTCGTCACCTCGTGCCGGCGCACGGCGTCCATGCCCAAGGCTTCCAGGTAGTCGACGGCGACCCCGAGGCCGATCGCCTCGGCGATCGGCGGGGTGCCCGCCTCGAACTTCCAAGGCAACTCGTTGGGCGTGTAACCGTCGAGGCGGACGTCGCGGATCATGTCGCCGCCGCCGAGAAACGGCGGCATGGCATCGAGCAACTCTTCACGGCCCCACAGCACGCCGATGCCGGTCGGGCCGAGCATCTTGTGGCCGGTGAAGGCGAAGAAGTCGGCGCCGAGCGCCGTGACGTCGGTCGGGAGGTGGGGGACGAACTGGGCCCCGTCGACGAGCACGACGGCGCCGGCGGCGTGGGCTGCGTCGGCGATGTGTCGTACGGGCGTGATCGTCCCGAGCACGTTCGACATGGCCGTGATGCCGACCAGCTTCACGCCGTCGACGAGACGCTCGAGGTCGCTCAGGTCAAGCTGGCCGTCGTCGCCGAGCGGGAGGTAGCGCAGCTCGATCCCGAGCGACTCCTTGAGCATGAGCCACGGGACGAGGTTGGCGTGGTGCTCGATCTCGGTGAGGAGGACGGCGTCGCCGGCTCGCAGGTTGGCCCGACCCCAGGCGTTCGAGACGAGGTTGATGGCCTCGGTGACGTTCTTCGTGTAGATGATCTCTCGGTCGTGGGGAGCTTTGATGAACCGGCGGACCTTGCTCCGGCTGGCCTCGTAGCGGGCCGTCGCCTCCTCGGCCCATGCGTAGACCCCGCGGTGCACATTGGCGTGGGTCGTCTCGTAGTACTCGGTCATCGCCGCCAGCACGGCCGTCGGCTTCTGGCTGCTGGCGGCGCTGTCGAGATAGACGGCTCGGTGCCCGTTGACCTGCTGGTCGAGAATCGGGAAGTCCTTCTTCAACACCTCGACGTCGATTCCGGCCTCGCTCTGCGTCGCTGGCGCTCCTTTCCGCTCGGCTGTCGGCTGCTCGCTGGCGCTCCCGACGCCGACGATTCCGGCCTCGCTCTGCGTCGCTGGCGCTCCTTTCCGCTCGGCTGTCGGCTGCTCGCTGGCGCTCCCGACGCCGACGCCGACTTCGACGCCCGTGTTTACCTCCACGACTCGTACCCGTCTTGTTCGAGGCGGGCCGCCAGTTCGGGCCCACCGGTCTCGACGACCTGGCCGTCGACGAGGATGTGCACGACGTCGGGCTGGAGCGCCTGCAGGATCCGCTGGTAGTGCGTGATCAACAGCACGCCCATCTCGGGACGAGCCGCTCGGACCTCGTTGACGCCCTT
>JBKJKM010000313.1:0-11532 GCA_046597375.1 Acidimicrobiales bacterium | reverse complement strand
AAGAGGTGATCGTCGTACTCGGTGATCGTCTTCCCGGGCCAGTGCTTGTAGACGTCGCCTACCTCGAAGTCCTCGAAGTAGCGACCGAAGGGGCGATCATGCGTCGTCATGCGGCAGATGGTAGGCGGGCTATCCGCCGCCTGGTCACGACGGATCATTTGCTCGGGCAGGGCTTCCATTCGTCCCGTAGCGTCCGATACAAGTGACGCAGCGTGACGACCAGGAGGTCGACGACATGCCTTTCGCGTGGAAGCCCGCACCAGGCCAAGTGGCACTGATCGAGATGAGCGGTGGCGGCAACGAGTGCCTCACCGGCGTAGTCATCGAGGCCGAGGGCGCACCCGTCGTCATCGACCTCGGTGCATCGCCCCGCCCCGGCACGTCCGACGGCAACGGTGAGTGCGAGGTCATCGCCAGCTTCTTCGCACCCGACGCCCTTTACCGGATGACGGCGACGCTGTCGCCGCACGACGGCGGGCCCGACAAGGTCATCGATCTCCGGGTGCGCGACATCGAGCGGGTGCAGCGTCGCACGGCGCCACGGGTGCGCCTCAGCGTCCCAGTGATCATGTCGAACTTCGACGATCCGGCATCGATCGGCGACCCCGGGGCCTTCTCCAGCCTCGTCGGCGAGTCCATTGACATCGGCGAAGGCGGCTGCCGGGCCCTCATGCCGAAGCCGTTCCCATCGGGGTGCGACCCCACGGTCACGCTCCAGCTCCCGAACGGCGAGCGGGTCGTGGCGCTGGCCGCCGTGCTCCAGGCCCATGCCACCACCGACGGCCGCTTCGAGTACCGCCTCGTCTTCCTCGAGCTCGACGACGTCGACCGACTTCTCTTGGCCGAGCTGGTCGAGCCAGCCGGCGCCAGCGCTTGATTCGGCCGGTCGCAAAGTAGCTCTTTCGGGCCATAGCCACCACGGCACCGGCCGTCCACACTGCGAGGAGTGGGATCCCCGCACTTCGATCTTTTCCGCGCTCTCGACCAAGGGGTCGTGCTCTTCCGGACGGACCCCGCCCGCCCGACGGCCGACCCCGTGGCGAGTGAGACCAACGCCGCCGCCCGCCGGCTCGGCGCACCGACCAACGACGAGCGACTTCTCGAAGGTGTCCGCCGAGCGGCGACCTTCGCCCTCGACGTAACGCTTGCCGACCTCCGGACCCGCGACGGCCGTCGTCTCGATGCGCGCGTGCACCCGCTGGACGAGGGCTGGGTCGGCGTCATCCTCGTACCCTCGGCGCCCAAGGACACGACGGGTCGCGACGGTCTCACGGGCCTGGGCAACCGCCAACATTTTCTCGAGGTGCTCCAATCGACCATCACGGCGTCGGAGCCGGATGGGGCCCAGGCTGGCGACGGTCCCGTCGCCGTCTTCCTCGTCGACCTCGACCGCCTGCAGGAGGTCAACGACACCCTCGGGCACAACCAGGGAGACGTGCTCCTTCGCCAGACGGCCGGTCGCCTCCGACGCCTTCCCTTTCGCACCGCCGAACCCTGCCGGATCGGCAGCGACGAGTTCGGGCTCGTCGTCCACCTCGGGACGCGCGACGCCGGCCAGGTCGCCGGCCAGATCGCCGCCGCCTTCTCGGCACCTTTCGTGCTCGGCCGACTGAGTGTGCGAACCACGGCTTCCGTGGGCGCGGCCGTTGCGCCGCAGCACGGCCACACGGCCAACGCGTTGCTTCGAAGCGCCGACGTGGCCCTCAGCGTGGCCAAGACGCACCACGGTGTCGCCGTCTACCGGTCGGATCGCGACCCGTTCGACCTGCGCCGCCTCCAGCTGCTGGCCGGGTTGCGGGACGCCATCGAGGACGGCGGACTCAACCTGGAGTACCAGCCGAAGATCGACCTCGCCAGCGGGCAGGTCGCCGGCGTCGAGGCGCTCGTCCGCTGGCGCCACGCCGAACTCGGCGACATTTCACCTGGTGAGTTCGTACCGCTAGCTGAAGACCGCGGCCTCATCGGACCGCTCTCGGCCTGGGTGCTGGCCGAGTCGGGCCGCCAGTGCCGCGCCTGGGGAGGCCATGGGTTCGACGTGGCCGTCAGCGCCAACATCTCGGCTCAGAACCTGTACGACCCCGGTCTCGTCCGGTGGCTCGGTTCCCTCTTCGACGCCGGGCTCGATCCCGGCCAGCTCACCCTCGAGCTCACCGAGACCCAGGTCGTCACCGACCTCCCGATGGCCAAGCAGATCCTCCATCGGCTCCGCAGCCTCGGCGCCAAGCTCAGCATCGACGACTTCGGCACCGGCTACTCATCGCTGAGCTACCTCTCCAAGTTGCCGCTCGATGAGCTGAAAATCGATCGCTCCTTCGTGCTCGACCTGGAAACCGGCGACCACGGCCACTCGTTTGTGCAGACGATCATCGACCTCGGTCACGACCTCGGGTTGCGAGTTGTGGCCGAGGGCGTGGAGTCCGGTGAAACCATCGAGACGCTGGCCTCCCTCGGGTGCGACCAGGTGCAGGGCTTCCACGTCTCACGCCCCCTCGGCGCTGATGCCCTCGAGGACTGGCTGACCGACCGCGCCGTCGCGACTGGCTAGATGCCGTAGCGCTCGAGGAGGCCGCGAGCGATAACCAGGCGTTGGATCTCGTTGGTTCCTTCACCAATGATCATCAGCGGGGCGTCGCGGTAGTAGCGCTCGACCGGAAACTCGGTGGTGTACCCGTACCCACCGTGGATGCGCATCGACTCCATTGCCACTTCGAGGGCCGTCTCGGATGCGAAGAGCTTCGCCATGCCCGCCTCGACATCGGCGCGTTGCCCGGTATCGAACTTCTCCGCTGCGCTGCGGGTCAACAGTCGGGCGGCCTCGAGCTTGGTTGCCATGTCGGCCAGCTTGAATTGGATGGCCTGGTGCTTGGCGATCGGCACGCCCATCGTGTGCCGCTGTTGCGCGTAACGGATGGCGGCTTCGAAAGCGGCACGTCCGACGCCGCAGGCGCGAGCTGCGATGTTCACCCGACCCAGCTCGAGCGCACCGAGGATCTGGTGCAGTCCTCGACCGAGCCCGGCCTCAGGTCCGCCGAGGACCCAGGAAGCCGGAACCCGATGGGCCTCGTAGGTCATCTCCACCGTCTCGATGCCCTTGTAGCCGAGCTTGTCGATCTTCTTCGACACGGTGATTCCACCGCTGCGCGGCCCCGGTTCCTTTTCGACGATGAAGCAGGTGATCCCCTCTGGGGTCTTCGCCGCCAGCGCCAGGATTCCGCAGCGTTCCCCGTTCGTCACCCAGGTCTTCGTGCCCTCGAGGATGTACTCCTCACCGTCGGGCGTCGCCTTGCACCGCAAGGCGCGCGTGTCGCTGCCGGCGTCGGGCTCGCTGAGCGAAAGCGCTCCCCGCCGGTCGCCGGTCGCCATTTGGGGGAGCCACTGCCGCTTCTGCTCGTCGGTGCCATGGAGCTTGATCAGCGTGGCGCAGATCAAGTGGGTGTTGACGACGCCAGTGAGCGACATCCAGCCGAGCGCCAGCTCCTCCACGATGCGGGCGTACGTGACCGTGTCGAGACCGAGGCCGCCGTACTCCTCGGGGATGGTCGCCCCGAACAGCCCCAGCTCGCGCAAGCCGGCGACGAGATCTTCGGGGTACTCGTCGGCGTGCTCGAGGGCCGAGGCCGTCGGCACGACCTCCTTCTCCACGAACCGGCGGACGGTCGCCACGAGCTCGTCGGCGAGGGCGGGGTCGGTGCGGTTGGTCGGGACCGATGTCGTCATCGCCGACGATGCTGCCACCATCCCGCTTTCGGTCACGAACGGGCGTCCGAGGGCGTTGCTAACTTCCGTTCCGATGATCGAGCTCGGCCTGCGCAACGACGTCTACCGCCGGCCCCTGGCCACCGCCCTCGACCGCCTAGGACTACGGGAAGGGTGGCGCTGCGTCGACATCGGCGCCGGCGGGGGCGACGTGAGCGTGGCATTGGCCGAGGTTGTGGGGCGCACGGGTCGTATCTACGCCGTCGACTCCGACCCGGCGGCGCGTGACCACGCCGCCCACGCGGCTGCGGCTTACGCCCAGGTGATCGCCCTCACCCAGACCGGCGAAGACCTGACGTTGCCCGAGCCGGTCGATCTCGCCTTCTGTCGGTTTCTGCTGCTCCACGTAGTCGACCCGGTCGTCGTCCTGAAACGGATGGCCGGAGCGGTGCGACCCGGCGGCTGGGTCGTTGCGCAGGAACCGATCACGTCGGCCGGCCGGATCGCGGGGCGCCCGTTCTCGATGCCCGACGCCCGTCATCCCGACGTCGGAGCGCTCCTCCCCGCCCTGGTGCAACAGGCCGGCCTCGAGGTCGTAGACGCTTGGGCGGAGGCCCCGGCCGGCGCCGGCCCCGGACCCGTCGCCGACTACCTCGAGGTGCTCACCGAGGTCGACCCAGGCGATGATCCCGTCGTACTCCCCCCACTCGTGACGGTGGTTGCGCGACGCAACGACGGTCCGCCGGACTGAGGAACTAGAGGTTGGGAAACTGGCGTCGGTAGCCTCACGGCCATGTCGAACGTCGCCGTCCCGGACCTCACTGCCGCCGCCTCCGCCGTCGAACTCGCGAGGACCGCACTCAACCAGGCGATCGCCCACGTCGCCGCCAACGGCGGCATCGATGCCAACCAGGTCGTCGCCTACGACCTGGCCCACGCAGCCGCCGCCATCGAGAACGCCCGAGCCGTCCTCGACTACGGGGCCAAGGGCGACATCGAGTCCCGCATCGCCTGCGCCTTCGTCGCTGACGCCATCCACGACCTCGTCACCAGACTCATCGGACGTGACTCCGAGTGGGGCATCGATCCGTCGATGCTGGCCGGCGCCCATCAGGTCGTGTCCGATTACCGGTCGCCGGCGTTCCTTGCGGCATTGGCCGAAACGCCCGGCCCACGCCACCTCGACGACGACTTCGAGATGGTGCAGGACACCTTCCGGCGCTTCGCCGAGGAGAAGGTTCGACCCGTCGCCGAGCACGTGCACCGGAAGAACGCCGACATCCCGGAAGATCTGATCGCCGGCCTGGCCGAGATCGGCACCTTCGGCCTCAGCGTGCCGGAGGCGTACGGCGGCTGGGCGTCGGGCGGAGAGGGCGAGTACCTCTCGATGGTCGTGGCCACCGAGGAACTCTCGCGTGGCTCCCTCGGCGCCGCCGGCTCGCTGATCACCCGTCCCGAGATCCTCACACGCGCGCTCGTGCAGGGCGGCACGGAGGAGCAGAAGCATGAGTGGCTGCCCAAACTGGCGACGGGCGAGATCATGAACGCCGTCGCCGTCACCGAGCCCGACTTCGGGTCGGATGCCGGAGCCGTGAAGGTCACCGCCAACCCGACGGCGGACGGCGCCGGCTACACGATCAATGGGGTCAAGACCTGGTGCACGTTCGCGGCGCGCGCCGACGTCTTGATGCTCCTCGCCCGCACCGACCCCGACCGCTCCCAGGCCCACCGCGGCCTGAGCCTCTTCATCGTTCCGAAGCCACGCGGTGACGGCCACGGTTTCGAGTTCACCCAGGAAGACACGGGCGGGAAGATGGAGGGGCGGGCCATCGACACCATCGGCTACCGCGGCATGCACTCCTACGAGGTCGCATTCGACGGCTGGGTGGTCCCAAAGGAAAACCTCATCGGTGGCGAGGCCGGACTGGGCCGGGGCTTCTACATGACGCTCCAGGGCTTCGAGAACGGGCGCCTGCAGACCGCCGCCCGCGCGGTGGGAGTGATGCAGGCCGCCTACGAAGCCGCCCTCGATTACGCCGCCAACCGCGTCGTTTTCGGGTCGCCGATCCTCGACCTGCAGCTCACTCGCGTGAAGCTCGGGCGCATGGCCGTGATCATCCAGTCGTCGCGACAGTTCATGTACCAGGTCGGACGGATGATGGCCAAGGGCGAGGGTGCCATGGAGGCATCGATGGTGAAGGCCTACGTCTGCAGAGCCGCTGAGTGGGTCACTCGCGAAGCACTGCAGATCCATGGCGGAATGGGCTACGCCGAGGAGTTTCCGGTCTCGCGATACTTCGTCGACGCGCGGGTGCTCTCCATCTTCGAAGGCGCCGACGAGGTACTGGCACTCCGGGTGATCGCCCGCAAGCTGCTCAGCGACTCGTAGCCAACTCGGCGAGGCGCTGGCCGGTACGCGGTGCGAACTTGAAGCCGTGGCCGCTGCAGGCGGAGCCGACGACGAGGCGGCCCCGTCGCTCCATCACAAAGCGTCCGTCGGGCGTCGAGGTGTAGAGGCACGTGAGCTCGCTCACCGGTTTGGGAACGAGGCCCGGCAGCCGCTCGTTCACGTAGCGGATCAGTCGCTGGCGTCCGATCTCGTCGATCTCGAAGCTGCGATCGTCGGGATCTGTCACCGCTCCGGCATGGTCCTCGGCGACCTTGATGCCCTCCCCCGGCGACTCGAGCCCGTAGATGACCGGGGCACCAACGCGATGGTGGATGAAGCTCGGCCAAGAGAGGTCGTCGTCGAGCGGCGGAAAGTGAAAGGTCTGCTCGCGTGTCACGGAGAAGGCCGGCAGGCCCGCACCCTCGGTCGTGCCGTGCAAGAACCCCGGCGTCCAGGCGCCGGCCGTGAGGACGATCGTCTCGGCCAGGTACTCGTCGTCTTCCGTGGCGGCGTGCCCGGTCGCCGCCGAGAGCTCGACCACCGGCTCGTCGCTCCGCACCTCGGCGCCGTGAACGACGGCCTGGCGCTGCATCGCCTCCACCGCTCGCTCCGACCAGAGCCGACCGGCGTCGGGGCAGTACAGCACGGCCTCCTCGGCGCCGTCCAAGGCGAAACCCGACCAGCGATCGGTGGCCTCACCTACCCCCACGCGTTCGGCTGGCACACCGGCCTGCGTCATGGCCGCCTCGATGAGCCGGATTGTCGACTCCGGCCCCACGTCGAGTCCACCGGTGAGCTCGAGCAGCACCTCGCCGCTCTCTTCCTCCAGTTGACGCCACAGGGGCAGCGCCTCCTGCACCATGGCCACGTACGCCGGGTCTTCGTAGGCGTACCGGAAGATGCGAGTCGCGCCGTGGGAGCTGCCGTTACCGTGGTTGACGCCGAAGCGGTCGAGGAGCACGACGTCGGTGCCTTGACGTGCGAGGTGCCAGGCGGTGGCCGAGCCGATGGCTCCCCCACCGACGACGAGCACGTCGCATCGCCGCATAGCGGACGAGCCTAAGGCCGAAGTCGCTCGTAACGCGACGGGCCTCCAACGTTCTGCCAGGAGGGTTCAACTTCACGGGGTTCAGGGTCGATCAGGAGATGTGGTCCGCCTCCGCCTGCTCGTCCTTCTGCTCGTGGCGGCGGTCGCATCGGGCCTGCTCGTGCCCGTGGAGTACGCCGGCGCGTATGCCGGCGCGCCGTGGTTCCGACCGTCGCAGCCGTACACGCAGAATTTCCCCGACCCGAGCGTGCTGGTCAGCGGAGGCCAGTACTACGCCTATGGGACGGCGACCGGTGGCGCCTACCTGCCGGCGATGTCGTCGAGCGACGCCCAGACCTGGGTCGCCCGCCCGGCCTACGACCCGGGGCCGCCGCTGAACAGTGACCGCAACTACAACGACGCCCTTCCTTATCCGGCGAGGTGGTCGCCCGACCGCAACATCGAGGGGCGATTGAAGAAGGAGGTGTGGGCGCCGGGCGTGGCCGCTATCGGAGGCCGCTTCGTCGCCTTCTACGCAGCCCGGGTGGCGCTCGACCGCGATCGGTTCTGCATCTCCGTCGCCACGGCCACCAACCCCCTTGGTCCGTTCGAGGACCGGACGACTGCGCCGTTGTGGTGCGACGACGACCCCAACGGTTCGATCGATCCGCAGCCGTTCGTCGACGGCGACGGGACGGCCTACCTCCTCTGGAAGAGCGAAGGAGTACCCGGCTCGCAGCCGACCCGCATCTGGTCACGCAGGCTCGACGCCGCCGGCACGGGCTTCGCTCCCGGGTCGTCGCCCGTCGAGGTGCTGCGCACCTCGCAGGCCTGGGAGGGCGACGTCATCGAGAACCCCTCGATGGTGCGGTGGCAGGGCCAACTCTTCCTCTTCTACAGCGGGAACGAGCACCGGTCGGCCAACTACGCCACCGGCTACGCCGAGTGCGCCACGCCGACCGGGCCGTGCACCAAGAGCGCCACCAACCCCATCCTCGCCAGCCGGGGCGATCGCCTCGGACCGGGAGGGCCGGCAGCCTTCGTCGGCACCGCAGGTCAACTACTCGTCGCCTATCACTGGTGGAACGCGCCGTATACCGACTACCCGGCCTACCCGGCCTGCCAACAAGCGGGCACGTGCACGTCCCAGGGGCAGCGGCGCATGGCCGTCGAGTCCGTCCGTCGCACCGCATCAGGGCTCCAGGTCGGCGACCACCCCGCGCACGGCGGCCTCGGCGGCGATCGCGCCGTCGCCATGGCAACGACGCCTTCGGGCGACGGCTACTGGATCGCCGGAGCGACCGGAGCAGTCGCGGCGCGTGGCGGCGCAGGCTACCGAGGATCGATCGGTGGGCTCACCCAGCCCGTGGTCGGGATGGCCGCGACCCCCACCGGCGCCGGATACTGGATGACCGCCGGCGACGGTGGCGTCTTCAGCTTCGGCGATGCCGCGTTCCATGGCTCGACCGGCGACCTCCGGCTGAACCGGCCCGTCGTGGCCATGGCAACGACGCCGACAGGGCGCGGCTACTGGTTCGTCGCCTCCGACGGCGGCATCTTCTCCTTCGGCGACGCCGCCTTCTTCGGGTCGACCGGATCGATCCGACTCAACCAGCCCATCGTCGGCATGGCCGCCACGCCGACCGGGCGCGGGTACTGGCTCGTGGCGTCCGACGGCGGCATCTTCTCCTTCGGCGACGCCGCGTTCTTCGGGTCGACGGGTGACCACCGACTCAACCGGCCAATCGTGGGGATGACGGCGACCAGAAGTGGCCGGGGTTACCTGCTGGTCGCCTCGGACGGCGGGGTCTTCACCTTCGGCGATGCCCGATTCCTGGGATCGACCGGAAACATCACGCTCAACCAGCCCATCGTCGGCCTGGCCGGAACCCCGAGCGGCGGCGGCTACTGGATGGTCGCGGCCGACGGTGGGGTCTTCTCCTTCGGCGACGCGACCTTCCACGGCGCCGGCAACTAGAGACTCAGTCCTCGAAGACCGGGTTGCGCTTCTCGAAGTAGGCGGTGACGGCTTCGACCTGGTTGCGACTTCCGATGAGCGCGCCGATGGTCGAGCGCTCCTCGGCGAACTGCTCAGCCACGCCCCGACCCGGTGACGCGTTCAACAGACGCTTGGCGCCGCGCACGGCGTGTGGACTCTTGGCGGCGATCTCCCGTGCCAGAGCCAAGGCATCGGCCCGTGGATCGTCGCTGACCCGGGTGGCCAGTCCGATGCGCACCGCCTCCTCACCCGACACCATGCGGCCGGTGAACGTGAGCTCCTTGGCCACGCCGAGGCCGACGAGATGCGGCAGGGTGGCGGTGCCGGTCATGTCCGGGATCAGTCCCCAGCGGATCTCGAGGATGGACAGGCGGGCATCAGGTGCAACGATGCGGAGGTCGGCGCCAAGAGCGATCTGACAGCCCCCGCCGAGCGCCACGCCGTGGATGGCGGCGATCACCGGCACCTCCAGCTCCTGCCAGACGTAGGCCGCCTGCTGGCCCAAGTGGGTGATGCGACCGCTCATGTCAGTGATCGCCGGCTGCTCGGAGCGGGACGTGTCAGACCCACTGTTCCCCGCCATCGCCTGGAAGCTGGAGAAGTCGAGGCCGGCGCAGAAGCCACGCCCCTCTCCCGACAGGACGACGGCCCGAACACCTCGATCGGCCTTGAGCGCTTCTCCGGTCTCGACGATGGCCGCAAACATGGCCGGATCGAGCGCGTTGATCTTCTCGGGACGATTTAGGCGGACGTCGGCAACGCCGCCCTCGAACGTGACGACGACGCGAGAGGTGTCAGCTGCCATGCACCGATCCTGTCACTCGTACTCGCGAGGTGACCACCACGGGAACCACTCCGGCATCGCATCGCTGACCTGCATGGGGAACGAAGCCGGTCTCTTCTCGAGGAAGGCCATGACCCCCTCGCGTGCATCCGCCGAAGAACCCCTTGCATGGATGGCACGGGAATCGATCCGGTGGGCCTCCATCGGATGGTCGGCGCCGAGCATGCGCCAGAGCATCTGACGCGACAACGCCACGGAGACGGGCGAGGTGTTGTCGGCGATCTCTCGCGCCAGCGCTCGCGCCGCCCCGAGAAGTTCGTCCTTCGGGTGCACACTCCGGAAGAGGCCGGCGTCGAGCCCCTCGCTCGCCAGGAACACTCGACCGGTGGCCACCCACTCCATCGCCTTGGCGATCCCGACGGCCCTGGTCAGGAAATACGACGAGGCAGCCTCCGGCACGATTCCCCGGCGGGCGAACACGAAGCCGATCTTGGCGTCATCGGCGGCGAGCCGCATGTCCATCGCCAGGGTCATGGTGATCCCCACGCCGACAGCCGGACCGTTGATGGCGGGGATCACCGGTTTGAGCGACTCGAAGATCCGCAGGCTCACGAGGCCGCCGCCGTCTCGCGGCACGGCGTGTCCGTCGCCTCCGAGCCCGACGGCGGGACCCATCGTGTCGGCATCGAAGGTGTCCGCCCCCCCGGCGAGGTCGGCGCCGGCGCAGAAGCCGCGCCCGGAGCCGGTCACGATGACGGCGCGTACCTCGTCGTCGGCGTCGGTACGGTCGAACGCGTCGAGGAGCTCGCGCAACATGCGGCCGGTGAAGGCGTTCAGCTGCTCGGGTCTGTGCAACGTGATCGTTGCGATGCCATCGGCCGCCTCGTACAAGATCTGCTGGTAGTCCACCGGTCCGTTCTACGCCACCGGCGATAGCGTCTGCATTGATGACCGACGTCCGCAACGCCCAGACCGCGCCCGCCGTCGACCCCGAGTCCGACCGGGTCGCCCACCTCGTCGACGAGCTCCTCGCCAGCCACCCGCCCACCTCGACCGAGGAGCGGGCCTTCCTCGGCGCGCAGTACGACGCCGGCCTGGCGTGGGTGCACTTCCCGGAGGGCTTCGGCGGCCTGGGCCTCTCGCCACGGCTGCAGACCCTCGTCAACACTCGATTGGATGCGGCCGGCGCGCCGTCGCCGTACTACCGCAATCCGATCGGCCACGGCATGGGCGCGCCGACGGTCGTCACCCACGGCAGCGACGCCCAGAAGCAGCGCTACCTTCGCCCCCTCTTCACGGGCGAAGAGGTGTGGTGCCAGCTCTTCTCCGAACCAGGGGCCGGATCCGATGTCGCGTCCCTCGCCACCCGGGCCGTGCGCGACGGCGACGAGTGGGTCGTCAACGGCCAAAAGGTCTGGACGACCCTCGCCCACCTGTCGCGCTGGGGCATGCTCGTCGCTCGCACCGATCCCGAGCAGCCGAAGCACAAGGGCCTGACCTACTTCGTGGTCGACATGCACGCTCCCGGCGTCGAGGTACGGCCGCTGCGCCAGATCACCGGCGACGCCGAGTTCAACGAGGTGTACTTCACGGACGCCCGCATCCCCGACGACCAGCGGTTGAGTGAACCGGGCGAC
>JBKJKM010000153.1:0-20472 GCA_046597375.1 Acidimicrobiales bacterium | reverse complement strand
TCCGCTATCGGCGCCAGAACGAGAAGCTCGTCCGTCGCGTCTCCGAAGCCCGCATCCCGACGCAATACGGCGACTTCACCTGCTTCGCCTACGAGTCCCTCCTCGATGGCGAGAGTCATCTCGCCCTCGTCAAGGGAGCGCCGGCGGGCGAGGACAACGTGCTCGTCCGCGTGCACAGTGAGTGTCTGACCGGTGACGTGTTCGGCTCCCTGCGTTGTGACTGTGGGCCCCAGCTCGATTCGGCCATGAAGCGGGTGTCCGATGAGGGGATGGGCGTGATCGTGTACCTGCGGGGCCACGAGGGGCGGGGCATCGGCATCGCCAACAAGCTCCGGGCGTACGAACTCCAGGAGCAGGGCTACGACACCGTCGACGCCAACACCCAGTTGGGCCTCCACGCCGATCGCCGGGAGTACGGAATCGGGGCCCAGATCCTCGTCGACCAGGGCATCACCTCGATGCGGTACCTGACCAACAACCCGGCCAAGCGGGGAGGCCTCGCCGGCTATGGCCTCGAGATCGTCGAGCGGGTCGCCCTCGAGATCGCCCCCAACCCGGAGAACATCAACTACCTCCGGACGAAGCGCGATCGCATGGGACACCTGCTCGAAGGACTCGACGACGTCCTGTAGGAAGTCGCTGTGGCCACCGACGCCGAATCCCCCGACCGCATTCCCCCGACCCTCGACGGCACCGGGCTCCGCATCGCCGTGCTGTGCGGTCGCTTCAACGACCTGATCACCCACCGCCTGCTCGCCGGTGCCTGCCGCGGGCTGCTCGGCACTGGCGTGGTCGAGGCCGACATCACGGTGGCGTGGGTGCCCGGTGCCTTCGAGTTGCCGCTGGCGGCCAAGGCGCATGCCGAGTCCGGCCGCTTCGACGGCGTCATCGTGTTGGGCGCCGTGATCCGGGGCGAGACGACCCACTACGAGATCGTGTCGGGCGAGAGTGCGCGGGGTGTGCAGGATGCCCAACTGGCGACCGGTGTGCCGATCATGTTCGGCGTCCTCACGACCGAGGACCTCGACCAAGCGATGGCCCGGTCGGCCGATGCGGGTGGCCACAACGTGGGCGAGGAGTGCGGTCGGGGAGTCGTCGAAGTCATTTCTTTGATTCGACCCCTCCGCGAGAAGATGGGCTGATGCTCCGCCTCGTCCTTCCCAAGGGCTCGCTCGAGTCCGGCACGCTGAAGCTGTTCGAAGAGGCTGACCTGGCCGTCACCCGCGCCTCCGACGTCGACTACAAGGCGTCCATCGACGATCCCCGGGTGGACGAGGTGCGGATCCTCCGCCCGCAAGAGATCCCGCTCTACGTGGCTGACGGCCTCTTCGATCTCGGGGTCACCGGGCGAGACTGGATCGAGGAGCAGGGTGTCGATCTCGTGTCACTCGGTCAGCTCAAGTACTCGAAGAACAGCGCTCGCCCGGCCAACATCGTCCTGGCCGTGGCCGAGGACTCGGCCGTCGAGTCCGTGACCGACCTCAAGAACGGGGTCCGTGTCTCCACGGAGTATCCACGCCTCACCCAGAGATTTTTCGACGACCTCGGTATCGAGGCCGAGATCACGCTCTCCTATGGGGCCACCGAGGCGAAGATTCCCGACATCGCCGATGTGGTGGTCGACCTGACCGAGACCGGGCGGGCCTTCCGTCAGGCCCGCCTTCGCATCATCGGCACGATCGTCAGTTCCTACACCGAGCTCGTGGCCAACAAGGCGGCCTATGACGATCCCGAAAAGCGCCACGCCATGCACCAGATCCACACCCTGTTGCAGGGCACGCTCGAGGCGCGCGACAAGGTGCTCGTGAAACTCAACGTCGGCGAGGCCGAGCTGGCCGGCATCATCGAGCTCCTTCCCTCGATGAAGTCGCCCACGGTCTCCAAGCTCTTCGGCGAGGACGGCTACGCCGTCGAGACCGTCGTCCTCAAGTCGGTGATCAACACCCTCATCCCGGCGCTCAAGGACCAAGGTGCCACCGACATCATCGAACTCCCCCTCTCAAAAATCGTGCATTGACGACGTTGCGCATCGAAACTCTGGACGCGCCGTTGGGAGCGCCAGCGAGCAGGCGCCGTCGAGCGGAAAGGCCCTCGGCCCGGAGGGCGGCGCCGCAGAGCGAGACAATGTCATGAAGGGAACCGTCGCGGCTTTTGATGAGTTCGTCGGGCTGGGGACGGTGCGGGACGAGGACGGGCGGGAGCTCCCGTTCCACTGCACCCAGTTGCAGGACGGAACCCGCTCGATCGATGTCGGCACCCCGGTCCGGTTCGAGGTCGTGCCCGGGCACCTCGGTCGGTGGGAGGCCGCCCGTGTCGAGAAGCTCTAGGCAGGCGCTCATCGGGCTCGGCTCGCTCACCCTCATCCTGGCGGTGGTGATCGGGCTGGCCGCCGCCGCCAACCGCACGACCGGTCTCCGAGCCGACGTGTTGTCGGCCCGGCGGACCGAGCCGGGCACCGTGGAGCCCTTCACGGTGTCGGTGCGCGACACCAAGGGCCGGGTCACCGCCGTGCGGGTCGACTTCGGTGACGGCCGCGTCGAGCAGCTCGACGTTCCGGAGCAGCCCTGTAAGGAGCCGATGGTGCAGGAGTTCACCATCGAGCACGCCTTCGACTTCACCGGCTACTCCACGGTCGTCGCCCAGGTCGAGACGGGCGGCTGCGGAGCCGGATCCGAGCAGGTCGAGGCGATCCGCACGATCCAGGTGCGCGCCGTTCGGCGCTAGCCCCGCCTTCCGCCCGACGACCTCCCGGGGCCTTGCGGAGATTTTTGAGGCGCCAGTGGGGCAGATCCGCCCGCTGGCATCTCAAAACCTGCGGGGGGTGCCGCTCGCCGGCGGGGGAGTGGCCCCGCTTCCTGGCTCGCGCTCGCCGAGCGGCTTCAGCTGGGCGGCGGTTCGGCTTGCCCGAAGCCGGCCGCCCGTATCTGGACGAATGCCAGCTTCAGGGAGGCGAGGGCTTCTTTGAGCTCGGTCTCGTGCTCGCCGAGCCGGCCGACGAGGCCCTCGACGATGGCATGGAGCGCGTCGATGGCCACGCTGGCCTCTCCGAGTTGCGGCGGCTGGAGGCTCAGGTGGAGGGCGGCGAGTTCGAAGAGTCCGAAGCAGTGGTTGGCCACAACGGCCGACGCCGGCGTCTCGGCCAGCTGCTGTTGCAGTGCCGCCATCTGGGCCTGCATCTCCTCAGGACTCAGCTCCTCGCCCTCGTCGACGTCGCCCAACGGTGCGGGTGCCGACGGTGCCTCGGGCTCCCGTCGAATCGGGCGTTCACCCCCAGGTGTCCAGATCGAAGACATTGCGGTAGCCTAGGAGCACAACCGAACAGGGAAAGCGGGGCCTCCGGGCCCCCGCCCGGCCACGACAGCGACGGACCTCGGTCCTGAGCGACGGTGCGACGGGTCGAATGACCGCCAACGGGCGGGCGTTGCTTTCCAACGCCTGCCCGTCTTTCCGTCGATGCAGGCTGAGCCAAGGAGTGATGCCGCATCGCCGTACCCCCGGTCAGCAACGAGCCCAGGATCAACGAGAAGATCCGGGCTCGTGAGGTGTTCCTCGTCGAAGCCGACGGCAACAAGCTCGGTGTCCGCCCCCTTCCGGAGGCGCTGAGCATTGCCCGAGACCAGGATCTCGACCTCGTCGAAGTGGCGCCGAACGCCAACCCGCCCGTCTGTCGCATCATGGATTACGGGAAGTTCAAGTTCGACGCGGCCCAGCGGGCCAAGGAGTCGCGTCGCAAGACGTCGTCGGTCACCCTCAAGGAGATGAAGTACCGGGTGAAGATCGGCCAAGGCGACTTCGACACCAAGACGCGCAAGGTGATCCACTTCCTCGACGAGGGCCACAAGGTCAAGATCACGATCATGTTCCGCGGCCGCGAGACCGCTCATCCCCACCTGGGCAAGGAGATCCTCGACCGGATCGCCGAGCGGGCGGCAGACACGGCCAAGGTCGAGTCGGCCCCAAAGCTCGACGGACGCAACATGATCATGGTGCTGGCCCCGGACAAGCGGGCCCAGGCTGCCGCCAAGGCCACCCGGACGGGGGATGCTCCCAGCACCGACGAGCACGAGAGCGTCCCCGCCGACACCAGCCCCGCCACCATCGAAACTCCCGACAACACGGCAACACCCGTCGACGGCACCCCGTCGACGTCCGACACCGAGTAGCAGACGCAGGAGAACCCCGATGCCCAAGATGAAGACAGACCGAGGCGCAGCCAAGCGCTTCAAGATCACCGGCACCGGCAAGATCATGCGCCGCAAGGCCTTCCGGTCCCACATCCTCGAGAAGAAGTCCAGTGCCCGCAAGCGGCGCCTGGGCAAAGAAGCCCAGGTCACCGGCGGCGACGCCAAGCAGGTCCGCAAGATGCTCGGCCTGTAGCCGAGCACCTGCATCTCCCTCTTCTTCCCCCCTCACTCATCCCCCTTACGGAAAGGAGCGCCCCATGGCACGGGTCAAGCGCGCCGTCCACGGCAAGAAGCACCGCAGGTCCATCCTCGAGCAGGCGCAGGGCTACTACGGCAACAAGAGCCGTTCGTTTCGCGCCGCCAACGAGCAGGTCATGCACTCGGGCAATTACGCCTTCCGGGACAGGCGGGCCCGCAAGGGCGACTTCCGCCAGCTCTGGATCCAGCGGATCAACGCCGCCTCCCGTCAGAACGGTCTCAGCTACAGCCGGCTCATCAACGGGCTCAAGCTGGCCGAGGTCGAGGTCGATCGCAAGGTGCTGGCCGACCTGGCCGTCACCGATGCCCCCGCCTTCGCCCGCCTCGTCGAGGTGGCTCGCCGCGCCGGTGAGCGCGCTGGAGGGGACGCCGAGGTTGGGCGGCAAGACGCCGCATCCTGAGTCAGCCGTCCTGGCGCTGCGCCATCAGAAAGTGCAGCGACTCCGCCGGCTGCTGAGTCGGCGGACGGCCCGCGAGGCCGATGGCGTCTTCGTCGTCGAAGGCGTGAAGGTGTTGTCGGAGGCCCTCGACGCCGGCGTCGGTGTGGAGTCGGTGTACGTCGCCGCCGGGTCGGCCGTCGAACCGGTCGCCCAGCGCGCCTACGACGCCGGCGCCCGGCTCTACGAGCTTGCGCCCGGCGTGTTGGAACGGGTTGCGGATACGGTCACCCCGCAGCCGGTGATGGCCGTCGTCCCGTTCGTGGATCGGCCTCTGGCGGCTGTTCGGGGCGCGGCGCTGCTCGTGGTCGCCGTCGACGTACGTGACCCCGGCAACGCCGGCACCATCCTGCGATCGGCCGAGGCCGCCGGGGCGGGCGGCGTACTGTTCTGCGACGGTTCGGTCGACTTCTACAACCCCAAGACCGTGCGGGCCTCGGCCGGTTCGCTGTTCCACGTGCCCGTCGTTGCCGGAGGAGATCCCGTGGTGGTGCTGCGAGAGATGGCGACGTGGGGCGTGCAGCGACTGGCCACGACGGCGACGGGTGGTCTCGACTACACCGAAATCGACCTCACCGGGCCCGTTGCCTTCGTGCTCGGCAACGAGGCCAACGGGCTCTCGAGCGAGCTCGAGGAGCTGCTCGACAATCGGGTCACGATCCCGATTGTCGGTCGGAGCGAGTCTCTCAACGTCGGCATGGCCGCCGCCGTGCTCTGTTTCGAGGCAGCGCGCCAGCGGCGTCGGGCGATCGCCGGATCAGCGACATGAGGATGGAAACCGGCGATCGCGAGGTGTTGCTCGATCTGTTGCCGGACGCCGTGCTCCACCTCGACGCCGAGCGCCGCATCGTCGCCGCCAACACCGCCGCCACCTCTCTCACGGGCTACGCCCTCGACGACCTTGTCGGCGCCGATTGTCGAGCGCTGCTCGATCCCCGAGACGCTGACGGCCGTCCGATCTGGCCCAACGGATGGCACCCGTCGGCCAGCCTGCGCTCGGTCCACTCCCTGCCCGAGCAGGAGGTCACGGTCCGCCGCCACGACACGGCGACGGTCCGCACCTACGTCACCGGGTGCTACCAGCGCGACGACGGCGGCGCATTGTGCAGCGTCGTGCTCGTGTTGCGGGAGTCGTGGAAACGCACCCACAAGGCCACCAGCGGGATCGAGATCGTGTCGACAGTGAGCCACGAGCTCCGTTCGCCCCTCACGTCGGTGAAGGGCTACACCAGTCTCCTTCTGACCCGTTGGGACCGCATAAGCGACGAGCAGAAGCGCGAGATGCTCGAGCAGGTCAAGCACGACGCCGACCGGGTGCACCGCCTGATCACCGAACTGCTCGACATCAGCCGGCTCGAAACCGATCGCCTGGTCCTACGCCGTCAGATGGTCGACCTCGAGGCCCTCATTGCAACCGTCGTGGAGAAGGTGCGCTTCTCCTATCAGGACATCGAGGTCGATCTCCGTTTCCCCGAGGGCTTTCCCGAGGTGTACGCCGATCCCGACAAGCTCGAGCAGGTGCTCACCAATCTCGTCGAGAACGCCTGCAAGTACGCGTCGCCCCAGGGCATGCGGATCGAGGGCGGCGTGTACGACGATCACGCGTCGCTCGCCGTCACCGACGCCGGCGAAGGCATCCCGACCGAGGATCTGCCGAAGGTCTTCACCAAGTTCTTTCGCCGCGAGCTCGGCAAGCCGACCGGATCCGGGCTCGGTCTCTGGATCAGCCGAGGCCTGGTCGAGGCCCACGGCGGCCAGCTCACCGCGACCTCCGTCTCGGGCACGGGCACCACGTTCGCCTTCACCCTGCCCCTGATGGCCTTCGAGGATCTGCACGGATGACGGAATACGGCGATCTCCCAACCGTCGAACGCGCCGCACTCGAGCGGATCGCCTCGCTGCGCTCGCTCGACGAGCTCGTCGCCGCCGAGCCCGATCTCGTCGGCCGCACCTCGACGTTGGTGGAGCTCCAGAAACGGATGGGGACGCTCCCGGCCGACGAGCGCAAGGATGCCGGCCAGGCCCTCAACGCCGTCCGGCTGACGCTGACGTCGGCACTGGAGGAACGCCGCCGCGAGTTCGAGGCGGTGGCTCGCGAGGCGAGACTCGAAGAAGAGCGTCTCGATTTGACGGAGCTCCCGTTCCGTCCTCGCCGTGGCCACCTTCACCTCGTCACCCAGACTCGCGATCGCCTCGAGGACGTGTTCATCGGGATGGGCTACACCATCGCCGAAGGTCCCGAGGTCGAGACCGACTGGCGCAACTTCCAGGCCCTGAACATCCCGCAGGCCCACCCGGCCCGCAGCAACCACGACACCCTGTACCTCGACTACGGCGATCCCGAGACCGTTCTCGTGCGCACGCACACGTCGCCCGTGCAGGTGCGCGTCATGGAGACCCAGAAGCCGCCGATCTACTCGATCATGCCGGGTCGGGTGTACCGCAAGGACACCCCCGATGCCCGTCACAACGCCACCTTCAACCAGATCGAGGGCCTGGTCATCGATCGTGGCATCACCTTCGGCGATCTCGCCGGCACCATCGAGACGTTCGTTCAGGCCTTGTTCGGACCCGACATCTCCGCCCGGCTCCGGCCGGCCTACTTCCCCTTCACCGAACCTTCAGCCGAGTTCGAGGTCACCTGCACCATCTGCCGGGGTGGGGGTTGTCGCACCTGTTCGCAGACCGGGTGGATCGAACTGGGCGGGTGCGGGATGGTCCATCCCAACGTGCTGACGATCTGCGGCATCGATCCGGAGGAGTGGTCGGGCTTCGCCTTTGGCTTCGGCATCGACCGCCTCGCCCAGATGCGCCACGAGATCGCCGACATGCGCGTCCTCCTCGACAACGACGTCCGCTTCGTTTCGCAATTTTGATGGTCTCGCTCCGCGCCATGCGGCGGCTTCGCCGCGAGGGGGGCTTGCCGCTCGCCGGGCGGCTGCTCGCTGGCGCTCCCGACGCCGCCGCGCTTGTTCGTCTCCCATCCCCTCTGAGGTCCTGACCCGTGCTCGTTCCCCTTTCCTGGCTGCGCGATTTCGCGCCGTTCGCGCTCGACCCTCGCGAGCTCGGGCTGGTCTTCGACGATCTGGGGATGGTCGTGGAAGGCGTCGAATACATCGGCGGCGGGTTGGATGGCGTGGTCGTGGCGAAGATCCTGTCCATCGCTCCGATCGCCGGGCTCGACCGCGTGCGCATGACGACGGTGGATGCCGGCGACGGGGAGCCGCTCGAGGTGGCCTGCGGAGCCTGGAACATCGAGGCCGGCGATGTCGTGCCCCTCGCCACGATCGGCACGACGCTGCCGAACGGGATGACCATCGGCCGGCGCAAGCTCAAGAAGGTGTACTCCAACGGCATGCTCTGCTCAGCCGTTGAACTCGGGCAGGGTGACGACGCCGACGGGATCCTCCAGCTCGACAAGTCCACGGCGCTCGGCACGCCGATCACCACGGCCCTCGGCATCGAGCCCGACGTCGTGTACGACCTCGCCATAGAAGCCAACCGTCCTGATGCCAACTGCGTGGCCGGCGTCGCTCGTGATGCCGCCGCCAAACTCGGCCTGCCCTTCACACTTCCCGTGCCGGTGGTGGAGCGCGTCGGGCCGCCGAGTTCGGAGTCGACGTCCGTGGTGGTGGCGACCCCCGAGCTCTGTCCGCGGTTCACGTCGACGGTCATCACCGACGTCGTCGTCGGGCCGTCCCCCTCGTGGGTGCAGGCGCGCCTGACCCTCGCCGGTATGCGCCCGATCAACAACGTGGTCGATGCGTCCTACTACGTGATGCTCGAGCTCGGCCAACCGACCCATCCCTACGATCTGGACCAGCTACCGAGCAAGGGCCTTCGCATCCGTCGGGCGACGCCAGGCGAGGTCGTCAATACCCTCGACGGCGTGGAGCGGCGACTCGGTCTGTCTGCGCGCGGGATGGGGGCGGGTGACGACTGCCTGATCTGTGATGCCGACGACCGGCCCGTGGGCATCGCCGGGATCATGGGCGGCGCGTCGAGCGAGATCTCCGACTCGACCTCGACGGTCCTCCTCGAGGCGGCGTTCTTCACCCCGATGGCCATCGCTCGCACGAGCAAGCGGATCGGGCTCCGCACGGAGGCCTCCGCTCGGTTCGAACGGGGCGTCGACCCGAGGGGCATCGACCTTGCCATCGCTCGCTTCTGTGAACTCCTCGGCTCTGGCGTCGTGGCCGCCGCTTCGATCGACATCCACGACGGCCTCGAGCCCCGCACACCGATCCGGGTTCGAACGGCGAGGATCAACCAGCTTCTCGGCACCGACCTCGCCGACGACGACGTCCGCCGACTGCTGGCACCGATCGGCTTCGACGCCCGGCCGTCCGGAGTCGGCATCCACGACGTGACGCCACCCACCTTCCGCCACGACGCCACCCTCGAGGTCGACGTCATCGAGGAGGTGGCCCGTCATCACGGCTATGCCAAGGTGGCCCGAACGGTGCCCCGCAGTCCCGCAGTTGGTCACCTGAGCGCCTACCAGGCCGACCGTCGTCTCGTCCGCTCCATCCTGGTCGGCAGCGGCGTCGACGAGGCCCAGACGCCGTCGCTCGTGGCGCCTGGTGAGCACGAGCGCGCCGGACTGCTGGCCGGCGCGCTGATCGTTGCCACCGACGCCATGATCTTGGAGGAGTCCGTGTTGCGGGCGTCGCTGCTGCCCGGCCTGTTGCGGTCGATCGCCTTCAACACCGCCCGCCGTTCGCCCGATGTCGCCTTCTTCGAGCTCGGCCACGTCTTCGCGCAACCGCGACCTGATCGGGTTTTGGAGGGCCGAGACGCGCTGCTTCCCGATGAGCACGAACGTCTGGCCGTCGCCATGGCCGGATCGGGTGGCGGTGTGGCGGCCGCCAAGGAGGTTCTCGATTCCCTCGTCGCCGGACTCCGGCTCGACGATGTGCGTCTCGAGGCGACGACGGTTGATGGCTTGCACCCCGGTCGGACGGCGACCGTCCTCGCCGCCGGAGCGCCGATCGGCGTGGTGGGGGAGGTCGACCCCGACGTCTCGGCGGCGTGGTCGGTGCCGGGGCGCGTCGGTTGGCTCGACCTCGATCTGGGGGCGCTCTTGGGGGCCAACCGCCGACCGCTCGAGCAGCGACCGCTGAGCCGCTTTCCTTCGAGTGACATCGACCTCGCCTTCGTGGTCCGATCCGACGTCGCCGCGCACGACGTGGCCGACGCCTTGCGTGCGGCCGGCGGTGAGCTACTGGTGTCCCTCGACTTGTTCGACACCTATCGCGGCGCAGGAGTCCCCGAGGGCACGAGGAGCCTGGCCTTCCGGCTGCGGTTCTGCGCTGTCGACCGCACCCTCACCGATGCCGAGGTGGCCGAGGTCCGCCAACGGGCCGTCGATGCCGTCGAGGCCGCCACGGGCGCCCGCCTCCGGGCTTAGGAGCGGCGGATCCGCAGGATCTGCTCGGTCCGGAAGCTGGCCACCTTGACGCTCCATGCGCCGAGACCGCCGGGTCGGCTGGCGTTGTCGAAGAAGGTCGTGAGCGGGCCTTCGAGCTGATAGCTGTCGGCCTGCTCGACCCGCTCGACCGTGTCATCGGCCAGGATCACCTCGAACGCCATGGCGCACCACCTCCTAGGAACGAACCGTACGGATTCCGCCTGTGGATCGGTAGGGCAACAACCTGGGGATCTCCCTGTGTATGCAGGATGGCTCTGCATGACTATGCAAGATCCTGTATGGTCATGCCATGGCACGGTTGCGGGTCGGAATTGCGGGCGCATCGGGGTACACGGGCGCCGAACTCCTCCGCCTGTGCGCCTCCCATCCCGACCTCGAGGTCGTCCTGGCCACCGGCGACAGCCAGGCGGGCGCCCGCACCGCCGACGCCTATCCCAGCCTGGCCGCGGCCTACCCCGATCTCGTGTACTCCTCCTACGAGCCGACGCAGTTCGACGGTCTCGACCTGGCCTTTCTGGCCTTGCCGCACGGCGCGTCGCAGGAGCTCGTCCCCGACCTGCGCAAACGGGTCGGACGCATCGTCGACCTCGCCGCCGATTTTCGGCTGAAGGACCCGTCCCTCTACCCCGAGTGGTACCACGCTGAGCACGTGGCCCCCGAGCTCCTCGCCGAGTTCGCGTTCGGAATCCCCGAGCTGTTCCGCAGTGACCTGGTCGGCGCGGAGTTGATCGCCGCCGCCGGTTGCTACGTGACGGCGGCGGCGCTGGCCCTGGCCCCGTTGCTCCGGGCCGAAGCCATCGAGGCGACCGGCATCGTCGTCGATGCGGCCAGCGGGGTGTCCGGCGCCGGCAAGGCACCGAAACCGCACCTGCACTTCCCGACGCTCAACGAGGACTTCTCGGCCTACGGCCTGCTCGACCACCGACATACGCCGGAGATCGAACAGGCCATCGGTGGTCAGGTGATCTTCACGCCCCACCTCGCCCCGATGACGAGGGGCATCCTCGCCACTTGCTACGCCCGGCCGACCGCCGGAGCGGGATCTCCGGATCCGCTCGCCCTCCTGCGGGACTTCTACGCCGACGAACCGTTCGTGGTCGTCAGCGACACGCCTCCCTCGACCAAGGCGGCCTTCGGCTCGAACACGGCCCACGTGACGGCGCGCTACGACGAGCGAACGGGTTGGGTGCTGGTGCTCTGTGCGCTCGACAACCTGGTCAAGGGGGCATCCGGTCAGGCCGTGCAATGCGCCAACCTGGCCCTCGGCCTCGACGAGACGGCCGGACTCCCCCTCGCCGGAACGTTCCCGTGACCCGCACCCTCCTCGTTGGTGTTGCCCTTGCGGTCGCCGGAACGGCAACAACAAGGCTTTTTCACGACCGGAAGGGCAACACCAACGCGCTGGGGTGGTCGTCATGAGCGTGACCGCAGCCCCCGGTTTCGTGGGCGCCGGCATCGCCTGCGGCATCAAGGCCTCGGGCGACCTCGACCTTGCGCTGGTGACGACCGACGACGGCCGGCCCGTGGCCGCCGCCGCCGTGTTCACCGCCAACAAGTCGACGGCGGCTCCCGTGGTCGTGTCCCGTGCGCATCTCGCCGCCACCAGCGGACGGGCCGCCGGGGTGATCCTCAACAGCGGCAACGCCAACGCTGCCACCGGGGCGGCCGGGAAGGAAGCGGCGGAGCGCATGTGTGCGGCGGCGGCGGCGGCCCTCGGATGCGCGCCGGCCGAGCTCCTGGTCTGTTCGACCGGACTGATCGGCATCCCGCTCGCGGTCGAGAAGATCGAGTCTGCGGTCGCGGCGCTCGTTGGGGCGCGCAGCGTGGCCCACGGGGCCGACGCCGCCAGGGCGATCCTCACCACCGACACCCATGCCAAGGAGGTCGTCGTTCGTCGGTCCGGCCTCACGGTGGGAGGCATGGCCAAGGGGGCGGCGATGCTGGCCCCGAATATGGCGACGATGCTCGCCGTGCTCACCACGGATGCGCAGATCGATCCCGGCCGCCTGACCCTCCTGCTGCAACGGGCGGTCGCGCAGTCGTTCAACACCCTTTCGGTCGACGGCTGCACGTCGACCAATGACACCGTCATCGTGCTGGCCAATGGTCGCGCCGGCTCCGTCGACGAGACCGAGTTGCAGATGGCCCTGACCGCCGCGTGCACCGAACTGGCCGAGCAGATGGCCGGCGACGCCGAGGGCGCGACCAAGGTGGTGCGGGTGGGCGTGATCGGTGCGACCAGCGACGACGAAGCGGCCGCCGGCGCCCGCAAGGTGGCGGAGAGTCAGCTCTGTAAGTGCTCGTGGTACGGGCAGGACCCGTACTGGGGGCGCATCCTGAGCGAGCTCGGCTCAGCCGGCATCGACTTCGATCCCGACGTGGTGTCGGTGTCTTATGGCGGGCTCACCGTCGCCGACGGGGGCATCGCCATCAGCCACGACGAGGCCGCAGTAGCTGCCCACATGGCCGGCCGCCACCTCGATGTGGTCGCCGACCTGAAGCTGGGCACCGGAGCGGCGTGGATACTGACGAACGACCTCACCCATGCCTACGTCGACGAGAACATGGGGACGTCATGACGTCCACGACATCGTGAGCGCCGACAAGGCGGCGATCCTGGCCGAAGCCCTGCCCTACATCCGCCGCTTCCACGACAAGGTGGTCGTGGTCAAGTACGGCGGAAACGTGATGACGGCGGCCGACGGCGCCGGCGTGGACGAGCTCGATCTGTTCGCACAGGACATCGTCCTCATGCGCTCCGTAGGGATGCGTCCCGTGGTGGTGCACGGCGGTGGACCCCAGATCGGCGAACTCATGGCGCGGCTCGGCAAGGTGCCCGAGTTCATCGACGGACTTCGGGTCACCGACGCCGAGACCCTCGACATCGCCCGCATGGTCCTCGTGGGCAAGGTCAACCGTGACTTGGTGTCGGCGATCAACGTGCACGCGCCCCTGGCCGTCGGTCTCTCCGGGGAGGACGCGATGCTCCTCACGGCGACCCCCCGCAACCCCGAGCTGGGGTTTGTCGGCGACGTGAGTGAGGTCGACGCAGGAATTCTCCACCGCCTCTTGCAACAGGAGCTGATCCCGGTGATCGCCACTATCGGATCGGACACCGAAGGCCAGGCGTACAACATCAACGCCGACACGGCGGCCGGAGCGATCGCCGAGGCGCTCGGAGCCGAGAAGCTGGTGTATCTCACCAACATCGAAGGTCTTCGCCGCGACGTCGCCGACCCCACCACGCTGATCTCTTCGACCACGGCCGATGCCTTGGAAGATCTCCTTTCCTCCGGGGCGCTGACCGCAGGCATGATTCCGAAGATCGAGTCCTGCATCCACGCCGTGCGCAACGGCGTCGGACACGCCCACATCCTCGACGGGCGCCTGCCCCACGCCCTACTGCTCGAGGTCTTCACCCGCGAAGGGGTTGGAACGATGGTGAGCTCGTGATGGGGAACCCGTTGAGCAATCGGCTGATGACCACCTATCCGGTGCCGAGCGTGACCTTCGTTCGGGGCGAAGGCAGTCGACTCTGGGACGATGCCGGGCGGTCGTACCTCGATTTCTTGAGCGGACTGGCGGTGACGTCGCTCGGTCACGCCCACCCGGCCGTGGCCGACGCGCTGGTCGAGCAGTCGCGCACGTTGCTCCACGTCAGCAACCTCTATGGCACCGTGCCCGGGCCCGAGGTGGCCGCCACCCTCGACCGGCTCGTGGGGGGCGGCGGCAAGGTCTTTTTCTGCAACAGCGGGGCCGAGGCCAACGAGGCCGCCATCAAGCTCGCTCGCAAGTGGGGTGGGCACGGCAAGTTCGTGGTTGTCAGCGCCTACGGCTCGTTCCACGGACGGACCCTGGCCACGCTGCACGCCACGGGCCAACCCCAGAAGCACGAGGCCTTCCAGCCGCTGCCCGAGGGTTTCCGCCACGTCGCCTGGGACGATCTCGAGGCCCTGGCCTCGACCATCGACCCCAGCGTGACCGGGATCCTGCTCGAGCCCGTACAAGGCGAGGGCGGCGTCAATCCGGCCACCCCCGAGTACTTCCAGGGTGTTCGGCGACTCTGCGACGAACGGGGCCTCGTCTTCATGGTCGACGAGGTCCAAACCGGTCTCGGCCGCACGGGCCAGTGGTTCGGCTTCCAACACTTCGGGGTCGAGCCCGACATCGTGACCATGGCGAAGGCGCTCGGCAACGGCGTGCCCATCGGCGCGTGTTGGGCGCGTGATGACGTCGCCGCCGCCTTCGTGCCCGGCGACCACGCCACCACTTACGGCGGGCAGCCGTTGGCCACCGCAGCGGCGCGAGCGGTGCTCCGCGTCATGGAAGAGGAGGACGTGCCGGCCCGTGCCCGGGTCGGCGGCGCCCGCCTCGGCGATGCGTTGCTCGCCCTGCCTGGCGTCCGCGGCGTACGCGGTCTCGGCCTCCTGCTGGCGGCCGAGCTCACCGAGCCGAAGGCCAAGGACGTCGCCGCCCGCGCCCTTGACGCCGGCTTGGTGCTCAACGCCGTCACCGATGACGCACTCCGTCTCGCGCCGTCGCTGCTCGTCTCCGACGCAGAAATCGACGAAGCGGTCGCCATCCTGGCGTCGGTGCTGGCGTGACCCGCCACTTTCTCGACGTCGACGATCTGTCGGTCGACGAGCTGGGAGACGTGCTCCGGCTCGCCGCCGAACGCCATCCGCCAAAGGTGCTCGATGGGCGCGGCGTGGCCCTCATCTTCGAGAAGCCGTCACTGCGCACACGCAACGCCACCGAGATGGCGGTCTTCGAGCTCGGAGGCCATCCCCTGACGCTGCGGGGCGAGGAGGTCGGCCTGGCCGATCGGGAGCCCGTCGCCGATGTCGCCAAAGTGCTCAGCCGCTACCACGCCGCCATCTGCGCTCGCGTGTTCGAGCACGCAAAGCTCGAGCAGCTGGCCGCCTCGTCGTCCGTGCCCGTCGTCAACCTCTTGTCCGACGACAGCCATCCCTGCCAGGCCCTCGCCGATCTCCTCACCTTGCACCAGCACTTCGGTCGTCTCGACGGCCTGAAAGTCGCCTACGTCGGCGACTTCAACAACGTCTCGCGCTCCCTCGCCATCGCCGGCGCCATGACCGGCATCGACGTCCGTCTGGCATGTCCTCCGGGCTACGGGCCCAACGACGAAGATCTTGATCGCCTCAAGGTCCTCGGGCTCGATCCGATGGTCACGAGTCGTCCCGCCGAAGCGGTGAACGGCTGCGACGCCGTGTATACCGACGTCTGGACATCCATGGGCCAAGAAGAGGAGTCGTCGGCGCGGCGGCAGGCGTTCGAGGGCTTCATCGTCGACGGCCCGATGTTGGCCGGCGCGGCCGAGGCTGCCATCTTCCTGCACTGCCTCCCTGCGCACCGCGGTGAGGAGGTGGCGGCCGAGGTCGTCGATGGCCGCCAGAGCGTCGTGTGGCAGCAGGCCGAGAACCGTCTCCACGCCGTACGCGGCCTCTTCCTCTGGCTGTTTGCGTGAGCAAACGGCAGCGGCAGCACAAGATCGCTCGGCATCTGGAAGCCGACGCCGTCACCAGCCAGGCGCAACTGGTCGAGCTCTTGGCGGCCGACGGGATCATCGCCACGCAGGCCACGGTGTCGCGCGACCTCGAAGACCTCGGCGCCGTCAAAGTGCGGGTCTCCGGTGGCGACACCGTCTACGCCATCCCCGAGCTCCCGAAGGACCAGCCGGCCCCGGAGGACCACCTCCGTCGCGTGCTCGGGGAGTGGGTTGGGGAGATCGCCCACTCCGGGAACCTGGTGGTCCTCCGCACGCCGCCGGGGTCGGCCCACGTCGTCGGGTCGGCGCTCGACCGCGCCGCCCTCGACGGGATCCTCGGTACCGTGGCCGGCGACGACACCCTCATCGTGGTGGCCGCCGAGTCCATCGGTGGCGAGGCCCTCGGTCGACGCCTGTCCGAGCTCGCCGGTCTCTAGCCGTTTCTCTCAAGGAGCACTCTTCGTCATGGCAAAACGCGTCGTCCTCGCCTACAGCGGCGGCCTCGACACCTCGGTCGCGGTCAAGTGGATGATCGAGAATTACGGCGTCGAAATCATCGCCTGCGCCGCCGATGTCGGTCAGGAAGGTGGCGACCTCGAGGCCGTCCGGCAGCGGGCGCTGGCCGCCGGGGCGATCGAAGCCGTCGTGGTCGACTGCAAAGAGGAGTACGCCCGCGACTTCCTGGCTCCGGCCCTCAAGGCCAACGCGCTCTACGAGGGCAAGTATCCGCTCGTCTCGGCGCTGAGTCGGCCAGTCATCGTGAAGCACATGGTCGCCGCCGCTCGAGAGTACGGCGCCGACGCGGTCGCCCACGGCTGCACCGGGAAGGGCAACGACCAGGTGCGCTTCGAGGTCTCGACCCGCGCCCTTGCGCCCGACCTGGAGATCCTCGCGCCCGTCCGCAGTTGGGGCATGACCCGCGAGGAGGCCATCCTCTACGCCTACCGCAACGACATCCCCATCACGGCCACGAAGGAGAAGCTCTACTCCATCGACGACAACCTCTGGGGCCGCGCCATCGAATGCGGGGAGATGGAGGATCCCTGGGCGGTCCCACCGCCCGGGGTGTGGTCGATGACGAAGCCGACGGCAACCGAACCGCGTGACCTCACCGTCAGCTTCGAGGCCGGCATCCCCGTTGCCCTCGACGGCGAGCGGCTCGATCTCGTGCCGTTGATCGAGTCGATCGGGGCGACGGTCGGTGCGTACGGCTGGGGGCGCATCGACATGGTCGAGAACCGGCGCGTCGGCATCAAGAGTCGCGAGACCTACGAGTGCCCGGCGAGCCTGGCCCTGATCCTCGCCCACAACGATCTCGAATCGATCACCCTCGAGCGCGACTTGGCTCGGGAGAAAGCCCGCCTCGAGCCCCGCTACGCCGAACTTGTCTACGACGGGCTGTGGTTCTCCCCCCTCAAGCAGGCGCTCGACGCCTTCGTCGACACCAGCCAGGAGCACGTCACCGGTGAGGTGCGCCTCCACCTCGAACCGGGATCGTGCCGAGTCACGGGTCGCCGCAGCGAGTTCAGCCTCTACGACTATGGCCTGGCCACCTACGACTCGGCCGATGTCTTCCGTCACGAGGACTCCGCAGGGTTCGTCCGCCTCTGGGGGCTCGGGATCGAGACATGGGCCGGTCGCCAGGCCCGGCTTCAGGGGTAGGACGACGACATGACCCTGTGGCACGGTCGCTTCGGCGGCGGACCGGCGGACGAGCTCTTGGCCTTCACGGTCAGCCTGCCCTTCGATCGACACCTGGCGACCGACGACCTCGTGGGCTCACGGGCCCACGTCCGCGGCCTGCAGCGGGTTGGAATCCTCACGGCCGAGGAGCTCAGCGTGATCGTGGCTGCGCTCGACCGGGTCGAGGTCGAGCTCGGGAATGGGTCGTTCGCTTTCGCCCCCGGCGACGAGGACATTCACACCGCCATCGAGCGCCGGGTCACCGAGATCGCCGGCCCCGCCGGCGCCAAGCTCCACACCGGGCGCAGCCGCAACGACCAGATCGCCACCGACCTCCGGCTCTACTGCAAGCGGGTCATCTGCGAGATCGCCGCTCGCGTCCACGCCTTCGAACAGGTCCTGCTCGAGCGGGCCGTCGAGGCCGGGGAGACCTACCTGCCCGGGTACACCCACCTCCAGCGGGCGCAGCCGGTGCTCCTGGCCCACCACCTCCTGGCGCACGGCTGGGCCTTCGCCCGGGACATCGACCGGCTCCTCGAGACACGCGCCCGCCTCGACGTGTCTCCGCTCGGCGCCGGCGCACTGGCCGGCTCGTCACTGCCCCTCGACCCGGATGGGGTCGCCGAAGACCTCGGCTTCGCCCACCGGTTCGAGAACTCCCTCGACGCCGTCTCCGACCGTGATTTCGTGGCCGAGTTGCTCTTCGACCTCGCGCTCCTCGGCGTGCACCTCTCCCGCATCGGCGAGGAGATCGCCATCTGGTCCACCGAGGAGTTCGGGTTCCTGGTCCTCGACGATGCCTACGCCACGGGATCGTCGATGCTTCCCCAGAAGAAGAACCCCGACATCGCCGAGCTCGCCCGGGGAAAGAGCGGACGCCTCATCGGCCACCTGACCGGGCTGCTCACCACCCTCAAAGGTCTGCCCCTCGCCTACAACCGTGACCTCCAAGAAGACAAGGAGCCCCTGTTCGATGCGGTCGAGCAGACAGCACTGGCACTGGCTGCCCTGGCCGGGCTCCTGGCCACCGCCAAGTTCCAAACGGCTCGAATGGAGGCAGCCGCTGATGCTCCGGCGGCATCGGCGGTCGATCTGGCCGAGTTCCTGGTGGCCGGCGGGCTGCCCTTCCGAGATGCCCATGCACTGGTGGGCGGACTCGTCCGGGACTCGATCGACCGAGGCGTGCCGCTGGCCGAGTTGGTCGAGGCGCACCCCCAGCTGGGCCAGGAAGCAGCCGTGCTCCTCGAGCCCGGGGTGGCCGTGACGAGACGCACGACCCCTGGCGGCGCCGGCCCGAAGCCGGTGGCCGAGCAGATGAGCCGGTTCCGCGGCCACCTCGAGGTCGAGGAGGAACGACTGCAGCGTCTGGTGCGGGGTGGCTGAAGCCGCATCTCCTTACGTGCACCGCCTGCGGGTTCGCTACGGCGAGGTCGACATGCAGCGCGTCGTGTTCAACGCCCACTATCTCGCCTACTGCGATGACGCCTGCGAGACCTGGCTCGCCCAGCGGGGCGTGCAGGTCCTCAGCTACGGCTGGGACTTCATGCTCAAGAAGGCGACGATCGAGTGGGCCGGCGTCGCCACGGTCCACGACCACCTCGACATCACTGTGGCCGCCACGCGATGGGGCAACACCTCATTCGACGTCGGGTTCGAGGGGTCCGTCGACGATCGCCCAGTGTTCTCCTGCACCATCACCTACGTGGGGGTCAAGGCGGGCACGCGCGAGACGATGCCGCCGCCACCCGAGGTCCGTGCCGCCCTCGACGCTTGAGTCGTCCGGCGGGGCCCTGCGGGCCCGGCCACTGCCTCGGCGCTTCTACGACCGCGACGCGCGAATCGTCGCTCCCCAGCTCCTCAACAAGGTGCTCGTCCACGGGCTCCGGCGGGGGCGCATCGTGGAGGTTGAGGCCTATGTCGGTGACGGCACCGACCCCGCCAGCCACGCCCATCGGGGTCCCACGCTGCGTAACGCCTCCATGTTCGGCCCGCCCGGCCACCTCTACGTCTATTTCACCTACGGCATGCACTGGTGCTGCAACGCCGTCTGCGATCCTGCCGGCACGGCCGGCGCCGTGCTCCTCCGCGCCGTCGAGCCACTTGCCGGCCTCGGCGAGCTCCAAGCGGCGCGACCAGCAGCTCGCCGTGAGGTCGACCTGGCCAACGGGCCGGCCAAGTTGTGCCAAGCCTTCGGCATCGCTGGTGGCCACGACGGGGTCGACCTGGTCCGACCGACCCGAGGCGGCCTCACCATCGTGGACGACGGGCTGCCGCCGCCGGACCCCCCGATGGTGTCTCCTCGGATCGGCCTCTCTGCCGGCGCCGACCTGCCCTGGCGGTGGTGCGTCCCCGCCTCACCTCACGTGTCGCGACCGACGCGTCGGCCTGCTACGGTGACCACCCCCGGTGGAAGCCGGGGGCGCAGCAAGCTGTAGCGGCCGCAAGGCCGGAGGAACCGGAAGTTGGTTTTGACTTCCCTCCCCCGACACGCTACGGTGAAGGGCTGCTTGGAACGGAAGTACGTCGTTCCGAGCCACCGTCGAGGAACATCGGGCCCCGCCCGACTGCCTCGGCCAAGTGCGGAAGCGCACCAACGTCTCTCGAGACGCGTGCCTTCCCTGTCGCTCCTTGAAAACGGAACAGAAGAAGCCAAAAGTGCGTGCGGGCGATCGCATCCCCTCGGGGGTGGAGGTCGTTCACCAAGTCAATGCACAAACGGACAACAGTTTTGCTAGTTGTTCTTGTGCCAGTTGGCCCATCCCAGAGCTCACGCTCTGCGGGGAAGGCCGGCTCTCAGTACACGATTTTGGGTGAGCCTCGTTTCCCGCAAGGGACGGCGAAGTTCATTCGGAGTCTCGATGGAGAGTTTGATCCTGGCTCAGGACGAACGCTGGCGGCGTGCTTAACACATGCAAGTCGAACGAGATCCAACTGGTCGCAAGACCAGGGAAGATCTAGTGGCGAACGGGT
>JBKJKM010000137.1:0-3874 GCA_046597375.1 Acidimicrobiales bacterium | reverse complement strand
GAGGTGTAGTTCCGGAAATCGGTCAGCCAGAGCCGGGTGACCCGCACCGGTGGCCTGCCCTAGTTGGTGAGGCGCACGGGCATGAGGAGGTAGAGGTAATCCCCGCCCTCCGTGCTCCGTACGGTGGCCGGCTTCATGGGATCGAGGGTCTCGAGGACGATCTCGTCGCCCCCGACGGCTTCGAGGCCGTCGATCAAGAAGGAGGGGTTGAAGCCCATGACGAGCTCGGTCCCCTCGTACTTTGCGTCCAGGTCTTCCGTAGCTTGCCCGAGCTCCTGGGTGATCACGGTGCACTCAACGCCATCCGCTCGCAAGGACACCCGCACGGGGGTGATGGCGTCCTTGACCAACAGACGGACACGTCGCACCGCGTCGAGCAGGGCTTCACGATTGACGATGAGCCGGTTGGGATAGCTCTCGGGGATCAACTTCTGGTACGGCGGGAACTCTCCCTCGATGAGCCGGGTCGTGAGACGGACCGAACCGACCTCGAACGATGCATCCCGCTCGCCCAGGCGCAGCGTCACCGACTCGGCCCCGTTGAGAAGTCGCTGGAGCTCGGAGAGGGCACGACCGGGCACGAGAACCTGCTGGTTCTCCCGCAAGACGACGGTGCCGGGAAGGTCGCGTACGGCCAATCGATAGCGGTCGGTGGCAACGAGTCGCAGCCCGGAGCCCTCGGTCGTCATCAGCACCCCGCTGATCACCGGCAGGCTGTCGTCGGAGCTGGCGGCCCGCACGACCTGGCGGAGCGCCTCGGCGAATTCGGCCGCACCCAACGTGACCGCATCGCCCGATGCTGCCGTGTCGCCTTCGGCTGGAAAGGGCAGCCGAGGGAACTCATCGGCCGGCAGGATCCGCACGGCGAACTGGGAGCGGCCCGAGGTGACGCGGACCTCGTCTTCGCCGGACTCAAAG
Organism: Acidimicrobiales bacterium; assembly: GCA_046597375.1. GTDB lineage: Bacteria > Actinomycetota > Acidimicrobiia > Acidimicrobiales > CADCTF01 > DATLED01. Next base: position 2,956 of record JBKJKM010000137.1, on the reverse strand, counting down.
GTCACGGCACCGGGCTCCAGGGCCCGGACGATCTCGGCGATGAGGCGGGCCGGGAGCACGGAGACCCCGTCCTCGATGCCGTTGATCGACGTATCGACCTGGATCGTGAGGTCGAGGTCGCTGCCCGCCAGGCGGAGGTGGTCACCCACGACCTCGAGACGCACGCCGGACAGCACAGGAAGGGCGCCACCACGGGTGGCGACGGCACGGCCGGCTGTGCTCAGCGCCTCGACGAGGGTGTCACGCTCGCAACGAAACTTCACCGTGCCTCTTCTCTTCTCTTAGATATAGAAAAACTGCAGTAGCAGTAGTAGGTGCTGTGGATTGTGGACAACCTGCCGTTTGGGCAGGTCAGCCGGGTTACGACGGTGTGGGCCGTCATCCCCAGGTTTGCACAGGGGTGAGACACCTTCGGGGAGACCCCGTGGACAACGGCGTGTTGTCCCCCGAAATCACATGGTGCCGACACATCGTCGCCCCCACCCTGTCCATCTCGCACCACTGGCTCGAACGGGCCATGTCAGGCGCCCTTCTTGATGCGATGCATCAGCTCGGTGACCTGGTCGTAGATTTGTCGCCGCTCCTTCATCTGGCCGCTGATCTTCTCGACGGCGTGGATGACGGTGGTGTGATCGCGTCCACCGAATTCCCGCGCGATGGCCGGGTAGCTGAAGTCGGTGATCTCCCGGAAGACGTACATGCCGATCTGGCGGGCCATGACGAGGGGACGCCGGCGGTTGGGACCGCACAGCTCCTCGACGCTGAACCCGAAGGTCTCGGCCGTGGTGTCGAGGATGAGCTTCGGGGTGATTGGCCGGGGTTCGTCGGCGCTGACACTGTCAGCCAGTACTCGCTCGGCGAGGGAGCGGGTCGGCGGTTCCCGGTTGAGGCTGGCGAAGGCGCAGACCCGGACGAGGGCTCCTTCGAGCTCTCGGATGTTGTTCTTGATGTGGATGGCGATGAACTCGAGCACGTCATCCGGGAGATGGGCGCTCTCAGAGTCGGCTTTCTTGCGCAGGATGGCGAGACGGGTCTCGAGGTCGGGTGGCTGCACGTCGGTGATGAGCCCCGAGAGAAACCGACTGCGGAGCCGATCCTCGAGGGTGACGAGCGACTTGGCGTGGCGATCCGAGGTGATGACGATCTGGCCGCCGGCGCCGTAGATCGTGTTGAAGGTGTGGAAGAACTCCTCCTGGGTGCCTTCCTTGTTCTCGAGGAACTGGATGTCGTCGACGAGGAGGACATCGCACTCTCGGTACCGCCGCTTGAACGCCGATGTGGAGTTGGTCCGGATGGCGTCGATGAACTCGTTCATGAACGTTTCGGTCGAAACGTACCGGATGGTCTTGGCCAGGTAGTGCTCTCGGACGTAGTGCCCGATGGCGTGCAGCAGGTGGGTTTTCCCCAGGCCGGCCTCACCGTGGATGAAGAGGGGGTTGTAGCTCTTGGCCGGTGTCTCGGCCACGCTCAGCGCAGCGGCGTGGGCGAAGCGGTTCGAGGCCCCGATGACGAACGTCTCGAAGGTGTATTTGGGGTTGATCGGGAGCTGGGCGGTACGCCCGTCGGGTGGCGGTTTCGAGGGGGTGAGGGTCGTGCCGTTGCCGTTGGACGAGCGGCTGGACGAGACCGCCGGCACGGCATCGTCGCTGGTCAGGAGGTCGCTGGAGTGGACGAGGTCGTCGGCGGCCTCGGTGTGGACCTCGAGCTCGACGGCCACGCCACCGCCGGCAAGTCCGGCGACCGCATCCTGGACGAGGGCCAGGTAGCGGCCCTCGAGCCGCTCTTTCACGAGGGGGTTCGGGACGGCCAGGACGAGGCGATCACTGGTGTAGGACACGGGCCGGATTCCTTGGAAGAAGGTCTTCCACGTGGACTCCGAGACCTGGTCGGACAGTGCTTCCGCACACGCCATCCACAACCGTTCGGCGTCCGTCACCTGCGCTTCAGCCTCCCCGGCCCTTCGTTGGTCCACAGCACCGTCCACACCTGTGGAAATGCTTCGACGACCGGGGGAAGGGCGGTCGGAAGAAGCGGTCCAGGCGGCATCGGCGAAGGGTGCAAGGTAGCACTGCAACGACCGGGTCTTCCATGGCCCGGATGGAAAACCTGCCCTCGCGACCGGTACCGTGGTCGGAGGCGCAGCCCCGCTCGGCCGCCGCGCCCGATGACGCCCCGGAGGACCCGTGAAGCGACCGTTCCAACCCAACACCCGCAAGCGCGCCAAACGCCATGGGTTTCGCCACCGCATGGCGACCAAGGCCGGCCGGGCCGTGCTCAAGTCCCGTCGTGACAAGGGCCGCCATAAGCTCTCGGCCTGAGCTCGCCGGCCATGTGCGCCTCCGCCGGCTTTCCGATCCCGCTCGATTCACGGCGTTGCGTCGGAGTCGGCACCGGGTCCGGTCCGGTCCGCTGTGGGTCGCCTGGACAGCCTCGCCTGACGACGAGGCGCCGCCGTGTCTGGCCTTCGCCATCGGCAAGCGGGTCGGTGGGGCCGTTGTGCGCAACCGCCTGCGTCGCCGGCTCCGAGCCGTCGTGGCCTCGCTGGCACCCGGTCCGGGCGACTACCTGGTGGGCGCCGATCCGACGGCGGCCGACCTCTCCTCTTCCGACCTGAAAGCCCTGGTGCGCCACGCCTTGTTGGCCCTCCCCCCCTCCAGAGGAACGACCGATGTCGGTTGACGCCGTGACGTCGCCGTCGCCGGTCGCTCGTGGGTTGCGCTTCGGCATCCGGTGCTACCAGGGCCTGCGCCATGGTCGCCCGTCCCCGTCCCCGTGCCGGTTCGTGCCGTCGTGCTCTGCTTACAGCGACGAGGCCATCGAGCGCCACGGTGCCGCTCGCGGATCGCTGCTCACCCTTCGCCGCCTCTCCCGTTGTCACCCCTGGGGTGGCTTCGGCTTCGACCCCGTCCCCGAATAGGAACCCTCCATGTTCGACATCGTGTTCAGCGTCCTGGCT
>JBKJKM010000050.1:0-5160 GCA_046597375.1 Acidimicrobiales bacterium | reverse complement strand
TTGCCGCTCGGGTGCCGGCTGCTCGCCGGCGCTCCCGACGCCGGCCTCAGTGTGATCGTCGGTGGGGGCACCGGGCTGGCCGGCCTCGGATTCGTCGGTGGGTGCGGCAGAGTCGCTTGGTGCGGCGTCCTCGATGACAGAGGCGAGGGGGGTGTCGGCGTCGGCCTCGACATCCTTGGCGGCGGCCAGGCGGGCCTCGCGGTCGCGCTGGGCCATGGCGGCCTGACGGCGAGCCTCGGCCTGCTGCTCGGCCCGTGCCGCCTCCTGCTCAGGCGTGAGCGCAGCCGGGGCCGCGGCGGCGGCCTTGGGGTTGCGTCGGCCGTGGATGTGCTGGCCCTCCTTGACGGCGTCGGCCACCACGCGGCACAGCAGGCTGCCGGCCCGGATGGCGTCGTCGTTGCCGGGAATGACGTAATCGATGAGATCGGGGTCGCAATTGGTGTCGACAACGGCAACGATCGGCAGGCCGAGCTTGTTGGCCTCGGTGACGCCGATGTGCTCCTTCTTCGTGTCAATGATGAACACGGCATCGGGCAGCTTGTTCATGTTGCGGATGCCGCCGAGGTTGCGCTGCAACTTCTCGAGCTCACGGCTCAGCAGCAGGGCTTCCTTCTTGGGCATGGCCTCGAAGTCGCCGACGGCCCGCATGCGCTCGAGCTCCTGGAGCTTCTTGACGCGCCCGGAGATGGTGTTGAAATTCGTGAGCATGCCGCCGAGCCAGCGCTCGTTGATGTAGGGCATGCCGCACTCGTCGGCGTACTGGGAGATCGGGTCCTGCGTCTGCTTCTTGGTGCCGATGAAGAGGATCGTGCCGCCGCCGGCCACGAGGTCGCGCACGTAGACGTACGCCTTCTCGATGCCGGTGAGCGTCTGGTTCAGGTCGAGGATGTAGATGCCATTGCGCTCGCCGAAGATGTAGCGCTTCATCTTCGGGTTCCAGCGCCGGGTCTGGTGCCCGAAGTGGACCCCTGCCTCGAGCAACTGCCTCATCGTGACGACGGCCATGGTGGAACCTTTCCAACGGTTGGTTGCGATGACCCGGTGCGCTCGCGCCCAGCGCCTGGTGGCGAGGGCGACCGTGGGTGCGCACGGGCGTGGTCGAAACCCCGACGGAGTTGCCGGGGCGGGCGGTCAGTGTAGTTCGAGGCCTGGCCGACGGCCTACCCAGAGGGCGCCGGCAACGGCGACAGCCAGGAACAACACGGTGGCCAGGCCCTCGAGTACTCCCGCCGGTACGACGCCGGCCATCAACTTCGGCGAGGTACCGGCACTGCCCGACGGGGACGAAGGGGCGGTCGGTGGGGCCGTGGCGGCGTCCGCTAGCGCCGGGGCGGCGACGTCAAGCGGAAGGGTGGTGCTGGCCGTCCTTCCCCTCCCGGCGTCCTGGTCGATGACGATGAGGTAGCGGCCCGGCGCAGCCGTCGTGGACGAAGCCAGGCGGACGGTGAGGGGGCCGGGAAGGCGCAGCCGTGCGGCGTCGAGTTGGCGCGACGCACCGTCCGGGGTGACGAGGGAGATGGTGGTGACGGCCGATGGCCCAGTGAGCTCGAGCCCGGCCGCCACGGCTCGGCCGGGTCGTAGGGTCGCCGGGTCGGACTGACGCAGCACGGCGGCGGGCGCCACGGTCTGGTCGGCCGGGGGGACGACCCGGATGCGTCCGTCGGGGCCGGGGCGGGTCGACCAGGTCCCGGTCGCACGGTGAGCGATGACGTTGCCCCCCGCATCGAGGATCCGAAAGGCACCGGTCGACCCGACCGTGGCCTCGGTGCGGTCGAGGGCGATGGCTACCCGGACCGTGTCGGCCAACTGACCGTCGGGCACGCGCATCGGCCGCAACCCGGCGTAGTAGGCGGCCAGGATGTCGGGCGCCTTGAGTCCCCGGAGCGCCTTGCCGAGGGCGCCGTACTGACTGAGGCCGATGCCATGTCCCCAGCCCCGCCCGTCCACGTGCACGAGGCCGTCGGCGACGGCCACATCGAAACGGATCGACGGCACCGGAAGGGGGAGCCCGGCCGGCGTCCCGACGCCGTTGTTGAGGCGGCTGCGGAAGTCGGCGGCTGCGACCCGCTGCTCGATGGGTAGGCCGAGGGCGTCGACGTACGTGGCGACGACGTCGTCGCCTTCTCGCCGCAGGGCCGTTGGCTCGGCGGCCAGGCCGGTGACACGAGCGACCTCGCTGATCCCATACGTCGCCCGCCACTGGTGCAGCGGGCTGTAGGCATCGTCGGGATCAGGTCCGGCACGCAGATACGGCTGCCCGCCGCTCACGACCTCCCCACCGTTCGAGCTCGAGTACTTGGCGACGATCGGCGCCCCCTTGTAGGTGAGCACCAGGCCCTTCGTCTGCTCGACGGCGGCGATCCAGGCTTCACTTCCAGGCCGGCGCTCCTTGGCCACCCCGGCGTACACCTGGCAACTGTCGGTCGCACAGATGTCGGCGCCGACGTTCTTGTAGGCGGCGTTCGTCGTACGAGTCGTTTCGTGCAGCGCGTACGTGCGGGCGGCGATGGCCTGCGCCTTCTGGGCCTCGATGGGCCACGAGGCAGGAACCTCGCTGATGCCGCGGAGGTACTCGTCGATGGCGACGTGGTTGACGACCGCGAGGCCGCCACCACGACGGGACAGCCGGATGCTCCCCCGGTACTCCCCCACCCCCCCGACGCTCAGCGGAGCCCGGTCGAGGGGCTCGAAGCGGGGTCCGTCCACGAGCCAGAGATCACTTCCCGGCGGGGTCTGGGCTGCGGCCGGGCGCGCGTCAGCGAGCGTCATGAGGACGCAGAGGAACACCACGATGGCGGCGCCACAGCGCCGACTCCGACCCATCGGGGGAGCAAGGGTAGTGGGGGGTCGCCTGGTGAGCTCCATCGCCTCTCGCCTCACCGGCGGACCGCTTCGAGGCCGGCGGCCTGGGCGCGAGCATCCACATAGAGGCCGGCGAAGGCGAGGGCGGTGCCCACGAGCTCCTGCCGTCCCGCGGCAGAACGGCTCAGCGCCTCGTCGACCAATGCATCCGGCAACGATCGACAGGTGGGGGCCTGACGGTGGATGGCGCGGCCGATCTCGAGGGTCGCGGCGGCTGATCCCGGCAGCCGGGTGTGGTCGTCGGTCGGCACGCCGAACCCCGTGGTCACCACGGTGTTCCACGCCTGCGACGGGTCGAGGCGGGACTGATGGCTGGGAACGATTTGATCGCCACGAGCGGCGATCGACACCACGCTCGTCGAGGGCGACCATCCGGACTCCGGCAGGTCGTCGAGAAACGTGCTGGCTTCATTCATCTGGCCGACCGAGATCGCCGTCGGGTCGATCGGAGCCACCGCACCGACGGCCTCGAGAAGGGCATGACCGCTGAAGGTGGCGTCGAGCGCGGCGCCGGCCGAGGCCAGGTCCGCACCTTGGTGCGGCGTGCCGAGGGTGACCACGGTCGCCGGAGTTGCAACATGTGTCGTGATGGCGCTCCGGGCCACGAGCCCGCCCTGGGAGTGGGCGATCACGTCGATGGCGACGCCCGGGTGCAGCCGACCTATGGCGGCGATGCGGACGGCCAGACGCCGGCCGGCGGCGCCGATGTCTCCCAGCGTGTCTGCCGGTCCGTAGGGCAACGAGGGGTCGGCGGCGTAGCTGAACTGGTGCACGTCCCGCCGGTCGTACCCGAGCGCCTCGGTGTCGACGTCCAACACCGCCGTGTGACCGGTCGACGAGCCCAGTCCACCGACGAGTATGGCGATGCGTCGACCCTGCATCGGCGGAATCGGCGTGCCCACCGGCGTGCAGGTGCGTTGGTCCTCGTCCCATCGCAGCGCCGCCAGGGCCAGTCGAGCCGGGAGCGGGAGCGCCCGGTCGAGAGCGGTGTCGGCGAGGATGGCAGCGAGGGCGACCTTGCGCTGGGCCGCGGCAACGGCCTGGTCGCGCAGCCAGTCCGTGGCGCCGGCGATGGATGCACCGGCTACGCCCCGAAGGGCATCGAGGAGGCGGCGCCGTTCCTCGACCTCGGCCAGCGGGCGCCGCTCGTCTGGGTCGGCGACGAGCACGGCGCTCCTCCCGGCATCGCCGCCGACCTGACCGAAGAGCGTGAGAGGGTCGAGGTAGGTCTCACCCGCCCGGGCGCCGAAGTGGAACCTCCCGGTCGCCGTGCCCAGCCGTTCTCCCTGGGCGACCTGATCGCCGCGACGGACCGTCACGCCGGCGAGGAAGCTGGAGCTCGTGCGAATGCCGTCGGCGTGCAGCACGACGACGTGGAGGCCGGTGCCCACCCGACCGGCGAACACGACTTCCCCGTCGGCCACGGCATGGACGGGCACCGATGCCGGCGAGACGCCGACGTCATAGTCGATGCCGCGATTGCCCGGACCGTACGGCGTGGCCGGGGGCCGGAACCCGTCGACGATCGGCGCGTCGACGGGCGGCCGGTAGGCCACCGGCGCCGCAACGGCGCTGGCGGCCCATGTCGGGAAGACCGTCGACAGCGCGACGAGGATGCCGAAGCGGCGCACGGCCACCTCCTGAGCGATTCAGATGCAGGGCTCAGGGGGAAGCGAGCGCGAGCGCCGATGCAGCGCTCCTCGGACCGTAGCCCCAAGCAACGGCACCGGCAATGGCCATGCTCGGAACGCGATGAAGGCGCCGGCTTGCGCCGACGCCTTCGATCGTCTGGAGCTTGTGTTTGGGTTAGCCGCGACCGAGGTCGACGGCGGTCAGTATTCCGCCGACCGCGCTGACCGTCGCCGGATCCGTGCTGGTCACCGTGACCTTGAGGTCGTAGGTGTGAGCGGTGTTGGCTGAGGCGTCAGCGACGAGTGCAGACACGGCTCCGACCGTCGACGGGTTCGCCGTGGACATGAGGGCTTGGTACTCGGGGCTCTTGGGCACGGCGCCTTCGAAGAGTTGATACTTGACCTGCAGGATGCCGGCGCCGCAGGTAGCTGCGCAGTTGAGCTGGACCTGGCCGGTGAGAAGCACGCGATGCGCCGGCGTTCCGACGGCGCCGAAGCTGGCGAGCGGAGCGCTGGCGACGACGGTCGCTGAGCTGGTGCCGGGGGCAGCGAGGGCAATGGACGGAGCGAGCGGGAGACCGCTGGCGACGTTGGCCGTCTGCTTCTCAGTCGTCACTGCACCGTCGGCGAGGTCGCCGGGGGCGATCGTGCCGTCCTGGATCTCGTC
>JBKJKM010000041.1:0-3887 GCA_046597375.1 Acidimicrobiales bacterium | reverse complement strand
GGTTGTGGTGCATCTTCCAGTTCCCGCTGATGAGCGGTTTCCGGAGCGGGCTAGCGGGCATTGGGGGCTCCTCGCAGGGCGGCCAGGCCGGGGAGGTCGCCCTGCTCGAGGAGCTCGAGGCTGGCGCCACCACCGGTGGAGACGTGGTCGATGTCGTCGTCGAGACGGAACTTGGCGAGGGCGCTTGCGCTGTCGCCGCCGCCGACGACGGTGAAGCCTCTGGTCTCGGCGCACGCCTCGGCGACGGCGCGGGTGCCGGCCTCGAAGCGGGGGTCTTCGAAGACGCCCATCGGTCCGTTCCAGAGGATCGTGCGGGCCTCGTTGATGACCTCGCCGAAGGCGGCGGCGGCGCCCGGGCCGATGTCGAGGCCCTTCCACCCGTCGGGCAGGCCGCGACCGAACATCCGGAGATCGCCACCCTTGGACGGGTCGCCGATCACGCCTTCGGCGCTCAAGCCGACGACGTCTTCAGGGAGCAGGATCTTCCCGGTCTCGAGCAACCGCCTGGCGTTGTCGACCTGGTCCACCTCGAGGAGGGAGTCGCCGATCGACATCCCCTGCGCCTTGAAAAAGGTGAAGCACATGCCACCGCCGACGAGGATGCGGTCGACCTTGTCCAAGAGTGCCTCGATGACGCCGAGCTTGTCGCTGACCTTCGATCCGCCGAGGACGGCGACGAACGGACGGGCCGGATCGTCAAGGAGACCGCCGAGGACCTCGACCTCCTTGGCCAAAAGGCGTCCGGCAGCCGACGGCAGGGTCTTCGGCGGTCCGACGATGCTCGCATGGGCACGGTGGGCGGCCCCGAAGGCATCGTTCACATAGAGGTCGTGACCTTCGACGAGCTTGGCCACGAACGCCGGATCGTTGCCCTCCTCGCCGGCATCGAAGCGCAGGTTCTCGAGCAGTTCCACGTCCGGCGCCAGCTCTTTCAGCCGCTTGCGGACCGGGTCCATCGAGTACCTGGCGTCGGGCCTCCCCTTCGGGCGGCCGAGATGGCTGCAGGCCGTGACCTTTGCGCCCTTGTTCAACAACCACTCGATGGTCGGGAGCGCCGCTCGTATGCGGAGATCGTCGTCGATGGTGCCGTCCGGGCCGATCGGCACGTTGAAGTCGGCGCGGAGGAGCACGGACCGGCCCGAGGGATCGGGCAGGTCCTCCAGCTGGGGGACCACGTTCATTCCTTGGGGCCGACTACTTGCCGGCGGTGCGGAGGATGAGGTCGACGACCCGGTTGGAGTAGCCCCACTCGTTGTCGTACCAGCCGAAGACCTTCACGAGGCTGCCCATGGCCATGGTCAGCGGGGCGTCGAAGGTGCACGACGCCGGCGACCCGACGATGTCGCTGCTGACGATCGGCGCCTCGGAGTAGACGAGGACGTCGGAGAGCGAACCGGTCTCCGATGCTGCCTTGAAGGCGGCGTTGATCTCGTCGACGGACGCTTCAGTGTTCAGGATGGCCGTGAAGTCGGTGATCGAGCCACACGGGATCGGCACCCGCAAGGCCGAACCGTCGAGCTTGCCCTTCATCGACTCGAGCACGAGGCTGGTGGCTCGGGCGGCGCCGGTCGACGACGGGATCACGTTGACGGCGGCGGCCCGGGCTTCGCGAAGGTCTTTGCTCGGACCGTCGACGATGGCTTGGGTCGCCGTGTAGGCGTGCACGGTCGTCATGAGACCCTTTTCGATGCCGAAGGCGTCGTCGAGCACCTGCACCATCGGCACGAAGCAGTTGGTCGTGCAACTGGCGTTGGAGACGACCTTGTGCTTGTCCTTGTCGAAGGTGTCGTCGTTGACGCCGACGACGAATGTGGCGTCGGCGCCGGCGGACGGCTGCGACACGATGACGAGGGGCGCACCGGCGGTGAGGTGGGCCGACGCCTGCTCCTTGGAGCTGAACACGCCCGTCGACTCGATCACGCAGTCGACGCCCAGGTCGGCCCACGGCAGGTTTGCTGGGTCGCGCTCGCTGAGGATCTGAATCGTGTCGCCGTCGACCTTGATGCCCTCGCCCACGACCTCGATGTCGACGTCCCAGATGCCCTGGATGGTGTCGTGACGCAGCAGGTGGGCCATCAGCTCCTTCGACCCGAACGGATCGTTGGCGGCGACGAAGTCGATATCCACGCCCCGCTGCTTGGCCGCCTTGAAGAAGTTGCGCCCGATGCGCCCGAACCCGTTGATGCCGACTCGTACGGCCATGAACCGCCCCTTTGCTGGTCGAGAGTTGTTGGTTTCCCTGGGGTCTATCCGACCAGATCGGCCAGCAACCGTGCCAGTCTGACCGGCTCGTGGGTGGCCGAAGTCGGGTCGGTGAGATCGGCCAGCACGACCCGCACCCCGTCGGCGACCGAACCCACCTCGATGGCGGCGGGGTCGGCGACCACGACGTCCGGCGTGAGGCCGTGGGCCACCAGCGCGTCGACATGGGCGGCGACGTCGAAGCCGGGTGTCTCGTCGCCGGTGCGGAGGTTGCACACGTAGACGAGGGAGGCGTTGGCCTGGCGGAGCGCCAGTCGGAGGCGTGGCACGGCGACGACGGCCAGGACGCTGGTGTACAGGCTGCCCGGTCCGAGGACGAGCTGGTCGGCCCGTGCGATGGCGTCGAGTGCCTCCTGCGGTGGGCAGGCGTCCTCGGGGACGATGCCGACGTGGGCGATGCGCCCAGCCTGGGCGACGTTCACCTGTCCCTCGACCTCACCGGTGTCGGCGACGGCCTTGAGGACGACGGCGTCTCGGGTGGCCGGAAGCACCCGTCCGTGCGCCTCGAGCAGGCGGCCCGCCTCGTCGAGGGCCTTGGTGAAGCTCCCGGTCGAGGCGGTGAGTCCGGCGATGATCAAGTTGCCGAGGGCGTGGCCGTCCTCGAACCGGTGCTCGAAGGCGTGGGCCAGCGCATTGGTGTCCGGGTCGCTGAGGGCGACGAGGCAGCGGCGGAGGTCGCCGGGTGCCGGAATTCCGAGGGCTTCACGAAGACGGCCGCTGCTGCCGCCGTCGTCGGCCACGCTCACGATGGCCGTCAGCTCGCCGGCGTAGTGACGGGCGGCGGCCAGCGTCACCGCGGTCCCATGGCCCCCGCCGAGGGCGACGACGCGCGGTCCGCCGTCCCTCATCGCTCGATGTCCCGGTGTTGGACGCTTGGCGTGAAGCCGCGCTCCTCGATCAAGCGGGCCAGTTCTCGGGCGATGGCCACGCTGCGGTGGCGCCCTCCCGTACAGCCGACGGCAAAGGTGAGGTAGCTCTTGCCTTCCTTGGCATAGGCGGGGAGCAGGAGATCGAGGAGCCGACCGAGATGATCGAGGAACTGGGCCGTCTCCGGTTGGCCGAGCACGTACTCCTTCACCGCCTCGTCGAGGCCGGTGAGCGGTCGCAGCTCGTCGACCCAGTGCGGGTTCGGGAGGAACCGGCAGTCGAGGACGTTGTCGACGTCGAGGGGGATGCCGTGCTTGTACCCGAAGCTCACGACGCTCGTCTGCATCGACGGGCCCTCGTGCACGAGGAACAGCGCGGTCAGGCGGTCGCGCAGCTGGTGGACGTTGAGCTCGGTCGTGTCGACGACGACGTCGGCCCGCGCCTTGACCGGCTCGAGGAGCACCCGTTCCTGGTCGATGCTCTCGGCCACGCCGGCGGCGGCGACGGGATGGCGGCGGCGCTTGTCCTCGTAGCGGCGGATCAAGACCTCGTCGCTGGCTTCGAGAAACAAGATCTTGGTGTTGGCGCCGGACTTGGTCAGCTCGTCGATGGCCGGGAGGAGCTCTTCGAGGAAGGGGCTCGTCCAGATGACGAGAGCCACCCGTTCGGTCTCGTTGGTCTTGGTCTGGTTGGCGGCAAGGTCGGCCACGGTCGGGATGAGCGCCGGCGGCAGGTTGTCGATCACGAACCAGCCGAGG
>JBKJKM010000256.1:0-5590 GCA_046597375.1 Acidimicrobiales bacterium | reverse complement strand
GTCGGGGTAGCCGTCAGCGATCCCGGCGGCGTGTTGGCCTCGCCGTACGAAGTGATCGCCCGATCGGGCGACCTGGCCCTCGATCGCCGCCGCCTCAAGGACATCGTCGACGAGGTCGGGGACAGGCTGCTCGTCGTCAGCCTGCCCCTGTCGATGGACGGGTCGATCGGGCGGGCGGCCGCCGCCGCGCTCGACGAGGCGGCGCTACTGGCCGAGGTGCTCGAACCGGTGCCGGTGGAGACCTTCGACGAGCGACTGACGACGGTATCCGCCGATCGCTCGATGATGCAGAGGAAGATGAACGCCCAGGCTCGACGCAAGGTCGTCGACAAGGTGGCGGCAGCCGTGATGCTGCAGGCCTGGCTCGACAGCCGGGAGGCTCGGAGCAGATGACCGGCTTGGATGGCAACGACGACGAGTACGAGCAGTTCCCCCGCGAGCGCAAGAAGCGGGGCTGCCTCGGCCGGCTGATGGCCGTGTTCGCCGTGCTGGTCGTTCTCGGCCTGGTCGGCGCCGGGCTGGCCTACATCACCTACCAGAAGCAGGTCGACCCGGCCGGTGCTCCCGGCGAGCCCGTCAAGCTCACCGTTCCCCTCGGTTCGTCGACCCAGCGCATCGGTGTCCTGCTCGACGGCGCCGGCGTGATCACCTCGGCCGACATCTTCCGCTACTACATCCGCCTCAACGGTGGCGGCCCGTTCCAGGCCGGCGAGTACACGCTGGCCAAGAACATGTCGATGTCCGAGGCCATCGCCGTGCTGGAGAAGGGACCGGAGCTCAAGTTCGAGAAGCTGACGGTGCCCGAGGGTCTCGTGCTCGGACAGATCGCCGACCAGGTGGCGAAGCTGGAGGGGCGCTCGGCCGAGGCGTTCACCGCCGCCATCGATGCGGGCAAGGTCCGCTCGAAGTTCCAGCCCGACTCGGTGACCAAGATCGAGGGCCTTCTTCTTCCCGAGACGTACAACGTGGAGCCCAAGGACGACGAGGCGCGAATTCTCGAGCGCATGGTCTCGTCGTTCGACGCCGTCGCCGACGAGGTCGGCATTCAGGATGCAAAGGCCAAGGTCGGCGTGTCGCCGTACGAGGCGATCATCGTGGCGTCGCTGATCGAGCGGGAGACCCGTTTCGACGAGGAGCGGGCCCAGGTCGCCCAGGTCATCTACAACCGCCTCAAGCGGGGCATGAAGCTGCAAGTCGATGCCACCGTGATCTACGCCTTGGGCAAGACCGGCGAGCGCAACGTCCGAGTGCTGTTCAAGGACCTCGAAGTGCCCTCGCCGTACAACACCTACCAGGTGACCGGACTGCCCCCGACGCCAATCGCCGCCCCCGGACGCAAGTCCCTCGAAGCCGCCCTCAACCCGACCTCGGGAACGCTTCTGTTCTACGTCGTCACCGATCCGACGGGCCGCCACTCCTTCGCCACCACGGGCGCCGAGCACTCGGCCAACATCCGCAAGGCCGAAGCCGCCGGCGTCCGTTGACGGTGTGAGTCTGATGCGGCGGACCGCGTCGACCCGGGTGGCCGGCGTCATCGGGGACCCCGTTCGCCACAGCCTCAGCCCGGTGATCCACAACGCGGCCTTCGAAGCGCTCGACCTCGACTGGGTATACGTCGCGTTTCCCGTGCCCGCAGGTGAGGCGACGGCGGCGGTGGCGGCGATGCGAGCATTGGGCCTTGACGGACTGAACGTGACGATGCCCCACAAAGCGGACGTGCTGCCGGCGCTCGACCACCTCTCGGCCACGGCCCGTGCACTGGGCGCCGTGAACACGATCCACCGGTTGGGTGACGAACTGCACGGCGAGAACACCGACGGCCAGGGCTTCGTCGACGCCTTGGGCCACGACGAGGGCTTCGATCCTCGGGACAAGCGAGTGGTCGTTCTGGGCGCCGGGGGTGCCGCCCGAGCCGTCGTCCTGGCCCTGGCGACTGCGGGCGCCGCTGACATCGCCGTTCTCAACCGCACGGCGTCGTCGGTCGAACGGGCCGCCAAGCTGGCGCCGGGGGTCGCTCGCGCGGGCACCGGGGACGACGTCGGCGAGGCCGATCTGGTCGTCAACGCCACCCCGGTGGGCATGGCCGGCCCCGCCGGTCTCGGTGAAGCGCTCCTCGTCGATCCCCACCGACTTCGGCCGGGGCAGCTGGTGGCCGACCTCGTGTACCACCCGATCCGGACGCCGTTGCTGGCGGCCGCTCGGGAGCGGGGTGCCGTGCCCGTCAGCGGGTTGGGGATGCTGATCCACCAGGCGGCGCACGCCTTCCGGCTGTGGACGGGCGAGGACCCCCCGCTCGAAGTGATGTCGGCGGCCGCTCTCGCCGTCCTGGCCGATCGGAACTGAAGTTCCGATCAGGTGGGACAGTTCAAGTGCCGATGAAGCTGTTGTCCCAACCGGCCACCGGAGGTCAACCGTGTCACTGCAGGGCTCCCTCGAGACGTTTGCACTCCCCGATGTGCTCGTGTTGCTTTCGTCCACCAAGAAGGACGGCGAGCTGCGAGTCGTCGGCGGCCGCGTCGACGGCAAGATCTGGCTCGAGAAGGGCCAACTGGTGCACGCCAACGTCGGTGGTCGTGAGACCCCGTTCGTCGACGCGATCTTCGAGCTGTTGCGCCTGGAGTCGGGCACGTTCAACTTCGACGCCGGCGCCGAAGCCCCGCGCCGCACCGAGCCGCAGATGATCGACCTGGTGTTGGCCGACGCCCAGGTCCGTCTCGGCGAGTGGAACGACATCGCCCTGGTGGTGCCCCATCTCGATGCCGTCATCGACATGGCGGCCGACGCTCCGGGCGACGAGGTCACGGTGTCCCGCGACCACTGGCACCTGCTCCGGAAGGTGGCGGGTGGTCGCTCCGTGCACGACCTCATGGAGGCGTTGGGGCGCTCGGAGTTCGATACCTGCAAGACGGTCAAGGAACTCGTCGACGCCAAGCTGGCCAGCATCGACGTCCATGCCACGCCCAAGGCGAAGGCTGACTCCGCCAAGGCGCCGGCGCGCAAGGTCGATTCGATCGAAAAGTCCGACGTGGCTGATGCCGACCCGCCGAAATCCCACGCGAAGATGTCGGCGGAGCCCAAGAGCGATGGATCGGCCAAGCTCGATACGAGCGAGCGGTCCGCCGCAGCCGAGGACGCTTCACCGAAGGCCGGTGCGTCGGACACGGCGTCAGGTCAAGACGACCTCGACACCCTGGCCGAGCTGGCCAGCCGCCCCCGCAAGGTCAAGGCCAGCACGGATACCGAAGGCGAGCCCGACGTCGACGGGTCCCGTCCGGTCGCCGTCAAGGTGCAGCCGCCTGCGGTCGAAGAGGCCAAGGCCCTCGTCGCCCAGCTGGCGGCCCTCAGCGGTGATGACGAAGAGGCCGTGGCCGCCCAGGTCACCGAGCACCTCGCCTCGGGTGGCGAGCTGCCCGAGGTCCCGGAGGGTGACGAGCCCATCAACCGCGGTCTCCTCCTGAAGTTCCTGTCGTCGGTCCGCAACTAACAGCGCCCGGGATGCGGGATACTGCACCCGTCCCCAAGGCCGGCGGGCCGGTGAGAAAGCTCGAGCACGATGTCTGAGATCGACAGGATCGGGGCGTTCCTCGTCACCCGTGGCCTGCTGACGCAGGCGCAGCTCGAACTCGCCCTCGAGGATCAGGGTCGCACGGGGAAGTCGCTCGGGCGCGTGCTCCTCGATCAGGATCTCGTGTCCGAGGGCGATCTGATGGCGGCCCTGGCTGCCCAGATCGGCATGGAATTCGTCGATCTCGACAACTACACCGTCGACTCCAGCGCCGCCACGATGATCAGCGACACCCTCGCCCGTCGCTACCAGGCCCTGCCCATCGGCTGGGACAACGGCCAGCTCGTCGTGGCCCTGAGCGACCCGGGCAACGTTTTCGCCATCGACGACATCCGCACGATCACCCGGGCCGACGTCAAAACGGTGATGGCGACCCGCCAGTCGATTCTCGACGCCATCGAGAAGCACCACCGCATGGACGCCGAGGCCGACGAGATCTCGGCCGAGGCGTCTTCTGACTTCGGTGGGGACGACGACGACCTCACCTCACTCAACGAGGTCGTCGAGGATGCGCCGATCGTCAAGCTGGTCAACCTGCTCATCAGCCAGGCGGTGGCCGACCGGGCATCGGACATTCACATCGAGCCGGGGGAGAAGGACCTGCGGGTCCGCTATCGCATCGACGGTGTGCTCCACGAGAAGATGCGCCCACCCAAGAACATCCAGGCCGGCATTATCAGCCGCCTGAAGATCATGGCCGACATCAACATTGCCGAGCGCCGCATCCCCCAGGACGGCCGGGTGACGGCCAACATCGGGGGCAAGGCGGTCGACCTCCGTGTCGCCACCCTTCCGACGGTCTACGGCGAGAAGGTCGTGATGCGGATCCTCGACAAGTCGACGTCGGTGAAGACGCTCGACGACCTCGGGTTCCTTCCCGAGACCCGCGACCGCTTCGAGACCTCGTTCACCAAGCCCTACGGCACGATCCTCGTCACCGGGCCGACCGGTTCGGGCAAGTCGACGACGCTCTACGCCACCCTCAACATCCTCAACGACGAGTCCAAGAACATCATCACCGTCGAGGATCCGGTGGAGTACCGCCTGGCCGGCATCAACCAGGTGCAGGTCAACAACAAGGCCGGTATGACCTTTGCCGCCGCCCTTCGCTCGATCCTGCGCTCTGACCCCGACATCGTCCTGGTCGGTGAGATCCGTGACAAGGAGACGGCCACCATCGCCGTCGAAGCCGCCCTCACCGGCCACCTCGTGCTGTCGACCCTGCACACCAACGACGCCGCCTCGACCCCCACCCGCCTCGTCGAGATGGGCGTCGAGCCATTCCTGGTGGCCACGGCCCTCGACGCCATCGTCGCTCAGCGCCTGGCCCGTCGGTTGTGCGAGCGGTGCAAGGAGCCGTACGAGCCGTCGATGACCGAGCTGCAGAACGTCGGGTGGGATTTCGACGACTCCGAGACCATCCCCCAGCTCTACCGGGCCAAGGGGTGCCAGGCGTGCGGCAAGACCGGCTACCACGGCCGCTTCGCCGTCCACGAGGTGCTCCTCATCTCCGAGGAGATCGAGCGCCTGATCGTGGAGCACGGTCACTCCGAGGACATCAAGAAGGTCGCCATCGCCCAGGGCATGATGACCCTCCGCCAGGCCGGGCTCATCCAGGTCGCCAACGGCATCACGACCATCGAAGAGATCCTCCGCGTCATCGTCTGAGCCAGATGCCTTCACGTCGGTACCGTGATGGCGTGCGGACGACCATCGACAAGGCCGGCCGTATCGTGGTGCCGAAGAAGCTCCGTGATCGGCTCGGGCTTGCGCCGGGTACGGAGGTCGAGATCTCCGACAGGGGCGACGGTCTCCACCTCGAGCCGATCCGTCCGAGGTCCGAGGCCCGGATCGTCGACAAGGGCGGCTTCCTGGTGATCGAAGGAGACGGGTCGTTCCCGTCGACGGTGGAGGACGTACGAGACCTGGTCGAAGAGCTTCGCGACCGTCGCTGACACGAGTGTCGCCCTTCCCGCGCTCTTGGCCGGGCATGCGATGCACGAGCGATGCCTCGCCTTATCCAAG
>JBKJKM010000243.1:0-11594 GCA_046597375.1 Acidimicrobiales bacterium | reverse complement strand
GCCAGCTCCTCGCGCTCCTGCTTCGCCGGCTTCTTCAGGACGTGGTCGGCCCCCCGCTCCTTGCCTCCTGGCGGTTTGCCGATGCCGATCCTGATCCGGAGGAACTCGTCCGTGTGGAGGTGATCCTTGATGGAACGGAGGCCGTTGTGGCCGGCCAGCCCGCCACCCTCCTTGACCCGGACCCGACCCGGAGGCAGGTCGAGCTCATCGTGCACGACGACGATCCGGGACGGGTCCTCGAGGTCGTGGCGCTTCATCAACAGCCGGACGGCCTGGCCCGAATCGTTCATGTACGTCTGCGGAAAGGCGATGGCGACCCGGAGCGTTCCGATCCGGACGTCGCCGGTCATGCTGCGCTCACGCTTGGTGAAGCTCAAGGTGGCGCCGTGTCGCGAGGCCAACACGAAGGCCACGTCGGCGCCGACATTGTGGCGCGTGCCCACGTACTCGACGCCCGGGTTTCCCAACCCGACGATGAGCCAGTCGGCGCTCAGCTCTCGTCGGAGGCCGCGCCGCCCTCGGCGGCATCGCCGGCGCCCGAGCCCTCGGCCGCCTCTTCCTCGGCGACGGCTTCGGCCAGCTCCTGCAGCCCCTCGATGTCGGCCTCGGCGATGAGGTCGAGCTCGCTGGTCTGTGCTCCCTGACCGACGACGATCGCCTCCTCCGGATCAACCTCCGTGGTGACGCCGGCCGGCAGCTTGAGGTCGCCGACGCGAATGGCGTCGCCGATCTTGAGGCGGCTGATGTCGACCTCGATGTGGGCCGGGATGGCCGACGGGGTGGCGTGGATCGTGAGGGCGAAGAGCGCCTGCTCGACGACACCGTCGTTGTTCGTGACCTCCTTGGCCTCGCCCACGAGGGTGAACGCCACCTCGGCGCTCATGACCTCATCCCGGCTGACGACCTGGAAGTCGACGTGGGTGACGGTGTTGCGCACGGGGTGGCGCTGCAGCACGCGGGCCATGGTGAGCTGGTTCTTCCCGTCGATCGACAGGTTGACCAAGGCGTTGACGCCAGCATCGGTGTTGAGGGCGCCCCGCAGCTCACGGGCGTCGACGGCGATGGATACCGGGTCGGCACCGTGGCCGTAGACGACGGCCGGGATCTTGCCCTCGCGACGCAGGCGCTTGGAGGAGCGGGTGCCGGCTTCCCGGCCGGTCTCGGCGATGAGTTGGATCTCGGCCATGGTTCGGAACGCGCTCCTACGAGGTGCTGCAAAAAGGGGGACGTCACAGTTTAGACGGCTCGGCCCGCCCCGGTGCCAGCCCGACCAGCGCGTTCGAACGACCGCAAGGGCAACTGCAACTCATCGGTAGGGTGCGCGCGTGCTGCGTTCGAGTCCGCCGCCGCCGGCGGTGTGCGCCACCTTCGGGGCGTTGGAGCAGCCGAAAGCGCTGCCGGGTGGACAGGGCGGCAGCTGGCGCCTTGGCGCCCTGGTCCTCAAGCGGGTGGGCGACGACCCGGTTACGGTCGAGGAACTGGCGTGGCTGGGCGCCAACGTCGCGTCGACCGTCGAGGTGCGGATCGCCGTGCCCGTACCGGCCACCGACGGGCGTTGGGTCGTCGACGGTTGGGCGGCGACCGGGTTCCTCGAGGGGACGCCGGCCGACCGGCGATGGACCGAGGTGCTCGAGGCCGGACGGGCCTTCTCCCGAGCCGTTGCCCACGTGCCGCGGCCGGCGTTCCTCGATCGGCGGCACTCGCCGTGGGACACCGGCGACCGGACGGCGTGGGGCGACGAGTCGGTGGCCGTCGGGTCCGACGGCCTGCGCCTGCTCGTGGACCGCTTGGCCGCCGCCCTCCGACCGATCGCCGAGGCGGCCCAACTCGTCCACGGCGACCTTGGAGGCAATGTCCTCCTCGACCCGGACGGCGGCCCTCCGGCCGTGATCGACCTTTCCCTCTACTGGCGCCCGCCCGGCTGGGCTCTGGCCGTCGTCGCCGTCGACGCCATGGTCTGGTCGGCCGCCGACCCGAACGACCCCGCCTTCGCCGACCTCGACCCGCAGCTGCTCGCTCGGGCCATGCTCTACCGCCTCGTGACCGACGACGTCCTCACCCACGACACCACCGCCATCAACCAACCGACCGTCGACTGGATCCTCGAACAGACCGCCCAGACCTAGCGATCACAACGTCAGTTGCGCCAGCTGTCGCTGAGTCGCGCAGCCCCGTTTCCGACCCCGCCACCGGGCCGACCCCGCCACCAGGCCGGCGTCGGGAGCGCCAGCGAGCAGCCGGCACGTCGAGCGGCAAGCCCCCAGCCCGAAGGGCCCCGAGGCGCAGAGCGAGACAATTAGAACTGGTTCTCGCCCCCGAAGAGCTCGGAGATGGACGTGTCCTCGAAGACGGCACGGATGGCGTCGGCGATGAGCGGCGCGATCGAGAGCACTTCGAGCTTGTCGAACTGCTTCTCGGACTCGATCGGCAGCGTGTCGGTGATCACGACTTTCGAGAGCTTGGAATTCTTCAGTCGGTCGACGGCCGGACCGGACAGCACGCCATGGGTGGCGATGCACCACACGTCGAGGGCACCGTTCTCCATGAGGATGTCGGCAGCGGCGCAGATGGTGCCGGCGGTGTCGATCATGTCGTCGACGAGCACGCACCGGCGACCCTCGACGTCGCCCATCACACCGACGGCCTCGACGACGGCGATCTTGTCCTTGGCCCGGCGCTTGAACACGCTGGCCATGTCCATCCCGAGGTGTTGGGCGTAGCGGTCGGCGACCTTGGTGCGCCCCTGATCCGGGGCCACCATCACGTACTCGTCTTCGCCCATCTCGGTGCGGATGTAGTTCTCCAGCACCGGGGCGGCGAGAAGGTGGTCGAAGGGCCCGTCCACGAAGCCCTGGATCTGGGGCGAGTGGAGGTCGACGCTGACGATCCGGTCGGCGCCGGCGGCGGTGAGAATGTCGGCCACGAGCTTGGCCGTGATCGGCTCGCGACCCTTGGCCTTGCGGTCCTGGCGGCCGTAGCCGTAGTAGGGGCAGACGGCGGTGATGCGCTTGGCCGAGGCCCGTTTGGCGGCGTCGAGCATGATCGCCTGCTCCATGATCGCCTGGTTCACCGGGGCGGCGTGGCTCTGGAGGATGAAGACGTCGGCACCGCGGATCGACTCGCCGAACGTCGCCCGGAGCTCGGTGTTGGGGAAGTCGACGAGGTTGGCGTCGCCGAGGGCCACACCGAGGCTGTCGGCGACCTGTAGGGCGAGCTCCGGGTGGGATCGCCCGGCGTAGAGCTGCAGGTGCTTCTTGGTGACGAGGTCCATGCCCTAGTCCTCACTCTCTCCGGCGAAGAATGGCCCGGTGACCACGCCCGGCGCCACCCGATTGCCGGGGGCGAGGCTGGCGAATGGTCCGACCTTGGCGCCGGCACCGATCTCAGCCAGGCGAGCGACCGTCTGCTCTACGACGGCCCCGGCCCGCACCGTGCAGTCGACCAAGCGCGTGTCGGGGCCGATCTCGGCGCCTTCCTCGACGACCGTGCGACCCTGCAGCACCGTGCCGGGAAAGAGGGTGACGTCCTTCGACAGCTGCACCGTCGCATCGATGTAGGTGCGCTCCGGATCGAGCATCGTCACGCCGGCCAGCATCCACCGGTCGTTCGTCCGGTCGCGCAGCTCGGCCTCGGCCACCGCCAGCTGGGCCCGGTCGTTGATGCCGGCCGGCACCATTGGATCGGCCGCGACCATGCTCACGACGTTGTACCCGGCGTCGTGGAGCACGCCGATGACGTCGGTGAGGTAGTACTCGCCCTGGCTGTTGTTGGGGGTCAGCCGGCGCAGCGCCGGGGCCAGGACGCTGCGACGGAAGCAATAGATCGAGGTGTTGATCTCGTCGATCTCCCGCTCCTCTTCGGTGGCGTCCTTGTGCTCGACCACCCGTCGCACCCGTTCGTCCTTGCCGCGCACCACGCGCCCGTAGCCCGACGGGTCGTCGAGGATCGCCGTGAGCAGCGTGGCGGCGGCGTCGCTCTGGCGATGCGCCTTCACGAGGGCAGCCAGGGTGCTGGCCCGCAGCAGTGGGGTGTCGCCGGGCAGCACCAGCAGGTCGCCGCCTTCGGCGTCGGGACCGTCCGACTCGTCGGCGAACGCGGTGAGCGCCACCGCAACGGCATCTCCCGTGCCTCGTTGGACGGCCTGTTCGACGAACTCGATCGGCAGGCCGGGCCTGGCCTCCTCGCTCAGCGTCTTGGTCACGCGTTCGGCCCCGTGGCCGACGACCACGACGGCCCGGTCGAGCGGCAGGTCGGCCAGCGCGTCGAGGATGTGAAGGACCATCGGCCGGCCACACAGCACGTGCAGCGGCTTCGGCCTCGACGACTGCATCCGCGTCCCCTCACCAGCGGCCAGGACGATGGCGGACAGGGGCCGGCTCATGCCCCCTGTCTACCCCGACCCCGTCGGCCCGTCCGTCCGCTCAGGCCGGCAGGACGTGGACGCCGACACGGTGCACCACGAGCAGGTACGCCAGCGTGCCGACCACGTCGGCGATGGCGACGTGGAGCGTGCGACCCCGGCTGGCGCCGGCGAGGGCCAGGTTCGTGCCGTTGGGGCGGAGGAACACGAGGAGCGGGATGCTCCGTGTGGCATGGCGCTTGACGGTCGCCAGCCAGCGGTGCCGGGTCAGGCGGTCGACGGCGCCGCTGCCGTGCCGGCGCCCAAGGACGAAATGCAAGGGGTCGGCCAGGCAGAGCCGGATGCCGGCGACGATCAGGAAGGGCACCAACCCCACCTTCGGGGCGGCGATGGCCAGGAACCCGAGCCGGGGGCTGAGGGCCACCAGCAGGAGGGGCCGATGGGCGAGACCGGGAGCCGCCAACGTGCCGAGGCTGCTGATGACGGTGAGCGCCGCCAGCGGAAGGAGGAGCTTGCGGGCCTCGTGCCGGAACAAGGCCAGGGCCCGATCGCGCAGCTTGTGGCGCATGTTGGCAGTGAGGCACGCGGGGGTCGCGGGGAGATGTCGGACAGGAATCCGGACGGCGACCACGAGACCAACTCTCGGCTCGTTCGCCCCACGACTTCAGCGCGGGCGCAAAAATGACGGCGGATCGGCTCGGGCGGGAGGGCTCGAACCCCCATTCTCGGCACCAAAGGCCGATGTCCTTCCATTGGACGACGCCCGATCGCAGCGGGCAATCCTACCGAGTGGAGGCCGCTGGCCTGGCGCCACTAGGGTCCTCCGTCGACATGGGTTCTCTGATCAAGAAGCGCCGCAAGCGCATGCGCAAGAAGAAGCACAAGAAGCTGCTGAAGAAGACTCGCTGGCAGCGTCGAGCCGGCAAGTAACTCAGCCGAGGTCTTCGGACGACCGCCCTTCGGGGCGGTCGTTTCGCGTCCTGGCCACGACGGCGCCGGGAACATCGGGATGGGCGCCAGCCACGAACCACGTGCCCCCGCTGCCGGCCAAGACCGGCTCGATACCGGTTGCTTGGTGAAGCCGATCCCGCCACTCGGCGAGCCGTGGCTCGACCACGAGGGCCGCCGGCTCGAGGTCGTTGGGCCCGTCTGACGACGGACCTCCGAGGTCGTCCCACGCCCGGTAGACGGTCGGCGTGGACACGTGCAGCGGTGGCGTGAGCAGGGTGAACACCCGGTCCTCGAAGGGCAGGGGTTCGACGATCTCGCCGATGCCGCCCACCCTGGCCCGCCCGCCGACGAGGCAGAAGGGCACGTCGGCGCCTATGGATGCGGCCAGCGCCAGATCGGTGCATCCGGCCCACCGCAGTACGGCGGCCGCATCGGCCGATCCGCCTCCGAGCCCGGCGCCGGCGGGGATCCGCTTGGTCAGGCGGACGTGGGCGTTGCGCCCGACGGCCCGCAGCGCACGGGAGACCAGGTTGTCGTCGGCCAGGTCGTTCGTCCCGCGGTCGGTGATCTCCAGGACGTCGGCGAAGTCGAGCGTTGTCATCTCGGCGTCGATCACGTGGTAGCCGTCGTCCCGTACGCCGACGACCCGCAGCGAGATCGTGAGCTTGGCCGGGGCCAGCACTCGTATGGGGTCAGCCACTCGCTCGGGGTCAGCCACTCGCTCGGGGTCAGCCGACACGGGCCAGCCTCCCCCAAGCCTCGACGTCGAGTTCCTCGGCCCGAGCCTCCGGCCGCACCCCGGCGTTCGCGAAGGCCTCCGGCGACACGACGCCGGCGAGTGCGCCCCGCAACATCTTGCGGCGATGGGCGAACCCGGCGCGCACGACGGTGAAGAGCCGCTCGAACGACACGTCGGCGGGATCGACCGCCGGCACGGCCCGGCGCTCGATGGCGACGAGGGCGGAGTCGACCCGGGGCTGGGGAATGAAGACGGTCGGCGGCACCTTGCCCACCACCTTGGCCGTGGCCCAGTAGGCGACCTTCACCGACACGGCACCGTAGGCCTCGTCGCCGGCGCCGGCCGCAAGGCGCTCGCCCACCTCCTTCTGCACCATCACGAGCATGCGGGTGATGGCGGGGACACCGTCGAGGAGGTCGGCGACCAGCGGCGTGGCCATGTTGTACGGAAGGTTGGCCACGAGCACCCATCCGGACCTCTCTCCGAGCAGGTCCGACCAGTCGAGCCGCAGGGCGTCACCCTCGACCACCGTCGCCCCGACGGGCTCGACGATCGTGCGCAGCACTGGTACGAGGTGGCGATCGATCTCGACGGCGGTGACGGCGGCGCCCGTCTCTCGGAGGGCCAGGGTGAGCGAGCCGAGACCGGCGCCGATCTCGACGACCTGATCGCCGGCGCCGACGCCGGCCAGGCGGGCGATGCGCCGCACCGTGTTGGGGTCGGCGACAAAGTTCTGACCGAGGGCCCGGCTGGCTTTGAGGCCGTGCGTCGCCATCAGGTCTGCGACCTGGCGCTGGGTCAGCGTCAGTGCCCGAGCACCGATCGAAGCGTCACCATTCGATCGAGACGCGGATGACCCCGTCGGAGATGGCGGCGATCTCGGCGAACGCCTCTCGCGACAGGTCGAGGATCCGCCCCTCGACGTACGGACCCCGATCGTTGACGACGCACGTGGTCGTCTTCCCGTTCCCCAGGTTCGTGACCTGGAGCGCGGTGCCCTTGGGAAGCGACTTGTGGGCGCAGGTCCGGATGTCCGGATACGAGTGGTACGACGCCCCGCCCTCCTGGCGACAGCACGCTGGCGACGGACCCATCGTGGACGTGGTGGTCGGGGCCGTCGCCGCGGTCGATGGCGCCGCCGTGGTGGTCGTCGGCTTCGCCGTGGTCGTCGTCGTGGTCGGCTTCGCCGTGGTGGTCGTGGGCTTCGCCGTGGTCGTCGACGGCTTCGCCGTGGTCGTCGTGGGCTTCGCGGTTGTCGTCGTCGGCTTCGCCGTCGTGGTCGTCGGAGCGGCCGTCGTGGTCGTCGGGGGCTCGGTGATCGCCGACGCGAAGGCGAGATCCTCAGGAGCTGCGGCCGATCGGCTCGCACGGGCCGACGCCGCGGCGTCGGCCAGGCGATCGTCGCCGGCGTCCGCCAGATCGTCGGAGGCCGCCGACGCCGTCGCCGCGGCGTCGACTCGCACCTCGGCCGGAGCCGAGTCGTCGAAGGCGGCGAGGGAGGCGAGGGACAATCCGACCATGCCCATCGTGACGAGGAGCGCCGGAATCCAACGCCGTCCCTGAGGTGTGCTGCGTCTCAGGACTTCACCCTTGGTCGGGGGACGGGACGTGTTGCGGTCCGACGACCCTAGAGGGGTCCCGGCGCCTCTGCCAAACGGAACACGGCTTCGGTGTTGGTCCAGGTGGCGTCTTCGACCACCTCGGACTGAACATGCTTCACCGCCGCAACGGCCTCCCCGACGAGGCCCACGTTGGCCGGGGTGTTCGTCCGTCCCCGATGGGGCACGGGGGCGAGGTAGGGCGAATCCGTCTCGACCAGCAGCCGGTCGAGTGGGCACAGGGCGGCGGCCTCCCGTACGTCGCCGGCGGCCTTGAACGTGACGATCCCGCTGAACGACAGACTGGCCCCGAGGTCGAGGCACGTGCGGGCTTCGGGTGCGCCGCCGGTGAAGCAGTGGAAGACCGTGCGTGCCGGCACACCCTCGGCACGAAGGATCGTCCAGGTGTCGTTCCACGCCTCTCGGGTGTGGATTACGAGGGCCAGGTCGCGCTCGTGAGCCAGGCGGATCTGGGCGGCGAAGACCTCGCGCTGTACCTCGCGAGGCGAGGAGTCGTAGTGGTAGTCGAGACCGCACTCCCCGACGCCCACGACCCTGGGGCGGTCCCAAAGTCCGGCCAGCCCGTCAAGGCCGTCCGTGGCGTCGTGGGGGTGGAGCCCCGCCGTGGCCCACACATCGTCGTGGGTACCGGCGACCTCGATGGCGGCGGCCGACTGGGCGGCGTCGGTGCCCACGCTGATGAACCGCCCGACACCGAGTGCCCGAGCCGCCGCCAGGTGGGCGTCGACGTCCTCGAGTCCCTCATACGGGAGGTGACAGTGGGAGTCGGCCCACATCGGCTCAGACCGCCTTGCGGGGGAAGAGGCCGTCGCCCTTCACCACTGGCAGGCCGCCGGGATAGCCTCCCCACTCGGCCGCCGCCGGCAGGCGTTGGTCCTCGACGGCGCCAGGCAGCCCGAGGCGACGCCAGATCTCGCCGGCTGCGTTCGGAACAGCCGGGGACGCCAGCACGGCGACAATCCGCAGCGCCTCTAGGGCGTCGCCCATGACCCGGTCGACCTCAGACCCAGGCTCGGCCTTCCAGGGCTCGTTGTCCTCGAGATAGCCATTGGATTCGCGCACGAGCCGCCACGTCGCTTCGAGGGCGGCACTGGGGTTGGGCTTGTCCCACCCGGCGGCGACGTCGGCGTACACGTCGCGCGCGATGGCCGCCAGGGGGCTGTCGGGCGAGGGCGCCGGACCGATCCCGCCGCACTTCTTGCCCACGACGGTGGCGACGCGGGAGAACAGGTTGCCGAGCTGGTTGGCCAGGTCGGTGTTGTACCGCGCCGCCATCCCCTCGTAGGAAAAGTCGCCGTCGGGCCCGAACGACGAGTCGCGGAGGAAGTGGTAGCGGAACCCGTCCACACCGAAGTCGGCGACGAGGTCGGCCGGCGCGATCTGGTTGAGCGCCGTCTTCGACATCTTTTCGCCAGCGATGAGCAACCAGCCGTGGGCGGCCACCGTCTTCGGCGGCTCGAGACCGGCGGACATGAGCATGGCCGGCCAGTACACGCCGTGGAACCGGATGATGTCCTTGCCGACGAGGTGGTAATCGACGGGCCACCACGCATCGAACGCCGTCGAATCGTCGTCCCCGTAGCCGGCGGCCGTGATGTAGTTGGGCAGGGCGTCGAACCAGACCCAGGCCACGTGGCTCGGATCCCACGGGAGCGGCACGCCCCAGTCGAACGAGCTACGACTCATCGAGATGTCCTGCAGCCCGCCCTTGATGAACCCGAGCACCTCGTTGCGGCGAGTGTCCGGATACACGGCTTCGGGATGGACGGCGTACCAGTCGAGGAGCTTCTGTTCGTAGCGGGAGAGGAGGAAGAACCAGTTCTCCTCCTGCAGCAACTCGAGGGCGCGTCCGGTGTGGATCGGGCAGGTCGTTTCCGGGCCGGTTTCGTCCTCCGTGTAGTACGCCTCGCAGGCCACGCAGTACAAACCCTCGTAGGTGCGCAGCTCGACATCGCCGTTGTCGTAGACGGCCTGCAAGAAGCGCGTCACCGCCGCGTAGTGCCGCGGCTCGGTGGTGCGGATGAACTGGTCGTAGCGGATGTCGAGGTCGTCCCACGCCTGTCGGAACCTCGCGCTGTTGCGGCCGGCCAACTCCTGGGGGGAGACACCCTGGGCCTCGGCGGCGCGCAGCATCTTCAGTCCGTGCTCGTCGGTTCCCGTGAGGAAGAAGACGTCGTCACCCAACAGCCGGTGCCAACGACACAGCGCGTCGCCCATCACGGTGGTGTAGGCATGACCGATGTGGGGCGCATCGTTGACGTAGTAGATCGGTGTGGTGGCGAAGAAGCGACCCATGTCGCGGCGGAGCCTATCGACCTCCTGCAGAAAGGCAGCCGGCATTGAAGGACACGGGGATGGCCCGCAAGGTCGACGATCTGGGCCGCATCGTGCTGCCCGTCGAGCTGCGCCGGCTGCATGGCATCCACACCGGCGACGCCCTCGAGATCTCCGTCGACGGCGACGCCATCGTGTTGCGCAAACTCTCTCCCGGGTGCGTGTTCTGCGGCACCCCCGACGCGCTGTCGAGTTATCGCGAGCGCGCCATCTGCACCGACTGCCGCAATGGCCTCACCCCGCCGTCCCCCGCCACCGCCACCGCCTGACCAGGCCAGCGCGTTGCGGTTGCCCCTACGGCGGCCGCAAAGGGCAACCGCAGTGCCTTTTCACGACCGTAAGGGCAACCTCAACGCGGCTTGGACAGGCGGAGGGCGGCGTTGTAGGCGGCGCGCTTCGGAACGTCGAGGGCGGCGGCCACCTCGGCCGAGGCGTCGCGGACGCTGAGGCCGGCGTCGAGTCGCCGACGGAGGGCGGCGTCGATGTCACTGTCGGAAGCCGCCTCGGGTTCGGATGCGCCCTCCACCACCACCACGTGCTCGCCTCGAGCTTCCATCGAATCCACGCGCTCGGCGGCGTCGGCCAGGGTGCCTCGCCACACGTCCTCGAACTTCTTCGTGAGCTCCCGTGCGATGGCGACGCGGCGGTCGCCACCGCACGCTTCGGCGAGATCGCGTACCGTCACCACGAGACGGTGGGGTGCTTCATAGAGGACGGTGGTGCGCCGCTCGGCGGCGATTTCGGCCAAGCGATCGGCCCGCTCCCGACCCTTGCGGGGCAAAAAGCCCTCGAAGCAGAAGCGGGCCGTGGGCAGGCCGCTCACGACCAACGCGGCGATGACGGCGGCCGGGCCGGGCACGACCTCCACGACGATTCCCGCGGCGACGGCGGCGGCCACCAGCCGCTCGCCCGGATCGCTGATACCCGGCGTGCCGGCGTCGGTGATGCAGGCGACGGTCGCGCCGGCCACCATCTCCCGCACGAGTCGATCGGCCGACTCAGCCTCATTGTGGGCGTGCACCGCCAACAACCGTGCGGGCCGGATGCCGGCGTGGTCGAGCAGCTTGCGGCTGTGACGGGTGTCCTCACAACACACGATGTCGGCCGCCGACAGTGCCTCGATGGCGCGTGGGGGGAGGTCGCCGAGGTTTCCGATCGGCGTTGCCACCAGGACGAGCCGGCCGCTCAACGCACCTCGAGCCGGTCGCCGACCCGCAGCCCCCACCGTTCGAACGCTCCCGCCTCCGCCTCGATCACGCACCGAGCCTCACGCCGGGGCCGCGTCATCCGGTAGGGCCGCAGCGTCGTGGTGGCCACCACGACGAGGTCGTGGTCGCACGTGGCGACGTCGATGGCAAAGCGCATGCCCACCGTGTGCACGGACTTGGCCGGTCGCAACAGCAGCGCCCCTTCGAGCGAGTTCCGACCCAGCAACCCCCGCAGCCGCGCACCGAACGACGTTGCCACCTCCAGCGTGGCCAAGACATCGCCGTCCCGCACAAGCCAAGGCACGAACTCAGGGCGACTGACGTTGAGCGGCGGCGTCGGGAGCGCCAGCGAGCAGCCGCCCGTCGAGCGGCAAGGCCTCGGC
>JBKJKM010000158.1:0-2619 GCA_046597375.1 Acidimicrobiales bacterium | reverse complement strand
GTTGGATCTCAGCCATGGTGGAACGCGCTCCTACGTAGTGCTGCAAAAAGGGGGACATCCCATTTTAGACGGCTCCGCCGCCCACCCCGCCAACGAGCAGCTATCGGACCCGTTTCGAACACTACCGTCCGGCCAGGACCGTCAGAGGCCGGCGTCGGGAGCGCCAGCGAGCAGCCGGCACCCGAGCGGCAAGGAGCGCCAGCGACGCAGAGCGAGGGCGAAAGTACAGAGGGAGACCAAGAGTAATGGCAGATTTTTCGGCACAGGACGTCAAGCGGCTCCGCGACATCACCGGGGCCGGAATGATGGATGCCAAGAAGGCGCTCGTCGAGAACGACGGTGACTTCGACACCGCCGGCAAGTGGCTCCGCGAGCGCGGGCTCGGCAAGGCGGCCGAGCGCGGCGACCGGGAGAACACCCAGGGTGCCGTCGCCGTCGCCACCGACGGTCGGGCCGCCGCGCTCGTGCAGCTCAAGTGCGAGACCGACTTCGTGGCCAAGGCGCCCGACTTCGTGGCGCTGGTCAACGATCTCGCCGAGCTGGTAGCGAAGTCAGGCGAAGGCGCCGTCGCCGATCGCCAGACGCAGATCGACGATCTCAAACTCTCCCTCAAGGAGAACATCGAGCTCGGCCAGGTCGTGCGCTTCGAAGCTCCCGAGGGGGCCGTGATCGACGCCTACAACCACATCCAGAACGGCCGCGGTGTCAACGCCGTGCTCATCGAGGTGCAGGGTGGCGACCAGGAGATGGCCCACGACATCGCCGTGCACATCGCCTTCGCCAAGCCGGGCACCCTCCGCAAGGAAGACGTCGATGCCGCCGCCGTCGAGGACGAGCGGGCCAGCCTCCTCAAGGAAACCGAGAACGAGGGCAAGCCGGAGGCGGCGTGGCCCAAGATCGTGGACGGCAAGCTCGGCGGCTGGTTCAAGCGCATTCCTGGCGGGTCGCTCCTCGACCAGCCGTATGCGAAGGACGACAAGAAGACCGTGACCCAGGTGTTAGGTGGCGCCACCGTCACGCGGTTCGCCCAGGTCGTCATCGGCAGCTAGACAAGCCCACCGTGACCGACCCCACCAGAACGCCCCGGTGGGGTCGCGTCGTCCTCAAGATGAGCGGCGAGGCCTTTGCTTCGTCGGAGGTCGACGAAACCATCGATGGCGTGACGGTTGCCCGCATCGCGTCCGAGATCGCCGAGTGTCATCAGGAGCTTGGCGTCGAGATCGCCGTCGTCGTCGGGGGCGGCAACATCTGGCGTGGTGCGACGGGGGAGTCCGCCGGAATGGACCGGGCCACCGCCGACCACATGGGCATGCTGGCCACCGTCATCAACGCCCTCGCCCTGCAAGATGCACTGGAGCGTCAAGGTCAGCCGACGCGCGTGCAGAGCGCCATCCACATGCAGGAGATCGCCGAGCCCTTCATCCGGCGTCGCGCCCAACGACACCTCGAGAAGGGGCGCGTCGTCATCTTCGCCGCTGGCATGGGCAATCCGTTCTTCACCACCGACACGCCGGCGGCCCTTCGAGCCGTGGAGATCGAGGCCGACGTCGTGTTGAAGGGCACCCATGGCGGCGTCGACGGCGTCTACACCGCCGATCCCCGACTCGACAAGACGGCCACCAAGTACGACGAGGTGAGCTACTCCGAGGCGTTGGCCAAGGAGCTTCGGGTGATGGATCTCACTGCCCTCACGCTCTGCAAAGAGAACGATCTGCCGATCCTGGTCTTCGACATCTCCACCCCGGGCAACCTGCGTCGCGCCCTCACGGGGGAGTCGATCGGTACGCTGATCCGGTGATGAGCGCAGCGAGTGGCCCGCCGGCCCCGAGGCAGTGATGGACGACGATTCCCTCATCGGCGCCGTCTTCAGCGACACGCGCGAGAAGATGGCCAAGGCCGTGAGCCACGTGCAGGGCGACTTCTCCTCCATTCGTACGGGGCGAGCCACACCGTCGCTCGTCGAGCACTTGCGGGTTGAGTACTACGGATCGGAGACCCCGCTGCAGCAGATCGCCGGGTTCAACGTGCCCGAGGCGCGGCTGTTGGTCATCACGCCGTACGACAAGTCGTCGTTGCAGGCCATCGAGAAGGCCATCCAGCAGGCCGACCTCGGCATCAACCCGTCCAACGACGGCACGGTCATCCGCCTCTCGATCCCGCCGCTCACCGAAGAGCGCCGCAAGGAGTTCGTGAAGGTGGCCAAGCACAAGGCGGAGGATGGCCGGGTCGCCGTTCGCAACGTGCGGCGCGCCGCCCGCCACGACCTCGATGCTCTCGAGAAGGACGGCGACATCTCCTCCGACGAGCTCGAGCGGGCCGAGAAGGAGCTCGAAAAGCTCACGGGCGACCACGTGGCCGAGATCGACAAGATGCTGCAGCACAAGGAGCAGGAGCTGCTCGAGGTTTGAGGCAGCCTTCCCGTGAGGGGGACCGCACCCATGGCTGACGAGTTCGACAAGGATCGTCCGACGCCGCCGCGCGCACCAGGAGAGGGCGTGCGCATCATCGGCGCCCAGGAGGCGGCGGCTCGCGAAGCCGAGTTGCACGGCCGCATGCCGGGTGACGCCCCGAGGTACGGCGACGTGCCACCCCAGCCGGCCGGACCGCGCCCCGCCGTGC
>JBKJKM010000287.1:0-8386 GCA_046597375.1 Acidimicrobiales bacterium | reverse complement strand
ACCGCGAGCTTGCTGAGGGCCAGCGCGTGGAGTTCGAGGCCACCAAGGGCCAGAAGGGCATGCAGGCCAGTGCGGTGAAGCCAATCGGATGAGGCAGTAGCCGATCCGAAGGACGATCTGACGGAGCGGGCGCAAGCCCGCTCCGTCGACGTAACAGTTGCGAGCGCCGATATGACAGCCGGTGCTGACGACGCGTCCCGGCATTCTCTACGAGTCGTAGCGCCCGATCTTCGCGTGAAGGGCCACGACGGCTCCGAGGTAGGACCAGCCGAGCGTGACCACCGGGCCGAGCCCGAGCGCGCTCCGAGATAGTCCAAATCATGCTCGAGCCAGCACGCCCCCGGCACCAGCACCGTCAACGGACCCGAGCCAACACTTTCCCAGTAGAGACGGGCTGCCCCGACCTCAACGTCCCCCATCCGGAGAGAGCGTAGGCAGTAGGCCCTGGGATGGCCGTCCAACGTGGCAGTGGAGTCGGACAATCGGAATCGGGTAGCCACGCGTCGGCTCCCGGCCGTGAGCTACGCCTCCGTCGGCTCCGCCGCGGACGACTCGAGTTCGCGGAACCGGCGGAACGCGTGCATGTCGTAGTTGAGGCCATACACACGCTTGAGGTCAGCGACGGCCGTAAGAGATCGCTTGCCGAGAGCGCTCCAAGCCTGCTCACCCTCCTCGCCCGGAACTGGCTCGAAGGAGTGCAGAACGATCTTCTCGAGGAGCTGACCCAACGTCATGTTCTCGAACTCAGCCAGACCCTTCAGCACCTTGACAAGGTTCCGCTCCATGCGGACACCGAGCTGAACCCGATCGACGGCCAGGCCGTCTTCGCTTCTTGTCGTCATAGTCCCACGGTAACATGGGACCACAAAGGCAGCGTGCAATTCTCCGAGCGGGCCGATGGCTGGGAGCAGGTCGCCGGGTTTTGTCGCCTGCGACTCAGTGGGACCGGAGCAGGTTCACGCCCGGTCCCGACAACCGGTCGACGACACCCGCTCGCCGACCCGCGAGCATCGGCAAGATTGCGACGATCGGTCCCTCGACCAGCCGACCCTGACCTCGCTCCCAGTCCACGTCTGTGGCCACCACGCGTATGCCTCGGAGCCGCCTGCGGGCGAAGAACGGGAACCCCATTTCCCACACCCGGTCTGCTGCGGACGCCGCACCCGCTAGGTCGACGACGTGGTGTTCGATGCCCAGTGGGGCGGCGATGTCCTGCGTGTGCACGATGACGTCGACCAGCGGGTCGAGCGTCTTCGTACCTGGAGGCCGGTGTCGGTTGTCAGCCACGGCGCGCAGCTCGTCGACCAACTCTGCGGGGGGCCTCCCACTGCGAGCCACGGCGTCGGCCGCGACCCACCTGTTCGGGTTCCCACCGTGGCGGACGACACCAAGGAGCGCCTGAAGCGGGCGGGCGCGGGCGGACAGCGTCAGGTGCGCCGCGACGTCGCGGACCCTCCACCCTTCACAGAGCGACGGTACCTCCCACGCCTCTTCCGGAAGCGTGGCCAACAGGTCCGCCGTTCTCCGGCGCTCTGTCGAGGTCAGGAGCCAGATCTCGTCGTCGTGCACCCGGGCCAGTATGCGTCCGCGGATTCGCACGGCGTCTCGGACCACTCCAAGGGCGTCAGCTGAAACCTGACGCGCACTCGGTGTTTCTGTGAAATGCCCGAGGCGCCCTGTAGCGATCGGTCGGCGATCGGCTCGTGCTTTGGTGAGCCGTTAAAGTCGGCGCAACACCCGCACGCACTTCGCCGAGGTTCTCTTCCGCCTCTTGCTCGTGCCCTCGGGGACGTAGCTCAGTTGGCAGAGCGCTGCCTTTGCAAGGCAGATGTCGAGGGTTCGATTCCCTTCGTCTCCACCACCGGTCGCCTCTTCCCACCACGGGGACGAGGCTTGGGCACAGGGGTGGACCGCGAGGCCGACGATCGTCCCCTCACTCGCCACGCATCAGCGACGGTGGCGGACGCGTACCGGAATGGGCACGAGCGCTGGCTGCGGGCGCAAGGCGTTGCGGAGGGAGTGCAGCAGGCGACGGACGGCGGCGGACACGAAGGCTCCTCGGTAGCTCGTTGCGAAGGGTACGGATCGCAAGGGCCGGCTGGACGTCAGGCCCGCACCGGGCCGTCCCACCGGAGTCGACGGCTGCGGCTCGAGCCAAACCGATGCCGACCTCGCGATATCGGGTGTCGAGCTCGTCCGGTGTCACCCCAGTTGCCGATACCTCGCGGGGTCCGTCCAGGCGCCCGTCCGGTCGTCGAAGGCGCGCGCCTCGGGCGCCATGAACTGGCGATGACCCGCTCGCGCTGCGGTCGACGACACCTCGGCCAGCCCGTCGGCGAGGGACAATTGGACGGTTCCGACCGGCAGCGGTCCCTCGTCGTGGCCGGGTCGTGTCACCAGGGCCAGAGGCGGGAGGGCCGCCAGCGCCGCATCCCGTGCTGCTGGCGATCCCCCGTAGAAGCGGGGGTCGCAGACCTGCGCCCACTTGTCGGCGCCGAGGACCAAACGGTCGTAGCCGCTCGCAAGGTCGACCAGGAGTTGTCGGTCGCTCACCACCAACCCGAGACCCTGACGCGCCGCCACGATCTCGCTGAGCACGGCCAGCCGGTCGGCCAGCCGCGGGATGGAGACGTGCTCCTTGACCAAGGCCACACGCGAGACAACGAGATCGACTCGTTCGAGCCCGCACCCTTCGATCGCCGCCGCGACGATGGCCAGGTGGGCGAGCGTGGGCGGGTCGAAGGAGCCGGGATAGCAGCCGACGGCCACTCGCCTACGGACCGATCAGCAACGATCCGTTGACCTCGACCTCACCCGGATCCACCTTCACCGACACCGTGTCCTGCGCAGTCTCTCCCGCCTTGATCTCGCCGATCTCGACGGGGATGAGCGTGCTGCCGAGGCGCACGCTTACGGTGCCCCGCCAGTCGAAATCGGTGTTGTTCGTGATCGGGAGGCGGAGCAGCACGCGGCCAGGATCTGAGGGACCGACGCCCATGTCGAGCACCAAGCCACCGCAGACGCCCTCGGGTTCGTCGCGCACGATCACGTTGGAGCTGACGATCACCGGCGGACCTTGTTCGGGGACCACGAGGCTGAAGGGGATCTCGGTGGCGTCGGTGCACGTGAGGATGTGGGTCAGGCCCCGCAACGACGACGTGGCGATCGGGATGAGGAACGCGCCGAGTAGCACGACCAGGGCGATCCTCGATCGGAGAGCGGACGGCATCGTCACAGTGTCGCCGATCCCCACTGGGACTGGTGGTGACCGCCTACCATCGGACGCTGATGAGCTACGGCGCGACGAGGCGACTGGTGCTGGCGGCCGGACTCGGCGTGCTGCTCCTCATCGCCGGGGTGATGTTCATTCGTCGCGTCGACACCGTCGAAGTCGTGGCCGTGCTCCTCTTCATCCCGATCTTCCTCGCCTTCTCGTTCTGGCACCTGGTCGGAGGGGCCTTGTCCGGCCTCCTCGCCATCGCGATGTACGCCGTCCTCCGCAGCCCCGCCATCGATGCCGTCGGCGGCGGCCGTTTCGCCACGATCCTCGCCGGCCGCGGTGTGGGCTTCGTCGCCTTCGGCCTGCTCGGCGGGTGGGCGTCCCAACAGCTCGAAGACAGTCTCGAGAAGCTCGACGTCTATGACCAGGTCGACGACGACACCGGCCTGTTCAATGCGCGCTTCCTGGTCCAAGACACCGACCTCGAGATGAACCGGGCCACCCGCTACAAGACGTTCTTTTCGGTCTGCATGGTCGAGCTGCCGGCCGGACCGCTCGACGCGCTCACCCGACGCAAGCGGACCACGTTGCTACGTGAGCTCGGGGGCCAGCTCAACGAGGCCGTGCGTGCAGTCGACCGGGCGGTGCATGCGCGCGACGGGTCGGTGCACCGTTTCGCCGTCGTCTGCCCCGAGACCGGCACCGAGGGTGCGCAGGTGTTCGCCAGTCGCCTCGCCGAGCGGGTGGGCGCCTTCGTCCGCAGCCGCGGCGTTGATCTTGCCGACGGTGAGCTCGTGTCGGTGGCGTGCACCTATCCCGGCGACGACGGTCGGCTGGCGTCACTGCGGGAGCAGTTTGCGGCGATCGACCGATCCGAGCACCCTGAACACCCCGTCGCGCCGTCCAGCCCCGCCGCCTGAAGCGAAATCTTCCCGACACTTGCCGTTTGCAGGCAGGACACAGGCGGTACCATGGAGAAGTTGCAGTAGCGGCAGCGAACCTTGGGGGTGGTTCGAGCTTCGGCTCGAGCAGGCCAGCCGCCGGTGTGAGCAATCTTTCTCACGTCGGAGGAACGACATGGCCATCGCAATCGAACCCAGGTCCTGGGACACCAATCTCACATGGCGTCAAGACGCCGAGTGCCGTGACCTCGACCCCAACCTGTTCTTTCCCGTCGGAGTGACGGGCGCGGCTGTCGACCAGATCGCGGCCGCCAAGGGCATCTGCGCGGGTTGCCCAGTGCGCGCGGAGTGCCTCGAGTTCGCCATCACCACCAACCAAGAGTTCGGTGTGTGGGGCGGCACGTCCGAGGACGAACGCCGGGTCCTGCGCCGGAAGTGGCGTGCCAGGGTCCGCGCCGAACGCCGCATCATCGCCTGACCTCCACACCCCACACGGCGTTGATGTTGCCCTTGCGGTAGCGGGAACGTGTTGCCGTTGCCTCTACGGCGACCCCAAGGGCAACCGCAATGCGCTGGTCAGCCCGGCGGCGCGCCATCGCCCGACCACGGCCGGCGTCGGGGGCGCCAGCGAGCAGCCGGCACCGAAGACACCGCGATGAGGACGACGGCACCGAGGATGGCGCTGCCACCCACGAGTTGGGCGGCGGTGACGGGTTCGCCCAGGACGAGCGCCCCGAGGATGACGGCGCTGAGCGCCTCGAGGGTGAGGACCATGGCCGTGCGGCTCGGTCCGAGCCGGGCCAGCGCGGCGAAGAGGAGTGAAAAGGCAGCGGCCGTGGCGGCGCCGTTGGCCAGCATCAAGGGGAGATCGTCGCCCGGGTTCCGCAGGCCGCCCGAGACCACGCCTTGCAAGGTAAGCGACGTCGCCGCACCGGCTGCGACCCACGCCCCGTTCACCATCGGGTCGGTGCCGGAGGCGAAGCGGTCACTGGCCAAGAGGTAGAGGGCGAACGACACGGCGGCGCCCAGTGCGAAGCCCACGCCCGTGCGGCTCAGGGCGACCGAGTCACCGGTTGCGACGATCAACGCCGTACCGGCGACGGACAGACCGAGGGCGGCGAGCATCCGTGCGGTCGCCCGTGCTCGTCCGGTCGCCAGTTCGATCGCCGTGACAATCACCGGATAGACGTAGAAAAGGAGTGCCACCGCCGCGGCCGTGCCCCGTTGCAGGGCGGCGTAGAAGAGCGACGACTGGATGGCGTAGCCGAAGGCCCCCAGGAGCAGGGGGCGGCCGGCGCCTCCGGCCGTCGGTCGGCGGGGCCGGCGCAACACGGTGAGGATGGCGAAGAGCACGACCGCGGTGGTGGCGAAGCGGATCGACAACGTGGCTTGCGGTCCGTACCCGCGCTGGGCCAACGTGCGGTTGCACAGGATCGTCAACCCGTAGGCGACGGCGCCAGCAGCGGCCAACACGGTCCCGGTTCGTGCGTTGGCCATTGGCCGACGCTACCCAGGTGGCGAGAAAGTTGACCTGCTGAGTCAGGTATCGTCGGCGCCATGACGATCCGCCTGGGCGACGAGGCCCCGAACTTCACCGCAGAGACCACTGATGGCACCATCGACTTCCACGAGTACGTCGGCGACGGGTGGGGTGTGCTCTTCTCCCACCCGAAGGACTTCACGCCGGTCTGCACGACGGAGCTCGGGGCCGTGGCCAAGCTCAAGCCGGAGTTCGACAAGCGGAATACCAAGGTCATCGCCGTGTCGGTCGACGACGTCGAGAGCCACGGCCGCTGGGCCGGCGACATCGAGGACGTCACCGGCAACAAGCTCAACTTCCCGATCATCGGCGATTCGGACCGCAACGTGTCCGACCTCTACGGGATGATCCACCCCAACGCCAACGACACCCTCACGGTGCGCTCCGTCTTCGTGGTCGGCCCCGACAAGAAGGTGAAGCTGATGATCACCTACCCGGCCTCGACCGGCCGCAACTTCCAGGAGATCCTCCGCGTCATCGACTCGCTGCAGCTGACGGCCGAGTACAAGGTGGCCACCCCAGCCGACTGGAAGGACGGTGAAGACGTGATCATCGTCACGGCCGTGTCCGACGACGAGGCCAAGGAGAGATTCCCCAAGGGCTTCGAGGCGAAGAAGCCCTACCTCCGGGTCACCCCGCAGCCCAACAAATAAGCCTCAGGCAGCGCCGCGGGCTCGCCGCTTGAGGAGCCCGCCGCGGCCGGTGCTGTGGGTGATGCGGTCGTCGAGGCGGATCACGCCGGAGGTCGCGACGGCGATGTCCTGGACGACGGCATGCACTTCGGGGCTGGCGCGGCCGGCGAGGGAGGCGACCCCGCCCTCGACGGTGACGTCGACGAGCGCGCGGCGCGTGCGGCGATCGCGCGCCAGGTTGGCTCGAAGTCGAAATTCGGTCTTGGCGTCGTCGAGGCCGGCGCCCGAGGTGGCCGACTGCACGGCGCGCAGGGCGAACGTCGCCCAGTCGAGCACCGAGGCTCGGTTGCGCCAGGCCCACAGCACCAGCGTGATGCGCGAGAACGGGAGGATCCTGCGAAGCAGCAACATCCCGGAGCCTTACCCCGCCGTCGCCGGTTCCTCCCGGTGGAGCAGGAACGTGCCCATGGCTCGGCTCACCAGCCGACCATCGGCGTCGTGCACGGTCGCCTCGGCAAAGGCCACCTGCTTCGCCATCCGGGTGACCTCGCCCCGCACGTGGAACGTGGCGCCCAGGTTGGCGGTGCGGAGGTAGCTGCCCTGCAGGTCGACCGTCGAGCGGGTGCGGTCGCGACCCGAGAGGCTGGCGTTGATGGCGAAATTCATCGCCGCGTCGAGGAGGATGTCGTGCACGCCGGCCTGCACGTAGCCGTGCGGGTTGCAGGCCAGCGCCGTCGGCATCCACGTGCACGTGGCCCAACCGGCGGTCCCGTCGTAGCCGTCGAAGACCCCACCGATGGCCTCGATGATCGGCATGCCACCGTCACCCAACCAACGGTCCATGTTCTTGGGCAGGTTCGACGGCGCACTCATGACGCGAACCGTAGAACGAAGCGGGCCCCGCCGCCGGGTGCATCGTCGAGGGTGAGCGTGGCGTCAAGGGCCGTTGACAGCTGACGAACGACCGGCAGTCCAAGGCCCATGCCGGCGCCGGTGTGGTTTCCCCGGAAGAAGCGCTCGAACACCCGTTGTCGGTCGGCCAGGGCGATGCCTGGGCCGTGGTCGCGCACCACGATCGAGGTCGAACCGTCGGCCCCCCGTTCGCAGGTGACGACGGCGTCGCCCCCGTACTTCAGGGCGTTGTCGATCAGCTGGTTGACCAAGTGGCGAAGGATGATGGGATCGGTGACGAGCAGCTGGTCCTGTTCGCACTCGACGGTGACCCGGCTCTCGTCGATCGACAGCTCGGCCGTCTCGCGCAACAGCGCTGCGATTTCCACCTCCTCGGGCCGCACGCGTGACATGCCGGCGTCGAGACTCGACACGGTGAGGATCTCTTCGATCAACGTCGACAGTCGGGTCACGGAGGTCTTGATCCGACCGAGCACTTCGCGCTGTTGCTCGGGACCGATGCGCTCACCGTGCAGCAACAACGTGTCCGTGAACCCTCCCATCACCGTCAGCGGCGTGCGGAGCTCGTGGCTGATGCGGGCGATGAAGTCCGCCTTCATCCGTTCGAGCTCGAGCAGGTCCTCGCGTCGGCGTGCGCTCTCGATGGCGCCTGCGACCTGCACCGCCAGTCCCTCGAGCACGGCCACGTCGTCGTCGTCGAAGGCATCGACGTCGTTGGAATCCACCTGCAGCGCGCCGGTGACGTCGCCCAACACCACCAGTGGGACGGCAAGGTAGCTGCGGCTCGGGGCATTGGTACCGGCCTTGCGCAAGGTGCGGTCGACCCGGTCGTCGTGCTGGATGTCCGGCGAGTAGATCGACCGGCCGCCCGAGATGACCCGCCCGCTGAGACCCGTGCCCACCGGCACCCGCGACGCCAGCACGTCCTCGCTCACCTCTGGATCGGCGGCGGCCACGTAGACGCCGCGCTCGTCCATGAGCTGGATCGTGCCGCCGCGGAAGTCGACCAAATTGCGCATGGCCTGAAGCACGGTGAGAAGCACGCCGTGGAGTTCGAGGGCCGGCCCGATCTCGCGGGCAACGCGGGCAAGCAACGACTGCAGTTCCAGCAGCCGGTCCAGGCGCTCTTCGGTCGACTTGCCGGGCACAGCCCATGCTTGCACGGCGTTCCCCGCTTCCC
>JBKJKM010000100.1:0-3961 GCA_046597375.1 Acidimicrobiales bacterium | reverse complement strand
TGGGGGCCGAGGCAGCGTTGCGAAAGCTCGTCGACTGCTCGATCAACGACCTGCGCGACGGGAACGAAGGCGAGATGAAGACCGTCGGCGGCGTGGTTACGTCGCTGGCCCGGAAGTACACCAAGAAGGGCGACCTGATGGCCACCTTCGTCCTCGAAGACCTCGAGGCCGCCATCGAGGCCTTCGTCTTCCCCCGCACCCACCTCGAGTACGGGTCACTGCTCCGCGACGACGTCGTGGTGTGCATCAAGGGCCGACTCGACAAGCGGGAGGAGCCGGCCAAGCTCATCGTGATGGAG
This sequence comes from Acidimicrobiales bacterium, assembly GCA_046597375.1. Classification (GTDB taxonomy): domain Bacteria; phylum Actinomycetota; class Acidimicrobiia; order Acidimicrobiales; family CADCTF01; genus DATLED01. The sequence continues at coordinate 3,662 of JBKJKM010000100.1, read as the reverse complement.
GTCCGGCCCGTCGAGCTCAACCCCGACTTCGGCCCGCCCGTCCACTTCGAGCTCCCACTGGCCACGCTGACCGACGCCATCGTCGACCAGCTCAAACTGGTGCTCCTCGACCACCCCGGCGACTCGCCCGTCTACCTCCACGTCGGCGAGACGAAGCTCAAGCTCCCCGACGAGTTCTGCGTCGATGCCCGCAACGGCCTCTGCGCCGAGGTCCGCGTCCTGTTGGGCCCCAACTCGGTTCTGTAGCCGCCGCAGAGCGAGGGCATCAAAGAGAGTCCAAGAGGGCGAGGATCTCGTCGCTGTAGAGCTCGAGCTTGGCCGGGCCCATGCCGGGAACGGCGAAGAGGGCCTTGGCCGTCGTCGGACGAGCTTCGGCGATGGCGCGGACCAGGCGGTTGCTGGCCACGATGTAGGCCGGTATCCCATCAGTACGGGCCCGCTCCGTGCGCCACGACTTCAGCGCATCCTCGGCCTCGGCCACCTCGGGCGACGACGGTTCGCCCAGGGCGGCCGGCTTGGCGCCGCGCTTGGGGATCGGGGTCACGTCGTTCGGGCGGGGCGCGACCTTCACCCGCTGGGCTCGCACCGGCGCGGAACCGTCGAGCTCGCCCAGGAACACGGATGGACGTGACGCGTCGGCCAGTACCACGCAGCGCTTGCGGGCCCGGGTGATGGCGACGTGGAGGACGCGCCGTTCCTCCTCTTCGTCGCCGGAGAGGCGGTGGGGGAGCACGCCTTCGGTGACGCCGGCCACCACGACGTGGTCCCACTCCATTCCCTTGACCCGGTGCACGGTCGACAACGTCACGCCCTCACCGACGGAGGCCGAGCGCCGAGCGAGGACCGAGCGGAGCCACCCCTCGAACGTCGCCGGCGATGGATGGAGGTCGGCCACCTGGGCGAGTGCATCGAGGTCGTCGAGCTGCGACCCGGTCTGGCCGCCCTTCGACGTGTCGAGCATCGTCATGGCCCCGGCCAGGCCGACCCCGTCGGCGATCACGGAAAGGGCGGCACGGGTCGTGCCGGTGGCGACGGCGTCGGCGACCCGACGGAGGTCGGCCGCCAGGTCGTCCACCTTGGCGCCGACCTTGGCGTCGTCGATCCGCCCGGCGACGCCGCGGAGCTCGTCGATCGACATCGGCCGGGAGAACCACTTGCCGATCCACTGGGGAAACCCGCGGCTCGGCCGACGCAGCACCTCCTGCAGGTCATCGGGGTCGAGGCGACTCGGCGATGCGCCCAGGCGCAGGTAGGCGAGGGCCGCCCGCACGCCCGTTCGCTGCAGCACCTCGGGCGAGAGCGTCGACGAGACAGCCACGCCGGCCTCGGTCAGCGCCACGTGAGGGGCCAGGAGCAGCGAGTTCACCCGGGTGAGCACGGCGACGCCGGACGGCACCACTTCGCCCGCCGCCAGCCACCCCTGCACGACCTCGACGAGTGTGGATGCGCCGGCCTCGGGCGGGTGCCGATGCACCACGAGGGCTTCGGACGAGGGATCGGCCGACGGCCCCGGCCGGATCTCCTTGGCCACCCGCCGTCGGTTGTAGCCGAGGAGGTTGCGGGCGCCGTCGACGACCCCCACCGGGCAGCGGTAGTTGACCTCGAGGGGATGAGAGGCGGCGCCGGGGAAGAAGCGCTCGAAGTCGATGAGAAAGGCGGGGTCGGCGCCGGCGTGGCCGTAGATCACCTGGTCGTCGTCGCCGACGCCGAAGACCTCGAGGCCGGGCGCCGCCAACAGTCGGACCAACAACACATGGGCGGGCGTCAGATCCTGCAGCTCGTCGACGAGGAGGTGGCGGGAGGCCAGTTGTTGGCGCCGGCGGAACCCGCCGTCGGCCAGCAGCACCTCGACGGCGCCGTAGATCTGGTCGTCGAAGTCGACGGCGCCGGCGCGGCGCAGCGCCTCGCGATACGGACCAAAGGCGGCGGCCAGCCCGGGCACGTCGTCGCGCTCGGCTTCGACGTCGTCAGGATCGCGAAGCCCGAGGCGGATGGCACCGAGGCCCTCGAGGTAGGGCGCGATCGGGTCGGTGTTGGCCCGTCGTTGCCGGGGTGGCACCAGACCGTCGACCAGTTGACGGACGTCGCGCTCGTCGAGCACCCGGGGCGGGCGGCCGGCGTGCTCGGTCAGGAGCCGGTGCCCGAGGGCGTTGAGGGTGGTGGCCCGGGGACGGAACGCCCCGGTGCGCTCCTCGAGCTCGAGCTGAGCCCGTTTGTTGTACGCCACGGCCAAGACGCCCTCGCGCTCCCACCCTCGGTCGACGATGAGGTGGCGGAGGCGCTCGGTGAGTACGCGCGTCTTGCCCGATCCGGCCGGAGCGACGATGCGGGCCGGACCGGAGCCATGGCCCACGGCGGCGAGCTGATCGGGCGCCAGCGGGGCCGTGACCGGCGACGGCGGCGGGTCGACGGTGAGGCGCCCGAGATCGACGGCCTCCCGGTGCACGATGGCGAGACCGGCGACGGCTGCGGGATCAAACGGCGACCGAGGCCCACCGTCGACCCAGGCCGGCCGGCCATCGGGCAGGCGGACGTCGCCCTCGCTTTCGGCCGCCTCGATGGCGCCCAGGCGCAGGGCCTTCCGAGCCCACCACCACACCAACTCGATGCCGCCCCGGGCGTCGTAGGCGTTGGCCCAGACCAGGAAGTGGAGGCGGTCGGCCCACAGTTCGTGGTCGGCCGAGAGGCGCCACGGCTCGGTGGGCTCGTCGGCGGGCGCCCGGAACCGGTCAGGATCGATGTGGAGGCGAATGACCACGGGCCGGCGCCCGAGCCAGGCCTGGTGGAGGCCGCTGACCAGGGCCGATGGCGCGGCGAAGGCGGCTTCATCGACCTCGTGGATCGGGGCCGTCGCCCAGGGCGAAGGCGTAGCGTCGCCGGCGGCGACGACGACGCTGCGGCCCAGCGAGGGCGGTCCGGAGGCGGGCATCGCCGCCGACCGTACCGCTCGCCTCGGACACGTCGAACGGGGGCCGTTCGCCCAGATCCTGGGTCGCGCCTAAACTCTCCGACCGAACGGTCAAGTCGTACGAGTAGGGGAGCCCGGCTGCGTGGCGATTCAGGTCGAGACCAAGGACTGCACCGCACTCTCGGATGCCGAGATGGGCGAGATGGCCGATATTTGCACGGATGGCCCTGCGGGGTTCGACATCGGTCTGTTGTCCAAACAACGCGAGGAGTGGGTGCTCGTCACCCAGGCCCGCGACAACGGGAAGCTCTTCGGCTACTCATTCTGCACCCTCGAACGAATCGGCGGCACCCCGTGCCTGCTCGTTGGCCTGGCTTCGGTCAAGCGCCATTCCAAGAGGGAATCGGTGCTCAAGGCGATGATGGCCGACCAGTACCGCCGGGCCGTGCTCGCCTTCCCCGACGAGGACGTGCTGGTCGGCACGCGGATGATCGACGCCTCGGCCTTCGTGGCCTTCAAGGGCCTCGAGGACATCTGCCCCCGGCCGGCCCACAAGCTCAGCGGCGAGGAGCGGGCCTGGAGCCGGCGGCTGGCCAAGCGCTTCAACGCCGAGGGCCGCATCGACGACCGCTCCTTCGTGATCACCGGCAGCGATTCGCCGGTCGGCGTGTTCGACTTCGAGGCGGCCAAGCCCGGTGCGGTGGGCGACGACGTCGCCGCCTTCTTCAGCGCCCTCGACCGCGAGCGTGGCGAC
>JBKJKM010000185.1:0-9120 GCA_046597375.1 Acidimicrobiales bacterium | reverse complement strand
CATCGACGGCCGCGACTACATCGACGGCGGGGTGGTCAACAACACCCCGATCTCCCACGCCGTCAGCCTCGGCGCCGACACCGTGTGGGTCCTGTCCACCGGCTACGCCTGCGCCCTCACCCAACCACCACGCGGCGCCCTCGGCATGGCCCTCCACGCCCTCACGTTGACGGTGAACCAGCGCCTCGCCGTTGACGTCGAACACTACGAGCGGACTGTCGACCTGCGGGTCGTGCCCCCGCTGTGCCCCATCCGCACGTCACCCGCGGACTTCGGCAATGGCGCTGATCTCATCGAACGCGCCCACGCCGCCACCGGCGACTGGCTCACCTCCCGACACCAGACCACCGGCCAAGCTGCGCTCCTCGGACCCCATCGCCACTGACGGCGCCGCCCGGATCACGCTGACCGCTGGGCGACCACGTCGGTGTGGTTGTCCCGCCAAGGGATCCCGATGAGCGAGATGCGGTCCACACCATCGGGGAGGACAGGGTCGTTGCGGAGGTCTGGATCGCCCGGCTCGAGGCCGAGCAGCGCCCGAAGGACGAGTAGCGGGGTGCCGGCGGCCCAGGCCTGCGGACTCGACGCGGTCGGGTACTCGACGGGAAAGCAGGTCAGCTCCCGTTGATAGCCGGCGAAGACCTCGGGAAGGCGGTACCGGAAGTAGGTGGCGGCGTCGAGCAGCGCCTTGCCGATTCGGGCCGCTTCTGCGCCAAAGCCGTACCGTCGCAGCCCGGCGGCGATCAGGGCGTTGTCATGCGGCCACACGGTGCCGTTGTGATAGTCGATCGGGCTGTAGGCGGCGTCCCCGTCAGCCATCGTTCGCACACCCCAACCCGAGAACAGCCGGTCACCGACCAGGTGAGCGGCGACAGCGGCCGCCTTGTCGTCGTCGACGATCCCGCTCCACAAAAGGTGTCCGATGTTGGAGGTCAGGCTATCGACCGGCTGCTTCTCGCCGTCGAGCGCCAGGGCGAAGCACTCACGATCGGGCAGCCAGAAGTCTCGGTTGAACCGCTCGCGTAACGCAGCCGCCTCCTGCTCGAGCCGTTCTGCGAGTGTCGGGTCGCCCCAGATCTCACGGGCCAGTCGGGCGCAGCGACGCTTGGCGTCGTACACGTAGCCCTGCAGCTCGCACGTCGCCCGGGGAAGCGTGGCGAGCCTGCCGTCAGCGTGGACAATGGAATTCGGCGAGTCCTTCCAGCACTGGTTCTCCAGCCCGGTCTCGGCGTTGCGACGCTCGTACTCGACGTAGCCATCGTCGTCCCGGTCGCCGTAGTAGTCGATCCAGTCGAGCGCGGCACGGGCGTTGGGCTCAAGCTCGCGCACGAGCGCCGCGTCACCGGTCCAGCGCTCGGTCTCATCCAACAGCACGAGGAACAGCGACGTGGCGTCAGCCGTGCCGTAATAGGGCGAGTGAGGTCGCTCGCCGAAGGTGGTGAGTTCCCCAACCCGCAGCTCGTGCAGGATCTTGCCCGGTTCCTCGTCGCGAAAGTCGTCGACCCGCTGTCCCTGGCGAGCGGCCAGCACACGGAGAGTGGTGCGAGCGAGGTCAGGGACGAAGGGCAGCGCCTGGTAACTGGTGATGAGGCTGTCGCGTCCGAACAGGGCCATGAACCACGGCATGCCCGCAGCCGGAAGGGACTCGTCGGGCAAGATGTCGGAGTAGAAGCGCAGGGCTGCGAGGTCGACCAGGCTCTGGTGGTAGATGTGCTCGAGCGCGTCCCAGTCAGAGGTGAGCGTCGGTGCCGCCGCGAGCCATTCGTCGAGACTCTCGCCCATGTTGGGCTTCGGCTTCCCGAACGAGCCGTGGCCGTATTTGACCGTGCTGGCTTGCTCGGCGCACGGGATGACCTCGAGACAGGTCTCCCACCGGCCGTGAGCCGGGAGTCGGAGCTTGAACCCCAAGCCCGCTTCGTCGAAAAGCGCCGGGGCGCTCGAGGTAATCGTGGTCTCGCGCACGAAGTCGTCCCGTCGGTAGCCAAGGACGAGCGTGTTCCCCCGAACGTGGCGGTACTGGTCGCCTCGCTTGTTCAGGGCGTCTTTCACCTCGAAGAGGTCGGCGAAGTCGGCGTCGGCGTCGATGCGCAGGGCGATCTCGACCTCCTTGGGTGCGTGGTTGAGCACGAGAAGGTCCTCGTGGATTCCGCCGCCCACGGACCGCTGGCGGAACACCGACAAGCTGGGGTTGCGGTAGACGGTCGCGGTGGGTGGCACAAGAAAGAACTGGGCGGAGTAGTAGTCGACCTCGTCGGTCGACAGCACGGTGAGCGGTTCGCCGTCCAGCGTGAGCTGCCAGCGCGACAGGAACCGGGTGTCGCGAAAGAACAGGCCGTGGAGCTGGTCGGGACGAGCGTCGATGTCGCCCCGCCGGTCACTGACGACAAAGGTGCTGCCGTCGAGGATGCTCACCGTGTCACGGGTCATGGTCGCTGATCTGCCGCCGTCGTTCGGATGGCGCGACATCGCGAGGCTGGCGGCGCGGCCTGCATGGCTGTAGCTGTCATGGCTTCTTCCTCGGCATCACCATCGGCGTCCATCAACCGGTGCGAGACGGGAACCCTCCCAACGGTCGCTTCCATTCCGGAGGGGTGGAGGACCAGAATTTCGGCTCCCGACTCTTGGTGCCTCTGATCCTTACGGTTCTCAAAACACGCCGGCTACTGGGGGTTGTTCGTGCGCCGCCGGGGTTAGGTTCGCCTGCGTGTTCGCAAAATCAAAGGTCCTGATCAAACGTGTGGGTCGACGGGCCGAGAACGTCCGGGAGGTCCTCAAGAGCGACGATCAGTGGCGGGCCGAACTCACCCCTGAGCAGTTCAGGATCCTCAGGAAGCAGGGCACGGAACAACCGTTCAGCGGCACGGACGTGCGAGCCGATGCCGAGGGGGTGTATCGCTGCGCCGGCTGCGACGCCGCCCTCTTCGCGGAAGACACCAAGTTCGAATCCGGTACGGGCTGGCCGAGCTTCACCGATGCCATGCCCGACAACGTCGAGCTGCGCCGGGACTTCAGTCTCGGCCTGCCGCGCACCGAGGTCCTGTGCCGTCGCTGCGGTGGCCACCTGGGGCACGTCTTCGGCGACGGGCCGGGACCGACAAGGCAGAGGTACTGCATCAATGCCGGCGCACTCGCAACGGATCCGGGGTAGAGGTGGACCGCTACGAGGTCGTGGTGCTCGGTGCCGGTTCGGCCGGTGAGTCCATCGCCAACGCCCTGGCCGAAGCCGGGCGATCGGTGGCCCTGGTCGAGACCCTCCGGGTCGGTGGCGAATGTCCGTATGTCGCATGCATGCCGAGCAAAGCGATGCCCCGCAGCGCCGAGGCCCGGGCGGAGGCGAAGTCACTGCGGGACGTGGGTGGCGCGTCGAGCTCCCCGACCCTCGACGACGACGAACTGGCCTTCCGAGCAGCCGTCCAACGCCGAGATGAGATCGCCGAGCACCGCGATGACTCGGACGCTGCCAAAGGCGTCGAAGACAATGGCGTGACCCTGGTACGAGGGCGCGGTCGCATCACTGGCGTCGGCGTGATCAACGTCGAGGGCCGCGAGCTGGGGTGGGGCGACCTCGTGATCGCCACCGGCTCGTCGCCCATCAAACCCGAGATCACCGGTCTCGATCGAGTGCCGACATGGACGTCGGACGAGGCGCTGTCGGCCCAGGACCGCCCAACCTCACTGGTGGTGATGGGGGGTGGCGCCGTCGGGTGCGAGCTTGCACAGGCCCATGTTCGCTTCGGTGTGCAGGTGACACTGGTCGAGAGTGGACCGCGATTGCTCGGGCGCGAGGAGGCCAGTATCGCCGACATGCTCGCCACTGAGCTGCGGGACGACGGGATCGACGTTCGCCTCGGTGTCGAGGTCGCCCGCGCCGAGCTGAGCCCACAGGGCGTGGCTCGGGTCCACCTGTCGGACGGCACGATGGTCGATGCCGCGCGCGTGCTGGTCGCCGTCGGGCGCCGACCGACCACCGACGGCCTCGGTCTGGAGGCGCTCGGCATCGAGGCCGGGGAGAAGGGCGAGCTGGCCGTCGACCCGCAATGCCGTATCGAGGGGCAGGCTCACGTCTGGGCGGCGGGAGACGTCACCGGCATCGCCCCCTATACGCATACCGCCAACTATCAGGCCCGGATCCTCGTCGAGAACCTGCTCGGCGGCGACCGGGCGGCGGACTACCGCGCCATCCCCCGGGCGGTGTACACCCAGCCCGCCGTCGCCAGCGTCGGCCTCGACGAAGCGGCAGCCCGGGAGAAGGGAATCGAAGCCGTGACTGCAGTCATGGACCTCTCGGAGGTGGCCCGCTCGTCGAGCGAGGGCAACGACGGAGGCCGCCTCGTGCTGACGGCCGACCGGGCGAGGGGTGTGCTCGTCGGGGCCGCCGCCATCGGCCCGCGCGCCGACGAGTGGATGTCGGAAGCCACCCTCGCCATCCGCGCCGAGATCCCACTGCGGATCCTGGCCGACGTCGTCCACGCCTTCCCGACGTTCGGCGAAGCGTTCGAGCCCCCCATTCGGGACTTGGTGGCGCGGGTGTACCCGTCGACGTGAGCCGGCACGCGCCGTCGATCGCCGCACACCGACTGCTGGGCGACGGGAGCTCGACGGCGCTGCTCCGCCCGACCGGTGAGGTGGACTGGTGGTGCGCACCCGAGATGGACAGCCCTCCGATGCTGTGGTCGCTTCTCGATCCTGATGGGGCGGCGGCGCGGTGGGTCGATGTGCGTCTCTCCGCCGTGTCCGGGCCCGCGGCCGGTCCCGTCGTCACGTCGGTGTTGCATGGCGCCAGCGGGCGCGTCGAAACCCGCGACGCTCTGCATTGTGACGACGATCGTGGCTCCACCCTCGTCCGGTTGGCTCGAGGTCTCGACGCCGACCTCGACATCGTGCACGAGGTGGCCCTCGGCGGGTTCGACCAACCCTGGGCCCGATGGGAGGGCAGGTGCGCACGGGTGGGAGATCGGGAGGTGCGCGTCCTCGGCGGAACGGCCGAGGTCGAGGGGCGCTGGCTCCGCACTCGCCTGTCGGCATTGCGAGGCGAATGGGCGGCGCTGATCGTCACCTTGGATCCCGAACGACGCTGCGATGTGGACATGCTGATGAGCGATCTTCGAAGTGCGCAGCGCGAGGACGATGACTTGATCGCCAGCGCCTCGCTCCCACGCCATCAGCCGGAGCGGGTGGCCGACGCCCTCCGGGTGTTGCGGTTGTGCACGTTCGCCCGGACCGGCGCCGTCATCGCGTCACCCACGACGTCCCTGCCGGAAGCGCCAGGACACGACCGACAGTTCGACTACCGCTACACGTGGCTGCGCGATGCCTCCCTCGCCGTATCCGTCGCCGCCCTCCTCGGCCGTCGCGACATCGCCGAGCAGTACCTGGGATTCGTTCTGCGCCAGAGTCGTGGAGGCCATCTCCCGAGCACGCCCCTCACCGATATCCGAGGCGGCGACGTGCCGGCGGAGCGCGAGATTCCCGACGTCGCCGGCTGGGCCGAATCGCTACCCATCAGGGTGGGCAACGAGGCCGCCGACCAGATCCAGTACGACGCCCTCGGGCTCATCGTGGAAGCCATTTCGGTCTACCTCCAGACCCGAGGCCGCCTTTCCAAGGACACCTGGAACCTCGTCCGATCGATCGCCGACGACCTCTCAGAGGACGGACTCGAGCGCCGTACATCGGGCATCTGGGAGCTACGCAAGCCGCAGGAACTTGTCAGCGGGGACATCGGCATCTGGCTGGCGCTCGACCGGGCCATCTGGATCTCCCGGGGCTGGCGTCCGCTTGCGCGGCGAGGACGTTGGAAGAAGGCGAGGGCCGCCGCGAGAGACCGCGTGCTCGGCGCCATCCAGGAAAACGGTGGGCTGCCGCAGGCTTACGGCGACGCCACGTCGACCTCCGACGCCAGCGCCCTCATGGTGGTGATCTTTCGCATGCTCGACCGGCGCGATCCTCGGGCGTCGCGCTTGGTCGACGCCACCCTCGCTGATCTCGACTGTGCGCCGTTCCTCTACCGGTACGAACCTGGCGGCGACGACGGCTTCGCCGGCGTCGAAGGGGCGTTTCTTCCCGTCAGCTGGTGGGTGGTCTCGGCGTTGGCGGCGTGCGGCCGGGTCGCCGAAGCGGAGGCGAGGGCCCGCGACCTCGATCGGGCGTTGCCCGCCTTGCTGCCAGAGGAGATCGACCCCGAGAGTCGACAAGGCCTCGGCAACGTGCCGCTCGTGTGGTCGCACATGGAAGCCGCACGCGCCATGTATCTGCTCGACAGTGCGGCACTGCGGGACCGCTTCGGCATCGTCGGGCTCTCGGCGTGGAGAGCGGCGAAGTGGATCAAAGGACGGAAACCCTCATGAAGCCCCTACAAGACCACGTCGCCCTCGTGACCGGAGCTGGAAGTGGCATCGGTGCCGCGATCGCCGTTCGCCTGAGTCGCGACGGTGCCTCCGTGGCGGTGAACGGCCGGATACCGGAGGAGGTGGACGAGGTCGTGGAGCGGATCCGGTCGGAGGGCGGCACGGCGATCGGCGTCATCGGCGACGTGTCCGACCCGGAAGATGCGATGCGACTGGTGGCCGAAACCGACGACGGCCTCGGAGGGCTCCACATCCTGGTGAACAACGCCGGGTTGCAGGAGGAGACCTCGTTTCTCGAACTCGATCTGGCGACGTGGAGAAAGCAGCTGTCGGTCGATCTCGACGGCGCCTTCTTGATGGCATCGGCCGCCTGTCGTCTGATGGCGCCGCGTGGTGAGGGGATCGTCATCAACATCACTAGCGTCCACGAACATCAGCCCCGACCGGGCTACGCCGCGTATTGCACCGCGAAGGCTGGGCTCGGCATGCTCACCAAGGTGATGGCCCGAGAGCTGGCGCCCCGCGGCATACGCGTTCTGGCGGTGGCGCCAGGAGCCAGCGAGACTCCGATCCAAGGCGAGCAAACCCCCGATGAGCGTCAACGCCAACGCGACGGGATTCCCGCCGGGCGGCTCGGCACCGCCGGCGAGGTGGCCGCCCTCGTCGCCTACCTGGCGTCGCCGGCGGCTGCGTACGTGTCCGGCACGACGATCGTCATCGATGGCGCCCTCGAAACTGAGGTCTCGCTCTCGTAGTGCTGTCGGTGACGCGGGTGCGAGACTTCGCGGGAATGGTTGCGCGACGCCGGCGGGTTCCGTCCCCGATGGATGCCCCGGTGATGGATGCCCCGGTGATGGATGCCCCGGTGATCAACCCTGCGGCGACGGTCGACGAGCGATTCGCGATGTTCGTCCTGCCCGAGGTCGAGGTGCTCTTTCGGGTCGCCCGCACCATCACCCGGCACCATGCGGATGCCGAAGATCTGGTGCAGGACACCCTGATTCGGGCGTACCGCAGCATCGACGGGTTCGACGGCGCCCATCCGCGAGCGTGGCTCCTGACCATCCTGCGCAACACCCAGATCAACCGGACTCGCCGGCGCCGCCCCGAGTTGCTCGACGACCCCGACCGCACGATGGCCACGCTGGCCGACACCTCCGCTGACGCCAGGAGCGTCGAGGCATTGGTGGTCGACGCCACCTTCGATGCGGCCATCGAGGACGCTCTACTCAGCCTGCCCGAGGACTTCCGGCGGGCCGTCGAACTTGTCGATATCAACGGGCTCACTTACGCCGAGGCGGCCCGGGTGATGGGCGTTCCTATCGGCACGATCATGAGCCGGATCCACCGCGCCCGTCGCCGGATGCGTGACCGGCTGATCACCGCTGGCCTCGGCCCGAGGAGCGAGCGATGAGACCTTTCCGACGCCGATCGGCCCGTCCGATGAACTGTACGCAGGTGGGCCGCCAGCTCCAGCGCTACCTCGACGGCGACCTCGATGACCTCACCGCCCGCCAGATCATGGACCACCTCGAGGAGTGCCGGCGCTGTGGCCTGGAGGCCACCGCCTACCGCGAGATCAAAGCCAGCCTGGCCCGCCGCGCCCGCGACGTCCCCGAAGACACCGTGACCCGGCTCCGGACCTTCGGCGAGCAGCTCGTCAACGGCGGCCCAACCTGAGGCCGCGACCGCCTCGACGAGATCGAAGGTTCGTAGCTTCGGTGGAATAGCGGGGGCGGCTAGACGGGTTTCCGCTCTGATGGCCGCCCACCTTCTCCAGGCTCGCGCCGGTCACGTTTGGCGACGATGACGCCAGGGGCGGGAATGGACCTCGTCGATTCCGACCAGGCCCCCCTTCTGGCTCGGCCCTACTACCTCGAGGGCGACCCCGGGCCCATCGTGGCTGCGCTGGCCCATGTGCCCGAGCTGCTCGAGGTGGCCCTCCCGTTCATCGGCGTCGCCCTGGGACCATCCGCCATGGACGCACGCGCCAAGGAACTGGCCATCGTGCGGACGTCGGCTCTGCTCGAGTGCCGATACTGCGTGGAGGCCCACAGCCCGGTCGCGCTCGACGCCGGCCTGGCCGCCGGAGAGGTGCGGGCCCTGCGGGGCGACGTCGGCCTCGAGGAGGTGTTCTCCGACCCGGGCGAGCGGGTCCTCCTGGCCTGGGTCGACGCGCTGGCCCTCGGCCGAGGCCCGGTCGGTGCCGAGCTGCGGGAGGCGGTGGCAGCACGGTTCGGCACGCCCTTCCTCGTCGAACTGACGGTCCTGGTGGGTGCCACCATGATGCTCAACCGCTTCTGCACCGCACTCGACCTTCCGACGTCACCCGACACGCACCGCCGTCTCGAGGCCGAGGGCCTGGGATGGGCGTGACGGCGCTGGCCGAGGCCATCGACGCGGGCGCCGTGTCCCCGCGCCTGTGGATGTACAGCAACTACCACTGCAATTTGGCCTGCACCTACTGCCTCACCGAGTCCGCCCCGAAAGTGGCGCGCCGGGAGCTGGATGGCGAGCGCATGGTCGAGCTGGCTGGCGAAGCTCAGATGCTGGGGTTCAAATCCCTCGGGGTCACGGGCGGTGAGCCCTTCATGCGGCCCGAAATGCCCGAGCTGCTGGGCCGCCTGGCGTCGGTCCTCCCCGTCGTGTGCCTGTCGAACGGGACCATGTTCACCGAAGCCCGCCTCGACCGCCTCCGTGCCCTGGCCGGCCTCCCGGTCCGGCTCCAGGTCTCGCTCGACCGGCCAGAGCCGGACGCCAACGACGCCATGCG
>JBKJKM010000104.1:0-6108 GCA_046597375.1 Acidimicrobiales bacterium | reverse complement strand
ACCGAGGGCTTCAAGGTGCCCGAGGGCGAGGTCCACGTCTCCCATCACGGGGTCGATCGACGAGATGACGGCCACCGCATCGGCGATGAGCCCGCCTTTGAGCATTACCGGCAGCGTCTGCAGGTTCGAGAACGACGGGCCGCGGATGTGCATGCGGTAGGGCTTGGCCGAACCGTCCGACGCGAGGTAGCAGCCCAGCTCGCCGCGGGGCGCCTCGATCGAGACGTAGACCTCGCCCTCGGGCACCTTGAAGCCCTCGGTGAAGAGCTTGAAGTGGTGGATCAGCGCCTCCATCGACTCGTCGATGCGGGCCCGCGGCGGAGGCGTCACCTTCTTGTCTTGCACGCGGGTGTCGCCGGCGGGCATGAACTCGACGATCTGGCGAACGATCTTGATCGACTCGCGCATCTCGTTGAGTCGGACGGCGTAGCGGTCGAAGGCGTCTCCGTACTGGCCGACGATCACGTCGAAGTCGATCTGGTCGTAGAACTGGTACGGCACGTCGGAGCGGAGGTCCCACGCCGTGCCCGTTGCCCGCAGGATCGGGCCGCTGGCGCCGAGGGCGATGGCCTGATCGGCCGTGATGACGCCGACCCCTTGGGTGCGCTGCTGGAAGATCGGCTGGCCCGTCAGCAGCTCGTCGTACTCGTCGAGGCGAGGAAGGATCAGGCGGCAGATCTCGAGCACGTCGTCGCGCCACCCAGCCGGCAGGTCGGCGGCGACGCCGCCGGGTCGGATGAAGTTGTGGTTCATGCGCAGCCCGGTGACCTTCTCGAAGAAGGCCAGGACGAGCTCGCGCTCGCGCCACCCGAAGATCATCATCGACACGGCACCGATGTCCATCCCGTTGGTGGCCATGAAGAGCAGGTGGGAGGAGATCCGGTTCATCTCCATGAGCAGCATGCGGATCCAGGTGGCTCGGGCCGGCACCTCGATGCCGAGGAGCGCCTCCACCGCCATCGAGAAGACGTTCTCGTTGTGGAAGTTGGCCAGGTAGTCCATCCGGGTGACGTTGGTCGAACCCTGGATGTACATCAGGTCCTCGGCCGTCTTCTCCATGCCCGTGTGCAGGTACCCGATGATGGGCTTCGACCGCAGCACGGTCTCGCCCTCGAGCTCCATCATCACCCGGAGCACCCCGTGGGTGCTCGGGTGCTGCGGGCCCATGTTGATGATCATGGTCTCGTCTTCGTCGACCTCGATCGAGATGTCGTCGCTCGAGACGCTCGGGCCCTCGGGCAGGCGCAGGACGGCACCACGCTCCATGAGGAGCTCGATGGCGTCGGTGTCGGCGCGGCCCTGCATCTCCTGCGCGCCCTCGGACGTCGGCTCGACGCTGGTCGTCTCGCTCACGGCTGGGCCGCCGGCCGGGCGGTGGTGGCCTTGAACTGCACCGGCACTCGGCCGATGGCGTAGTCCTTCCGCAATGGATGGCCCTCCCAGTCCTCCGGCATCAGGATGCGGGTGAGGTCGGGGTGGTCGTCGAAGGCGATGCCGAACATGTCCCACACCTCGCGCTCCATGGCCTCGGTGCCGGGCCAGAGCGGGAACATGGTGGCGACCGTCGGATCGGACTCGGGCACCTGCACCCGAACCCGCACCCGTCGCCGCTCTTCCATCGACAACAGGTTCACGACCACTTCGAAACGCTCGGGTTCGACGCCGTCGGGCAGGTCGCGGCCGGGATGGGCGAGGTAGTCGACGCCGCAGAGGTCGGAGCAGAAGACGAAACTCCCCGCCTTCATGGCCTGCATGAAGGCCCGGTAGCCGTCGCGAGTTGGGAAGGCGACGGTCTGGCCGCGTGCGTCGATCACGACCGGCGCCCCGTGCAGCAGCTCGGGCTCGGGCTCGGGGGGGACGTCGTCCGTCGGTGCGTCGGTCATCGCGGCCTCCTGGGCTCCGCCCGGGGCGGCAGCCCGTTCGCTGCGCTCACCTCAGCGCCCGAGGGTGACGGGGACGAGACCCGAAGGTTGGGGCTCGACGTGGAGTCCGGCGCCGGCGCCCGTGGCATCACGGCGCTGGGTGATTTCACCGGTACGCACCTTCTCGTGGAGCGTGAGGATGGCGTGGAGCAACGTCTCGGGGTTGGGAGGGCAGCCGGGCGCATAGACGTCGACGGGCACGATCTGGTCGACACCCTGCACGATGGCGTAGTTCTGGAACATGCCGCCGCTCGACGCGCAGACACCCATCGACAGCACCCACTTTGGCTCCATCATCTGGTCGTAAACCTGACGGAGGACGGGGGCCATCTTCTGGCTGACTCGACCGGCCACGATCATCAGGTCGGCTTGGCGGGGCGAGGCCCGGAAGACCTCCATGCCGAAGCGACTGATGTCGTAGTTGGCTGCGCCGGTGGCCATCATCTCGATGGCGCAACAGGCGAGACCGAACGTGGCCGGCCACATGCTGTTGCGGCGCGCCCACTTGACCAGGTCCTCGAGACGGCCGGTGAGGAAATTGTGCTGGAGGTCTTCGAGCCCCGCCATCAGGCCGCTTCCGGAGTGACGGGCACGTTCTTCGGCACACGACGGATGGTCGACGTCGACGTCCGGACCTCGGGAACACCCTCGGCGTTGGTCGGCGCCACCAACCGGTTGCTGGCTCCCCACTCGAGGCCGCCCATGGCGATCTCGTAGAGCAGCGACACGAACACGATGGCGGCGAAGACGACCATGGCCACGAGGCCGTACAGGCCGAGTTCGCCGAAGCTGACGGCCCAGGGATAGAGAAAGATGATCTCGATGTCGAAGATGATGAAGAGCATCGCCACGACGTAGAACCGCACCGGGAAGCGCTCAGCCGGCTCGCGGGATGGCACGATGCCGCACTCGTACGGTGCTTCCTTGGCCGCCGATGCCTTCCTGGGTGCCAGCAGACCGGAAGC
Organism: Acidimicrobiales bacterium; assembly: GCA_046597375.1. Taxonomy (GTDB): domain Bacteria; phylum Actinomycetota; class Acidimicrobiia; order Acidimicrobiales; family CADCTF01; genus DATLED01. The sequence goes on along the minus strand of JBKJKM010000104.1, from coordinate 3,221 downwards.
GAAGAACGACAACCCCGAGAACAGGATCGCCAAGACCAGCATCGTGAAGATCGGCAGGTACTGGTCCATGGCTCTTCCTTCCTAGGCCGTCGCCGGAGCGCCCAGCCGCGCCGCCATGATCTCCTTGTCACGCCGATGCAGCGCGTTGGTGACCAGTGCGAAAGCGATCGACATCGAGATCGCCACCATCAGCGAGGGGAAGCGGAGGTTGCCGAGGTCGCGGACCATCACCACACTCGTCACCGGCTTCGTCGGATCGCCTGCCGGCTTCGGGGGAGCTCCGCCGAGGTTGGGCTGTTCGATGATCGGCGCCACCTGGATCACGGCGTAGTGGGGTGAATGAAAGGGTCCGCGCTTCACTCGCTCGATGGCTTTGGAGAACACGTTCGAGCCGGGATTGCCCACGCGGGTCTCGCTGGCCAGCGCACCACCGGGGATCCAGAAGTTCTCGCCGCCCCGGGAGTAACCGCCTACCTGCACGTAGGCCGAGAGGTCGTCGAACACCGGCTCCGCCGGTGCGACCTCGCCGCCGCCCCCGTGGCTCTCCTCGGCGTCACTCGGCGCCAGCACCTTGTCGGCCGAGGCGGTCGCGTCGCCCAGGATGGGATCGCCGGCGATCAGCTTGCGCCAGCCATTGGGAAAGCTCGCGACCTCCTCGGACGTGCCGTTCTCGGCCACGGCTCCGGAGATCACCTCATCGACGTGCCACGTCGGGGCGTCGCCCTTGATGCCGATGCCGTAGACGACCCAGATCCACCCCATGACGGCCATCCACCCGGTGAAGCCGGCGGCGGCGATGAGGAACCCGACCTTGGCGCCCGTGTTGGTGGCGAGCAGCAGGTACACGCTGCCTGGAAGAATCACGAAGGCCGTCACCACGATCAGGGCACCGCGAATCTGCGGATCCCAGGCCAGGGCGGCCACCAGGTGCGCGGTCATCTACAGGCCTCGCTCGTAGTCGATGATGGCTTCGATCTGATCGGGAGTGAGCACCTGGCCGAAGCCGGGCATGCCACCACCCTCGTCACCGCCGACTCCGCGCACGCCGTAGGGCTTGGCATACTCCGAACCGTTGGTGATGAAGTCGATCATCGAGTCGCGGTCAGGGAACTGCCGCAGGGTCTCGCCTCCGGTGATGTTCGGTCCGAAGGCGCCGCCCCCCATCACTTCCGGCTCGCCGAACGACCAGCCCTTGGTGTGGCAGCGGGCGCAACTCGTCTTGAAGAGTGACTCGCCGTCGGCGCTGAACTTCCCGTCGGACTGCGTCTGAAGGGTCGCCTCCATCAAGGAGCGCTTCCGGGCCTCGGCCGGCGTGATCTTGATGCTGTCGAGGTAGGCGACCAGGTCGGTGATTTGCTGGGCGTTCATCGGACCGCCGCCCTCGACGCCCCACGCCGGCATCGGGCTGTTGGCCCGCCCGTAGGTAAGGATCGTCTCCACCTCGTCGGCGGAGAACTTCAGAAGCGCCGTGTCGACGGCGGGCGCCGTCCACTTCACCGAACGGCTGGCCCCGAAGAGATCGGTCACCGTATAGGGAGCGACGCCGCCCTGGCCCTGGAGGCCGTGGCAGGTGGCGCAGCCGAAGTGGGCGCCGTGCTCGGGGGAGTCGGTCGGAAGGAAGAGCTGACGTCCCCGCTCGACGGCCTTGCGGTCGAACTCGTCGATGGCGCCGGCCTGGCGGCTGGGCTCGTTGAGCCAGTAGACGAGCGGTCCGATGGCAGCGATGACGAGCAGCACGAGTGCCCAACCGAGGGCCCGCTCGAGGCGACGTCCCTCGAGGGCTTCGTCGTCGAAGTAGGGCTTGCGGTTGGGCGCCAGCTCGGCTTCCGTGGCGCGGTCCTCGTCGGCATCGCGGTGCCGGAAGGTGATGACGAAGTAGGCGATCATCGCCACGATCGTGGCGAGGCCGATGAAGTAGCCGGCTCGCTCGGCCGCAGTAGCGACCAGGACGACGGCGGGGTTGACGAACGAGATCATGCGCAGTGCGGTCCCTCAGCTTCTTGGCCCGTGGTGTTGGTTCCGATGGGCGGGCCCAGGCTCAGGGCGCCGGTGTCGACGACGACGACGCCGCCCTCGATGGCAACACCGAAGCGATCGAGACCGCGGGGCGCCGGTCCCGCCTTCTTTTCCCCCACGCGGTTGTACTGCGAGCCATGGCAGGGGCACTCGAACCACTGGGACGACTTGCACCACGGCACCCGGCAGCCCAGGTGGACGCACTTCTGATAGAGGGCGGTCGCGCCACCCTGCATTCCCTCGAGTACGGCACCGGCGTAGGCCGCCTTGGCCTTGGGCACGGCGTCCTCGGGATACGGCACCACGTAGAAGCGCCCCTCGGGGACGTAGAAGGGCTCCTTGGTGTCGGCGATGGTGCGCATGATGTCGGAGAGCTTCCCGGCCCGGATCTTCGACCCGAAACCGCCGCTGAGCGTCGGCCACAGGAAGGCGATCATCGTCGTACCGAATCCGGCGAGACCGAGGGCGAAGAACGCCGTGATGCCCCGGTTGAAGAATTGGCGGCGGGTCACGCCGTAGGCCTCGACGTCGAGCGGCGCGCGGACGGCCGGCGGCGCCGACTTCGTCTCGACGAGCGTGCCCCCCCCGCTGCGGGCGAGCACGGCCGAGCGCTCGATCTCGCGACCGGTGACGATCTCATCGGTCGCATCGTCGAGGGAGGCGGCCCGCGACTTGTCGCGCTTGCGCGTCTCACGGGACAGTGCGCCGACGGCGGACGCCCGATCGCGCGTGCGCGTCGTGGCGAAGGCGAACAGCCCGCCGAGGACGACGAGCACAACGGCGGCGAGTCCGAGGATGGTGGTGGTGTCCATCAGGTGCCCTTCTTCCTACAGGTCGAAGATCTCGTGGACGCCCTGCTCCCAGGGCATGATGAAGTTGAAACCTTCCCCCCGGAAGAACGAGCCGATGATCACGAGCACGGCCCAGAACATCAGGAAGATCGTCATCATGGCGATGGAGAACTTCCGGTCCTCCGGCTTGTTCGACGGGTTCTTGTCGATGTAGCCGGCGGCGCCCATGACGATCAGCCCCATGCCCGGGATGGTCACACCGGCGACCATGGGGTGGAACATGGTCAGCAGCTCTTGGAGGCCAAGGAAGTACCAGGGTGCCTTGGAGGGGTTGGGGGTGAGGTTGAAGTTGGCCTGACCGAGCAGCGGGGCGTTGACCACGGCTGAGAAGACCAGCAGGAACGCAGTGATGGC
>JBKJKM010000033.1:0-20303 GCA_046597375.1 Acidimicrobiales bacterium | reverse complement strand
TCGCGCTCCACCAGCGCGGCCACGGCGGCGGCGGCGGCCCACACACCCTGCACCGTCACCAGGTGGGGGTAGATCGAGTCGACCGGCACGTCCTCCACCGAAGCCTGGCGGAGGGACGCGCCGACCGACGCCGCCAACAACGCATCCGACTCCCGTCCGCCGGCCCACGGCGTCCCCGTCCCCAGGTATGGCGGCGTGGCGAGAAGCACGAGGCGCCCATTGGTGGCACAGGCGAGCTCGGAATCCAGCGGCGTCCCGGCCCGCTCGGCATCGGTCGTACTCACGATGCACACGTCGGCCTCGGCCACCAGTGCGGCCGTGTCCTCGGACCGACCCCAACGCTTCCCCCGGTGCCACATCCGCGCCGCCGGCTCGTGGCCGTCGTCGTCGATCGACACCACGCGCACGACGTCGGCCCCGGCGTCGGCAAAGAACATGGCGGCCACCGGTCCGGCCGTGCCCGTCGCTGCGTCGACGACCACGAGGCCGGCGAGCGCGTCGTTCACGCCCACACCGCAGGATGGGCGCCGAGCGGGGCCGACGGCAGGTCCCACCGCGCCGGCGTGCCCGACAGCTCGACCACTGGTGCGAGGTGCCGCAGCGCGCCCGCCGGGGTCGACGTCTCGACCATCCACGGCATCAGGTCGCCGAGGCCCGTTGCCGCGCCGGGGTCGCAGGTGGCCCCGAACTCAACGAACCACGCCGCCGTCGACGCCAGCGACACTCGCACCTGGTAGCTGCCGCCCTCCTGCGCGCGCCGGCGCAGCGCCGCCATGGTGCCGAGGGCGGCGAGGTAGCCGGTCGTGTAGTCGCACGCCGCCGCCGGGATCAGCTTCGGCGCGCCGGGCTCGCCCTGGGCCATGGCCACCCCGGTGACCGACTGGGCGAGCTGCTCCCAGCCGGGACGCTCCCGCCACGGTCCGACGTCGCCGTAGCAGTTGATGGTCACGTGGACGAGTCCGGGACGGAGGGCCCGGAGTTCTTCGGGGCCGAGGCCCCGTCGCTCGAGGGCGCCGCTGCGATAGCCCTGGCAGAACACGTCGGCCCCGGCGACCAACTGACGCAGGCGCTCGACGTCGTCGATGGTGTCGAGATCGAGGAAGGCCGACCGCTTGCCATGGCTGGTATCGAGCACGAAGGCGGGCACGTTGGGCAAGGTCGGCGAGTTCACCAACAACACATCGGCGCCGTGCTCGGCCAACGTCCGCCCATGCGTCGGGCCGGCCAGCACGCGCGTGAGGTCGAGCACCCGCACGCCACCAAGTGGACGCCGACCGGCGACATCGCCGACGGGCTCCGGCTCACTGTCGCCCACCTTGACGACGTCGACCCGACCGAGCGGTGCCAGTGCCTGAGCCTGGGGATGGCCACGCCACTCCTCGGCCGAGCGCACCATTGCTCCACAGGTGCCGGCCTCGGCCAGCGCCTCCTCGAGGGCCGGGGTGTCCCATCGCCGAACGGCCGACGCCACTGCCGCGGCGTCGTCGAGACCCTCGCCGAGCACGGCCCGCGTGCCGGCGGCCAGTCGGGGAAACGCCCCGTGGAGATGGATCCATCGTCCGTCGCCGCCCTCGTAGAGCGCGACGAGCGGATTGCCCTCGGCCGTCCGGGGCGTCGCCTTGTCTTCCATCCGCTGCATGGCGAACCCGACGAGCGAGGCGGCGGCGCGACGCACGTCGACGCGCACCTGCTGCTCTTCACCGGTGCGGTCGGCCCAGAGCTGAGCGGCGGCGGCGCCGCAGGCACCCAGCGCGGCGGCCGCCGCCTCCCCGACGGCGAACTTCGACGGGAGTATCGGATCGGCCCCATCGAGACGGACCACCGACGCCGCCGCCGGTGGCAACCCGACCTCGGCGAGCAGAGCGGCGACGGAATCGACGGCGCTCACCGACCTGACGCGGAAGACAAGCCGACCAGCGCCGGCGCCAGCTCGCGCCATTGCGCCGCCGGTACGTCGCGCGGCGCCGCCGACAAGGCCTGCACGCACACGTGGTCGGCTCCGGCATCGAGGTGGGCCTGCACCCGGGCCACCACGTCGTCCATCGATCCCCAGGCGACAATGGCGTCGATCAGGCGGTCGCTGCCCCCATCGGTGAAGTCGTCGTCACCGAAGCCGAGGCGACGGAGGTTGTTGGCGTAGTTCGGCTGGGCCACGTAGATGGCCGTGTGCTTCCGGCCGATGGCGCGCGCCGTCGTCGGGTCGCTCTCCAACAGCACCGCCTGCTCCGGGCACAGGAGTGGCCCCTCGCCCAGCACGGCTCGCGCCGTCGCCGTGTGTTCCGGCGGCACGAAGTACGGGTGGGCTCCGTCGGTCTGGGCGCCGGCGAGTTCGAGCATCTTCGGACCAAGCGCCGCCAGCACGCGTCGCATCGGCGTCGTCGGTCGGAGGGCGATGTAGGGCGACGCGTCCATCCGCTCCAGGTACGTCCGCATGGCCGACAGCGGTCGGTCGTAGTTGTGGCCCCGCAGACCTTCGACCAGATTCTGGTGACTCACGCCCAGTCCGATGAGCGCCCGTTCGGGAAACGCCTCGGCCAACCCCTTGGCCGCACCGACCATGGTCACGGCGTCCCGCCCCCAGATGTTGGCGATGCCGGTCGCGCCGACCAGTCGAGTGGTGGTGGACAAGAGAAGCGCCAGATGCACGAAGACATCGCGTCCGGCGACCTCGGGCAGCCACACGGCGCCGTAGCCGAGCTCCTCCAACTCGACCGCCAGTTCCTGCGCCTCCGACGCCGGGACCATGTCGAGGGCGCCGGTCCAGACGCCGATCGTGGCCAGGCGGAGCGGAGGCGGATCGGACGGTACGTCGGTCATCCGGCGGACGATAGGCGGCCCCCACCGTCGAGCGCGGCGGCGAGGCGCGCCACACCCTCGTCCAGTTGGTCCGGTGTCGCCGTGGCGAACGAAAGGCGGGCGCCGTCGGCGTGGGCGCCGTCGGCCACGGCGAATGCGGCTCCGGGAACGAAGGCGACCCCCCGGGCCAGTGCCGGTGCCAAGAGGGCCGACGTGTCCACGCCCGGCAGGCGCGCCCACACGAACAGGCCGCCCTCGGGTTCCGTCAGCTCGACGGCGCCGCCGAGCCGCGTCCGGAGCGCGCCGACGAGGCTGGTGGCCCGCTCCTCGTAGAGCCTCCGCAGGCGATCGAGGTGCGCCAGCCAGAACGTCTCGTCGGCCACCACGAAGGCGGCGGCGTGCTGGGCGAGCGTCGAGGTGTGGAGATCGGCGGCCTGCTTGAGGAGGACGACGGCCTCGATGATCCAGGCGGGGCCGGCGGCGTACCCGACCCGGAGCCCCGGCGACAACACCTTGGAGAAGCTCCCAAGGGTGACGACCCGGTCAGAGAGCTCGGCCAACGCCATGGTCCGGGACCCGGCCCACCGCAGCTCGGCGTAGGGGTCGTCGTCGACGATCACGAAGCTGTGATGGTCGGCCAGCTCGGCCAGCCGGCGGCGACGATCGAGGGGCATCGTGGCCCCGCCCGGGTTGGAGAAGTTGCTGACGACGTACACGAGCGACGGCACGGCCATGGTGCGCGACGCCAGACGTTCGGCGAGCACCTCGACCTGCATCCCGGAGCCATCCGACGGGATCCCGACGAGATCGGCCCCCGTGAGGCGGAAGGCCTGGATGGCGCCGACGTACCCCGGGTCGGCCAGGGCGACGGTGTCACCCGGGTCGAGCAGCGTGCGGGCCACGAGATCGAGGGCCTGCTGGGAGCCGGCCGTGATCACCACGTCGTCGGCCCTCGTGCCGGGCCGCTGGGCCGCCACCCAGGTGCGCAGTTCCTCGACGCCGCGACTGGTCGAGTACTGCAGCGTCCGGGCCGGATCGGCGCGCACGACCTCGGCCAACGCTCGGGCAAGGACCTCGGCCGGGAAGGCTTCGGCCGCCGGGAGCCCTCCCGCCATGGAGATGACATCGGGTCGTTCCGCCACCTCCAACAAATCGCGGATGGCGGATGACGAGATTCGGCGCTGCGCCGATGACAGCCGTTCGAGGTTGACACTCACCCGGTCAACGTGGCAGAAGTGGATCATGATGAACAGAGCCACTTCGAGGAAAGTGGATCGCTCCGTCGCCACACGCGACATCGTCGACGAGCTCGGCGACTGGGCTGTGGGCCACGGTCCACTGTTCCGCCAGCTGGCCAGGGCACTGGCCGGAGCCATCGAACGGGCGGCCATCGGCACCACGGCTCGGCTCCCGGCCGAGCGGGTCCTCGCCGAGGCCCTCGCGGTCGGCCGGGGAACCGTGGTCACGGCCTATGACCTGCTGGTGGGCGACGGGCTCGTCGAGCGCCGCCGGGGAAGCGGGACGTTCGTCGTCGCCGCCGGCGATCTCGCCCTCCTCCCCGCCGGTCGCGAGGGCTCGACGCTCGTGCATCGACTGGTCGACCGCAGCTCGGTCGCCGAGGCCGCCGTCATCGACCTCTCGATCTCCGTCCTCAGCGACGCGTCGAGCCTGCCGTCCGAGCTCGTGGCCATCACGGCCGATGACCTCGCCGCCGTGGTACCCGACACCGGCTACAGCCCGTGGGGGCTTCCCGGGTTGCGGACGGCCCTGGCTGCCCACGTCAGCCGATGGGGCCTCCCGACGACCGCGGCCGAGATCGTCGTCACGACCGGGGCGCAGCAGGCGATCAGTGCCGCCGCCGCCTGCTGGGTGCGGCCGGGCGACGTGGTGGTGGTCGACGACCCCACCTATCCCGGTGCCCTCGCCGCCTTCACGGCTGCGGGCGCCTCCCTCGTGGGTGTGCCCGTCGACGAACGCGGGGTCCGACCCGGCCCGCTGGCCGACGCCCTCGAGGCCTTTGGGCCGGCCCTGGTGTACCTGCAGTCATCGGTGCACAGCCCGACCGGCGTCGTCCTGAGTGAGCCCCGGCGACGCACCATCGCCGAGCTCGTCGCCGCTCATCGCGTCCCTCTGGTGGAGGATCTCGCGCTCGCCGATCTGGCCTGGGGCCGTTCGCCGCCGCCGATCGCCTCATTCGCTCCGCACGCACCGATCGCCGTGGTCGGATCGCTGAGCAAGCGCTACTGGGGCGGTCTCCGCGTGGGCTGGGTGCGGGCCCCGGCGCCCGTTGCCCTTCGGTTCGCCCGGGTGAAGGCGACCCAGGATCTCGGGTCGTCGGCCATCAGTCAGGTGCTGGCCGAGCGACTTTTGCGCCACGACGCTCCGGCCCCGATCGCCGCCCACCGGCTCCGGTACGAGGCGCTCGCTTCGGCGTTGCGGCGCGAGCTCCCGTCGTGGACCTGGCCGGAGCCGGCCGGTGGGCTCTCGGTGTGGGTGCGGCTGCCGGGTTCCGGCGTCGAGGCAGCGGCCTTCGCCCAGGTCGCACTCCGCCGTGGCGTCGCCGTCGCCACCGCCGAAGCGTTGTCGCCCACGCCGGAGCGCCATCGCGATCGGCTCCGCCTTTCGTTCAGCGCGCCGGTCTCTCTCCTCGAAGAAGGCGTGCGTCGCCTAGCGGCCGCCTGGGCGGGGGTAGATCGGGCGGCTCAACTCCACATCGAGAGGATGTGACCAGTCGCGGGCGCCGTGGCGCCGGCCAACACCGACAGGTACGTGTCACGCACGGCATCCGGTCCGCGGCCGTGCTCGACCTGCAACCAACCGTCAGACCACGCCACGGCTCGCTGCCAGCTCGCCGTCATCTTCGAGGTGTAGTCCGCGGCACCCCAGTCGGCCGCCCGCTTCTTGATCTGATCGGGAGCGAAGAAGAACGACGGCGCCGGCCCCGGTAGTGGGCCGGCGGCGGCGGCGGAGGGCGTCTCGTCCCAGTGGGTGCCGCCGACCACGGCGCTGTGCACGAGGGCGTCCCCGTAGTGCTGGTGGACGGCGGCGCGCACATCGGCGCTGCCGGCGATGTCGATGAAAGCCGCCGGGCCGGCGCCCAATGAGGCGATGTCGTCGTAGGTGACGACCCGGTCGTAGACGCCGAGACCGTCGACGAAGGCGGCGTTTCCTGGCGAGGTCAGACCGACGACGTCGAGTTCGTTCCGCTCGGACAGGTAGAACGCCGTACCCGCCGCCGTCTTGCTCGAGGCACTCGACAGCACAATGGTCGAGGCGCCGAATCGATCGTTGTCGTCGAGGTAATCGTCGAGGAGGAACGCCGTGGTGAAGAGGGGGCGCAGCAGCATCTGGGCGTCTTCATGGGCCGAGTCGTACGCCTCGTCGGCGTCGACCCTGACGTAGTGGTTGTAGGTCGCCGCCATGGCGCCTCGATGGGGGGCGCCGTCGACGAAGCCCCGCTCGTCCACCCGGGTTGGCGCGACCACCAGCTCCTGCGACATCGGGAGGTAGCCGTACACGCGGGCGCCCTCCTCGAGACCCGGTACCGATGACTCGACGACGTCGGCGAAGCCCCACACCGGGATCCGACCCCACCCCTCGGGCGCCGGAAAGAACGACCAATAGCCCATGGGCTCGCCGAACACGGCGTACGTGATGTTGTTGGCGGTGAGGGAGAACGCGTCCACCCGCAGACGCGCTTCACCGTCGGCCAGCGGCGCCGTTGGCCCATCGTCCAGTCGCGTTTCCGCCAACGCGTCCCGCTTCACCAAGAGGTCCATGCCCGGCACGGTACCTCCGCCTCGGGAGGCTCAGTCGATCTTCACCCGAGCAAGGAGGGCCTGCTTCTTCTCCTCGAACTCGTCGAGGTCGATCTTGCCCTCCTCGTACTCCTTGTGGATGGCCTCGACGAAGTTGACGAGCTCGGTGGCCGTGAGCTCGCTCTCGCCCGTGACGACCGTCGTCGTCTCGTCGACCTCGGCCGTCGATCGGTCCTGGCGCTTCTCCCGCTTGGCGGTGGCGCGCTCCCGCTTCTCGCGCTCCCGCTGCATCTTGCTGAACGTGCTACCTGATGAAGCCACGGCACTTTCTCCGATCTGCACGGCCAGCGATCCGACCAGCCCGTGCCCCCGAGTCCAGGTCGGGCGACCTCTCCACCTCGGGAGTCACCCTTGGAGGACGGCGCCCGGCCTGCTGGCGGTGCCTCCATCGTAGGCCCAGCCGCCGGTGAGTTCGATTCGGGCGTCCGTCTCGCCGGTGACCAGCGGAAACCAGTCGTTGGAGCGCCAGCACCGAACGTAGGTTGGCGGGCCGTGCCCACCCCGTCGGAGCTCCACGAGCAACGGCTGGCCCGGCGACGTGAGGCCGTACCCGAGATCCGCTATCCCGAGGCCCTGCCGGTCAGCGAGCGCAAGGACGAGATCCTCTCTGCCATCCGCGACCACCAGGTCGTGATCCTCGCTGGTGAGACGGGCTCGGGAAAGAGCACCCAGCTCCCGAAAATCTGCCTCGAACTGGGGCGAGGGGTGCTCGGCACGATCGGCCACACCCAACCCCGCCGCTTGGCGGCACGCGCCGTGGCCGAGCGCATCGCCGAGGAACTGGGAACCGAGCTCGGCGACGTCGTCGGGTACAAGGTGCGCTTCACCGATCGGGGGGGCGAAAGGACGCTCGTCCGGGTGATGACCGACGGCATCCTGCTGGCCGAACTGCAGCGCGACCGACGCCTCAGCCGATACGACACGATCATCGTCGACGAGGCCCACGAGCGGAGCCTCAACATCGACTTCATCCTCGGCTATCTCCACCAGCTCCTGCCTCGACGTCCCGACCTCAAGGTAATCGTCACGTCGGCCACGATCGACACCGAGCGATTCTCCAAGCACTTCGGTGACGCCCCGATCATCGAGGTCACGGGCCGCACGTTCCCTGTCGAGGTTCGCTACGCCCCGCTCGACGACGACACCGACCAGACGACGGCCATTTGCGAGGCCGTGCAGGAGCTGGCAGGCGAGGCTGCGGGCGACGTGCTGGTGTTCCTCAGCGGCGAGCGGGAGATCCGCGACACGGCGCAGGCGCTCGACGAGCTGGGCCTGCGCGAGACCGAGGTGCTCCCGCTCTACGCCCGCCTGTCGGCCGCCGAACAACACCGCATCTTCGCCGCCCATCCGGGTCGCCGCATCGTGTTGGCGACCAACGTGGCCGAGACCTCCCTCACCGTTCCCGGCATTCGCTACGTCGTGGATGCCGGCACGGCCCGCATCTCCCGCTACAACCGCCGCACCAAGGTGCAGCGACTGCCCATCGAGGCCGTGTCGCAAGCGGCGGCCAACCAGCGAGCCGGCCGCTGCGGGCGGGTGGCGCCCGGCATCTGCATCCGTCTCTACTCCGAGGAGGACTTCCTCGAGCGGCCCGAGTTCACCGAGCCCGAAATACTCCGCACCAACCTCGCCTCCGTCATCCTGTCGATGTCGGCCCTCGGCCTCGGGGAGGTGGCGGCGTTCCCGTTCGTCGACCCGCCTGACCCCCGCAGCATCGCCGACGGCGTCGCCCTCCTCGAAGAGCTCGGCGCTCTTGATCCTGCAGCCGAGAACCCGGCCAAGCGGCTCACGGCCATGGGGCGCCGCCTGGCGGGGATCCCACTCGACCCGCGGCTCGCTCGCATGGTCGTCGAAGCCGAGCGTCACGGCGCCGTCCGTGAAGTGATGGTGATCGCCGCCGCCCTCTCCATCCAGGACCCGAGAGAACGGCCGGTCGACAAGCGCCAAGAGGCCGACGAGTACCACCGCCGATTCACGACACCCGAGTCCGACCTGTTGGCCTACGTCGCGCTGTGGGACCACCTCCGCGAGCGCCAGCGCGAGCTTTCCTCCAACCAGTTTCGGAAGCTCTGCCGGACCGAGTTCCTCAATTACCTCCGTGTGCGCGAGTGGCAGGACATCTTCAGCCAGGTCCGCCAGATCGCCGGCGGGCTCGGGATCCATGGCGCCACCGAGGCGGCCAGTTCCGACGCCATCCACCTCTCCCTGCTGGCGGGACTCCTGAGCCACGTCGGCCTTCGCGACGAGGAGAAGCGGGAGTATCTGGGCGCCCACAACGCCCGGTTCGCCATCTCGCCGGGATCGGCCTTGTTCAAAAAGCCACCCCGCTGGGTGATGGGCGCCGAACTCGTCGAGACCACGCGGCTGTGGGCACGCGATGCGGCCCGCATCCAGCCCGAGTGGATCGAGCGCGTCGGCGAGCACTTGGTCAAGCGCACGTACACGGAGCCGGAATGGCACCGATCACGAGGCGCGGTTCTGGCCCTCGAGCGGGTCACGCTCTACGGGCTCCCGATCGTGACCGGTCGGACGGTGCAGTACGGCCGCATCGACCCCGTCGTGTCACGCCAGTTCTTCATTCAGCATGCGCTGGTGGAGGGCGATTGGGAGACACACCATCCCTTCGTCGAGCGGAACCGCGCGTTGGTGGACGAGGTGCTGGCGCTCGAAGATCGCAGCCGGCGCCGCGACATCCTGGTCGAGGACGAACGGCGCTTCGACTTCTTCGACGAGCGCGTGCCGGCGCACGTCGTCTCGGCCCGCCACTTCGACTCATGGTGGAAGAAGCGGCGCAGCCAGGACCCTTCGTGGCTCGATTTCACCCTCGATGTTCTGATCGATCCCGAGGGTGACCCCATCGACGTCGGGAGCTTCCCCGACAGTTGGCAGGAGGACGACGTCGCCCTGCCCCTGACCTATCGGTTCGCTCCCGGCCACGAAGCCGACGGCGTCACCGCCCATGTTCCTCTGGCCCTGCTCAACCGTCTCACCGGCACCGGACTCGACTGGCACGTTCCCGGCCACCGCGAAGAGCTCGTCACGGCCCTCATCCGCTCGTTGCCCAAGTCCGTGCGCCGGAACTTCGTGCCGGCCGGCGACTTCGCTCGGAGATTTCTCGACGATGCCGATCCCGCCGATGGACCATTGCTCGAGGTGCTCGCCGCCTCCCTCACTCGGATGACAGGCGACCCCGTCCGCCCGAACGAGTGGCAGCTCGACCGGCTGCCCGACCACCTGCGAGTCTCGTTTCGCATCGAGGACGATCGGGGCCGGCGCGTCGCCTTCGGCAAGGACCTCGAGGCCATTGCTCGCCGTCTGCAAAGCCACGTGCGGACGGCGATCACGAGGGCGGTCGGCCCGTCGGTGGAGCGGACGGGGATGACCACGTGGGACGTCGGGAGCCTGCCCCGCACGGTCGATGCCGTCCGTGTCGGCCACACGGTGCGAGGGTTCCCCGCCCTGTTCGACGAAGGTGCCACCGTCGGCGTCCGACTCCTGGCCGACGAGCGGGCGCAGGAGCGAGCCATGTGGGAGGGCACCCGTCGTCTGCTCGTCCTCGCCGTTCCTTCGCCGACGGCAGCGGTGCAGCGAGTGCTCAAGAACGCCACCAAGCTGGCCCTGGCCTCGTCGCCGGAGCCGACGCTGGCGGACCTCCTCGAGGAGTGCGTCGCCGCGGCGCCCGACGAGCTCATGGCCGCCAACGGCGGCCCGGCCTGGGACGAGGACGGATTTGGGGTGCTACTGGCCGGCGTGCGCGGTGACCTCGTCGGCCGATCGATCGCCGTGGTCGAGTCCGTCGCCACCGTGTTGACCCGCCGGCGCGGCATTGCGGGTCACCTCGACACGGTGACGGCACCGGCCTTGTTGGCGGCGCGACTCGACATGCGCCGCCAGCTCGCTCGACTCATCCACCGCGGCTTCGTTCCCGCCACGGGCGCGTCACGTCTCGCCGACGTCGATCGGTACCTCCGGGCCGTCGAACACCGCCTCGACCGACTGCCGAAAGACCCCGTCCGTGACGCCGAGTGGATGGGTCGCATCCACCCGCTCGAAGCCCGCTACGAGAAGCTGGCGACGTCCACCTCGCCCGCCATCGACCGCGCCGCACTGGGGCGCGTTCGGTGGATGATGGAGGAGCTTCGCGTCGGCTTGTTCGCGCAATCGGTCGGAACCCCGACCCGTGTGAGCGAAGAGCGAGTGCGACGCGCCCTCGACGACGTCGCGCCGTCGCGGTAGAAGGACTATCCGAAGGCGATCGGGACGCGTGCCGGGCCCCAGATGCCGACGGTGTCGGGCTTCCATTCGATGGCCCCGTCGAGACGCAGGTTCGGCATCCGCTGGGCCAGGAGCGGGAGGGCCTCTTGCAGCTCGGCGCGGGCCAGCGAGGCACCGAGACAGTGGTGGATCCCGGACCCGAGTGTCATCTGCGGCACGGTCGACTGACGGGTGATGTCGAAGGTGTCGGGATCGCCGACGGCCACGCTGGAGTCGAGGTTGGCCGAGGCCAAGCTGATGGCCACGAGCGTGCCGGCGGGGAAGCGCACGTCGCGGTACTCGATGTCCTCCGAGGCGATGCGGGCCGTTCCGCGGACAGCGCCGAGGTAGCGAAGGCTCTCCTCCACCGCTCGTGGTGCCAGCGACGGGTCAGCCGCCAGCTGGCTCCATTGGTCCGGGTGATCGGTGAACACAGCCACGGCACAAGCCAGCTGGTTGCGGGTCGTGTCCGTGCCGGCCATGAGCACGGCCTCGGTCATCATCACGAGTTCGTCGGTCGACAGGCGGTCGCCCGCCTCCTCGGCGACGATGAGGGCTGAGAGCAAATCGTCCGCGGGGCGACTCCTTCGCTCCTCGATCATCGAACGCACGTAGTCGTTGAGCCCGCCCATCGCCGTTTTGATGGCCGGCAGGTCGTCGACAAGATCGTTGTTGAAGATCCGGAAGATGTCGGTGGCCCATGCCGAGAACAACTTCCAGTCCTCCTTCGGCGCACCGAGGAGCTCGCAGATGATCGGAATCGGGTAGGGCTCGCACACGTCGGCGACGAACTCACACCGGCCTCGGGACACGAAACCGTCGAGCAGACCGTTCACGACGTCGCGCATGAATGGTCGCAGCTTGTCGGCCGACTTCGGCGTGAAGGCCGGAGCCACCAACCGTCGCAGGCGGGCGTGCCCGTCGCCCTCCATGGACAGGATCGATTGCGTCTGACGCCCGGTGAACTCCTCGTCGGTAATGCCCGACATGGCGGGCAACAGTGACAGTGCGGAGTGGAAGCGGCGGGCGCGCAGCAGCGCGACCACGTCCTCGTAGCGCACGACCGAGTAGCCCATCGGGTTGCGGGCCAGCCAGTGCTCGTCGCGGATGGCGGCGAAGCGCATCCGCGCCTCCTCACGCGTCGCCCCGAACAGGTCGATCTCGGGCAGCTCCAAGTCGTGAACGGACGTCGTCATCGAAGGCCTCCTCAGCTCGGTCGACGCTACCCGTCCTCGTCGACGAGCAGAGGGCGAGCGGAGGGCGTACCGTTTGTCCTGGCGGGTCCGGTGGCCGGTCTGTCCGCCGCAGGCGTGGCCCCGGGCTCGCTTTCAATCGGGTTCCGCAGGTTGGAGCGCGGATGCACATCAGAGGAGCGACATGCGACGCATCGTTGTCGGGGTTGACGGGTCAGAGACCGCTTCGGCGGCGCTCCGCTGGGCGGCCGCCGAGGCCGAAGTGCACGGCGCCACCATCGTCGCCGTCCACGCATGGCATGACGTCTATCTGGGCGGGGCCTATCCCGCGGCATCCACCATGCTCGTCCCGTCTCTCTACCGGGACGCCGCCCAAGGCGTCCTGGACGCCGCGGTCGACCTCGAGGAAGGAGTCGAGCCACAGGTGACCTTCGAACGGGTCCTGGTCCACGGTTCACCCACCCATGCGCTCCTCGAAGCCGCCAAGGGCGCCGACATGATCGTGGTCGGGTCTCGGGGACGGGGCGGGTTCGGCGGGCTCCTGCTCGGCTCGGTCAGTCAGCAAGTCGTGCACCACGCTCCCTGCCCGGTCGTCGTGATCCCCGTATCCGGCTGATGAAATCGCCCGCTTCGAACTAGGTCCGGGTGCGCACGACCTCAAGGCTCCCGGCTCGTGCTATCCCAGGTCGAAGAGGCGGCGGGCCAAGGGGACGAGTCCCGCGATGTCGGTCTTGAGCAGAAAGGCATCGACCGAGAGGCTGTCCTTGGCGCGCTCGCGGAGTTCTTCGCTGGCGGTGAACAACACGATCTTGCATTGGGGTGCCACCTTCTTCAGGAATGGCGCCGCCTCGAATCCGGTCATCGCCCCCTCGAGCAGGTGATCGAGGACGATCAAATCGGGCGACGAGGAAGAAGCGGCGGCGATGGCCGACTCCGCATCGCTGGCCTCACCCTTCACTTCGAAGTCGCCGTCGCTCATGAAGTTCACCCGAACGAGAAATCGAATGTCCGGGTCATCCTCGACCACGAACAACACTCGAACGGTCACTCGGCTGCGGGGAATCGGACCCCGAAGGCGTTCCCAGTGGCGGTCGGCACGAAGAACGCCTCACCCGCGTTGGCGCGCGCCAGTCCGGCCACGATCGAGAGGCCGAGCCCGCTCCCTTCCTCGTCTCGAACCCCGGGGCCGCGCGCGAACTTCTCGAAAAGCCGGACTCGGAATGACTCTGGCACTTGCGGGCCGCAGTCATCGACGCGGAGGACGATCGTGGCGCCATCGCGAGTGGCCGAGATGGTGACTGGCGCCTGACCGTGCTTGGTGGCATTTCCGAGGAGGTTGCGGACGATGCGGAGCACGTGGTCGGGATCGGCGTGCATCCGGAGCGCGCCAGAGATGTCGATGATGATGCCCGCATCGATGTCCGATGCCGCCTGGCCGGCGATCTCAGAAACGCTCAGCACCTCGGGCCTCGTCTCAATCATGCCGGCATCGATCTTCGACACGGTGAGGAGGTCGTCGACGAGCCTCGATGCCTGAGTGCCAGCCCGAAGGATCGCGCTCGCGTAATCGCCGATCGCGTCTGCCGACAGCTCGTCGCGACGGTCTCGGATCAACGTCGCGAAACCGAGGACGGAGGACAGGGGACTCCGGAGGTCGTGCGACGCAGCCGCGACGAAGTCGCGCATCGCCGTGTTCGCTCGCCGCAGCTCGTCCTCGGCGTCCCGTTGGGCGGTCACGTCGCGGATGATGGCAACGACGAACCGACGGAACTCGCCCGTGGGGACCTCGGTGAGGGTCAGGGCCACGATGAGCCGAGCGCCACTTTTGGTGATGGCCGGCACCTCCACGGCTGGGCCCCCGACCAACACCGCCTCCCCGCCAGCTCGAAACCGTGCCGTGCCCCGGTGATGGAGGTCTTTCATCTCGCCGGGCACCAACGCGTCGAGCGGCATCCCAAGCGCCTCGTCCAGTGAGTAGCCGAAGAGCTGCGTCGCGGCCGGGTTCCACATGATGACGGATTCGGACTGAAGATCGGCGGCGAGGACCGCCTCGTGCGTCAAGTCGAACAGCGGGCCGATTTGGAAGGCCAGAGACGCTGGCGCTAGCGGCGGCGGCTCGCTCATGGTGACCACCGTACCGGCCGCCGAAGCACGGCCCGTCCAGCGGCTCAGGTCGTCAGGTGCCGATCTTCTCGGCCACCGAGCGGATCGCCTCCCGCTGGACGCGTTCAGTCGCAGTTCGTGGTGGCAGGCTGGCGAGCGAGACGGGCGGTCATGAACGCGAGTACGTCGTCGGCGGCGGCGTCGATCACGTCGTGGCCCTCACCTGCATAGGTGCGACGCGTCGTTGCGACACCGAACGCGCAATATTTGGACTGGAGGCGAGCGGAGATGTCAGGAGAAACCTGTACGTCTTCCTCACCATGACCGATGAACAGCGGCACGGACGTACGGGCGGATCCCGGCGAGTTCGCCTCGAGCAGGGCCGCAAGGGCGGGCACGCTGCTCGGCGATCGAAGGAACACGTCGACGAAGGGCCGGCTCCGGTAGCGCTCGACGGTGGCGTCGACGCACTCGGTCTCAATGCGCCGGAGGTCGGCCATCGCGCTCGGTGTGAGCGCAGAAGAGAGGTCGACGCCTGGATTGGCAGCCCGTAGCCCGCTCGCACCGATGAGCACCAATCCCTTGTAGGGAGAGTCCGCAAGCGTGTCGACGAGTCTTGGTAGGTCGGCTCCCGGTGCGAGCGCAACGGTGCCCACGAGGTCGAGTTCAGGCGCGTATTCAGACCCGATCTCGCTCGCAACGAGAACCGCCGCCGCCCCTTGGGAGTGTCCCGCGAGCACCACGTCCCCGATGGCGCCGACGTCGGGAAGGCTGGCCACGGCACGGACGCTGTCGAGTACCGCCCGCCCTTCCGCTCCGCCGTCGGCGTCGGTGGGGATCCCGGGCGTTCCCAGTCCCTCGTAGTCCGTCGCCACAAGGACTGCGCCCCGCTCGATGTTAGAAGTCGCCGTCAGGTGCCGGGACGTCAGTGCGAGGCGCTTCGATAGTCCGCTCCCGATCCGAGTTGCAGCCCGGAACGATCAACGCGACGCCCAACAGGACACCTACCAAGCGCTGGCGAGGTCGACTGCACCACTTCGGCGACACTGGCGAGGGCTACGCGGCCGAGACCGGTAGACCGAGCTGACGTCGGAACGCAAGCTCGTCCCACACAATCCGCCAACCAGCAATGCGACCATCGGAGATCCGCACCACGTCGATCTCATCCACCTCGACTCGTCGTCCTGAGGCTGACTGGCCGTCGTACTCCCCGTCTTGCGTTCCTCGCATCTTCAGCCTGGTGACAACCGTGTCCCCCTCGGCGACGACCTCCTCGACTATGTAATGCAGGTCCGAAAAGGCGGCGAAGTAGTAGGCGAGGACGTCCCGGAAGCCATCGCGGGTAAGAGCGTCTGCATCGTTCGGAGGCAGTGCAAAGTTCTCCGCAAGCATCTCGTCCACGAGTTCCAGACGCCTGCCGTTGACGACTTCCTCGATGAACCTGAGGACCAAGTCCTTGTTCGTCTCCGTACTCACGACGCCGCCCCTGTCGTTCTCGCGCGCCGGAGAATCCGCCGCCTCGCCTCGAGCAAGCCGATACTTGCGATCTCGGCACCATCGATCGTAGTCATCGATCCGTCCACGTGACCTGAGAGGGGCGTGGTCACTCCGCTCTCACCGCGCGCCGGGTGGCTTCGGCCGCGAGCTCTGCTCGCGTCGACACGGCGAGCTTGGTGAAGATGTGTCCGAGGTGCACTTTGACGGTGCCGCGGGCGATGAAAAGCCGCTCGGCGATCTGGGGGTTGGTGAGACCTTCGGCGACGAGGGCGACGACGCGGTCCTCGGTCGGAGTGAGGCTCTCCCAGCCGGCGGAGGGCCGCTTGCGCTCACCCCGGGCGCGGGACACGTACTCGATAGCGTCTTCGATGAGGAGCGCGGCACCTTGCCTCCACGCGGCGTCGAACTCATCGTCGCCGAGCTGCGCTCGAGCTCGGGCGACATCGTCGGCGTAACCGGCCTGCTCCGCAGGCCAACGGGCCACGCCGATCGAGCGGCGCAGGGCATCGGCTGCACCGAACAGTCGGGCCGCCTCGGTCGGGCTGTCCTGGTCGGAGGCGATCGCGGCGAGCGCTTCGAGGGAGTCGACGATGCCCGGCCGCAGGTTCCTGCGGTGCCGAAGTTCGAGCGCTTCATGGTGGAGCTGCTCCGCCCGACTCGTCTCGCCCGCGCCTCGAGCAACGTTTCCGAGCCAGTGGTCGGCCATCGCGATGAGCCACGGGTTCTCGAGCGACTGCGCCGCCGACTTTGCCTCTTCAAGCGTGGCGCGGGCGGTGACGGCGTCTCCGGCCATGTGGAGTGCCGCGCCAAGAATCGACTGCGCCCACGACTGATACAGGGGCATGCCGAGCTCGCGCATCGTGTCAACGAGCGGCTGCGCCAGCCCACGCGCCGTCTCCGTGTCGCCATCCCCGACGGCGAGCGTCGCCAACTGCACCACCGCATCGGGAACGGCGATTCCACCGCCCGACGCTCCCGCCCGCGTCAACAATCCCTCCAAACGCTCGCCGGCGGCGGCACGATCACCGGAAAGTCCCTCGAGCTGGCCCAGCCAAGAGATCGCAAGACCTCGGGTGGCGGGATCGCCGACGCGGTCGCAATGCGCGATCGACAGCCCGAGCTCCCGCGTCGCGGCGTCGAAGTCGCCCTCATGGAGCTCGAGGAGACCGACGCCGGCGTGGTACCAGGCGATGAAGAACTCGTTGCCAAGTCGATTGGCCACCCGCAACAGGTCTTCGAGGGCCTGGCGGGCGGCCTCGTGGTTCTCTTGGAAGATCCACGCCACGGAGATCATTTTCAAACCGTCGGCCACCGCCCACTCGTCGCCGATCCGCCGACCCAGCTCGACGCTCTGGCGAAGGGCAACCCGCGCCGGCTCGGGTTCTGACTGCAGCTGGAGGTAGCCGATGGTGTTGAGGGCGCGGGCCATCGCCCACTCATCGCGCGTCGCCTCAGCCATGGCAAGCGCCTCGGGAGCGCGCTGAACCGCCGTCTCGAAGTCGTCTCCATACAGCGCCACATGCGCAGCCCCCCACAGCGCTCGAGCGTGGAGTGCTGTCGGCTCGTTCCCATCGACGGCGGCGAGCGCCCTGGCGAACCACCGACCGCCGTTGGCGAGATGGCCGCGGAGCTCCCAGAACAGCGTCAGCGCCGTCACCATTCGCAAAAGCGGCTCGTCCTGGTGCGTGCCGGCCGCCCACTCCAGCGCGCTGCGGAGATTGTCGTGATCTTGTTCCAGGCGTTGCAGCCAAGCAGGCCCGTCGACCGCCACGAGCTCGGGCTCGGCGCGCTCGGCAACTTCGAGGTAGTGCGCAAGGTGGCGGTGCCGGGTCTCGTCGCTCTCGCCGGACTCGACCAGGCGCTCGCTCAGGTATTGGCGAATGGTCTCGAGTAGCCGGTACCGGGTCTCGGTCGCGTCGTGGTCCACTTGCACCAACGACTTGTCGACCAGGCGACTGAGAAGATCGAGCACGGCGTACTCGTCGATCATCTCGTCGGCACCGACGGCCTCAGCGGCGTCGAGGGTGAATCCGCCCGCAAACACTGCGAGCCGACGCACGAGAGCGCGCTCGAGGTCGTCGAGAAGGTCGTGACTCCACGAGACCGACGCCTCGAGAGTCTGCTGACGTGGCATCACCGTGCGGCTGCCCCCTGTGAGCAGGCGGAAGCGGTCGTCGAGACCGGACGCGATCCGCGCCGGGCTCATCATTCGGATTCTTGCCGCGGCCAGTTCGATGGCGAGCGGGATCCCGTCGAGGCGTTCGCATATCTGCGCGAACACAGCGATCTCGTCAGGCGTGGGCGCGTAGGTCGGCCTCACCTGTTGTGCGCGAGCGACGAACAGACGCACCGCCGATGCGGCGGCCAACGAGGGGACGCGCCATCCCAGTTCACTCGGAATCCCGAGCGGCTCGCGGCTCGTCGCCACGACGCGCAATCCGGGGACCGCAGTGAGCAAGCCTTCGACGAGGCGCGCCGTGGCGTCGAGAACCTGTTCGCAGTTGTCGAGGATCAACAGTGTGTTGAGCCCGTTGAGCTGGTCCGCCAGCATTTCCTCGAGTGGCCGATCGTGCTCCTCGCGCAGGCCCAGCGCCAAGGCGACCGCTTGTGGGACCAGCTCGGGACGCGACACGGGGGCGAGTTCGACCCACCAGACGCCGCCGTCGTGACGGTCGGCGACTTCCGCGGCAGCCTGCAGCGCGAGCCGCGTCTTGCCGCATCCGCCGGAGCCCGTCAGTGTCACGAGACGGCTGCGCTGCAGCGCTTCGCCCAACTGCGCAAGCTCGTCGTCGCGGCCAATGAAGGTCGAGAGTTGCGCCGGCAAGTTGTTCGGGAGCGCGTCGAGAGACCGCAGGGGTGGAAAGTCGTTCACCAGATCCGCGTGACACAACTGCCACACCTGTTCGGGACGGCCGAGATCCTTGAGCCGATGCACTCCCAGATCTCGGAACGTGAGACCAGGCGGCCGGTGGTCCACGAGAAGTTCATGGGTGGCGTCGGAAAGGACGGTTTGAGCCCCGTATGCAATCGAGCGCAACCGCGCGCAGCGGATGATCGTCGGCCCGAAGTAGTTCGCTTCGTCTCGGAGCTGGGCTTCGCCGGTGTGCAGCGCAATGCGCACTCGCAGGTCGCGGCCTTCGGGCCACGCCTCCTCGGCAAAGGCGCGCTGCACGTCGAGTGCCGCTGCAAGCGCGTCGGACGGGGTCGTGAATGCCGCTACGACACTGTCGCCCTCGCCCTGCTCGACAGGCCGGACCCCACCGTGGAGCGCCACGGCGGCCTCGAGCAGCTGGTAGTGGCGGGCAATCGAGAGGGCGGCGACGTCGCCGCCGCCCTCCCAGAGCAACGTGGAACCCTCCAGATCGGTGAGCAGGAACGTGACTGTTCCCGTCGGGAGCCGACCGGCACCCTCGCGCTGGGCCACGTTTTCGACCATGTCTCGCGACTGTGTCAGACGGGTTCGGGATGTGGGCATGGCGCCACGTTCGACTGCGCCGGCGGTCCGAACATCTGCCAGATGGCATATTCGCCGAAGATGCCACCCGAGCGATGTCTATCGAGAGGCCACGCCCGACACTCGGCCTCATGACGTTTTCGATCCCGGCGTCGACCCGAATCTGCTACATCGCCGCAGCTGCGGTCGTTCAGCTGATGTTGCTCGCTCCACCTGGGACCGCGAAGCGTCGCGACGAGCCTGTCAACGGCCGTTGGGTCGGGCACCTGGACCGGCGTGACCCACTTCACCCTCGACGGCACCTACGGCCCGGTCTCGGGCGCCGCCGAAGCGGAGCTCGACGAGACGTTCCTCGGTCGCGACGACCACAGGCGACGCAGTCGCTGGCATAGTGCCTCAATGCACCGGTGGTGACGCTCACCATCACGACACCGGGATGCGCATGCCAGCCGGACGTGGAGTTTGCGCCGAAGGTGATCGTCTGGGTGACAACGTCGACGGGTTTCTTGGTCTGGAACTTGATAGCGCCCGTGTTAGCAGCCCGGCTGATACGTCGAGCGACTGGATAGGTCGCGTTGCGCGGCTCTCACCGGCATCAATCAGGGAGCGAGGAGATCGATCTTGCGGGCCGCTTGAAGGCGCCGCTCGACGTCGGCCCAGTTGACGACGTTCCAGATCGCATCGAAGAACGACGCTTTTTCGTTCTGGTACTGGAGGTAGTAGGCGTGTTCCCAGGCGTCGATGGCGAGCAGCGGGATCGTTCCTTGGCCGTGATTGCCTTGGTGGTCGTACACCTGTTGCACGACGAGGCGGCCGGCGGTCGGCTCCCAGGATGCGACCGCCCAACCCGATCCCTGGACGGTGGCGGCCGCCTCGGTCATGTGACGTCGGAAGGCGTCGTAGCCGCCAAAGGTGGATTCGAGCGCTTCCTTGATCGCACCGGCCGGCTCGCCCCCGTCCGGCGAGAGGTTGGTCCAAAAGACCGAGTGAAGCACATGGCCCGAGAGGTGGAAGGCGAGGTTCTTCTCGACTTGGGTGATCGTGGCGAAGTCGTCCGTGGCATGAAGCTCGTCCAGCTTCTCCAACGCCGTGTTGGCGCCCTTCACGTAGGCGGCGTGGTGCTTGTCGTGGTGCAGCTCGACGATGCGCGCGGACAAGTGCGGTTCCAGCGCGGCGTAGTCGTAAGGG